>JAGALB010000026.1 GCA_017625405.1 Ruminiclostridium sp. | reverse complement strand
GGTTTCTCCTGCACCTGAAGATGTTCTTGAAAAGTATAACCTTGTTCAGCGTAAATGTGAAAGCAATACGAAAATTTACAAGGATATCCTGATATATAAAAATGGATATAAGCTGACCGAGCTTGACAAGAAATTCATAACTGAATTATGCTTGTCACGACGCAGAAATCTTAAATAAAGCATTTTAAAGCTCCGACTTGATATAATCGGAGCTTTTTTCTTTTGTTTACGTCATTTGTAAACCATATCAATTTTGATAACCCCCATATAATAATCTTATATTTTACAAAACAAAAAAAGTTTGTTATAATATTAACGAAGTCGGAAATCAAACGCAAGTCCGATACATTTAATATCTTTATTAGGAGGATAATTATGGAGAATAAGGCTTATGAAATTGTGGACAGCGTTGAAAAGCTTGAAGAAGCTATCAACCGCACGAAAGAAGCACAGAAGGTTTTTGCAACCTACACTCAGGAACAGGTAGATAAAATTTTCCTTGCTGCTGCTTCCGCTGCAAACAAGGCGAGAATTCCTCTTGCAAAGCTTGCGGTCGAAGAAACAGGAATGGGTATTGTTGAAGATAAGGTTATCAAGAACAATTACGCTTCCGAATATATTTACAACGCATACAAGGACACTAAGACCTGTGGAGTTATTGAAGAGGATAAGGCATTCGGCATCAAAAAGATTGCTGATCCAATCGGTGTAATCGCAGCTGTTATTCCTACAACAAACCCAACCTCTACTGCAATTTTCAAATGTCTTATTGCACTTAAAACAAGAAACGCAATTATTATTTCTCCTCATCCGAGAGCAAAAAACTGTACTATTGCCGCTGCAAAGCTCGTGCTTGAAGCAGCTGTAGCCGCAGGTGCACCTGAAGGAATTATTGATTGGATAGATGTTCCTTCTCTCGATATGACAAATACAGTAATGAAGGAAGCAGATATCATTCTTGCAACAGGCGGTCCCGGAATGGTTAAGGCTGCTTACTCCAGCGGTAAGCCTGCTCTTGGCGTAGGTGCAGGCAATACTCCTGCTATTATCGATGACAGTGCCGATATTCTTCTTGCAGTAAGCTCAATCATTCACTCCAAGACATTTGACAATGGTATGATTTGTGCTTCCGAGCAGTCGGTAATCGTACTCGAAAATATTTATGATACAGTTAAGAATGAATTTGCCGCAAGAGGCTGCTACTTCCTTACACCTGATGAAACAGAAAAGGTAAGAAAGACTATCATCATCAACGGTGCACTCAATGCAAAGATTGTTGGTCAGCCTGCCGCAAAGATTGCTGCACTTGCAGGCGTTGACGTTCCTGCTGGCACAAAAATCCTCATCGGTGAGGTTGAGAGCGTTGAGCTTACCGAAGAATTCGCTCACGAAAAACTCTCTCCAGTACTTGCTATGTACAAGGCAAAGGATTTTGAGGACGCACTCAGCAAGGCTGAACAGCTTGTTGCTGATGGTGGTTACGGTCATACATCTTCTGTATATCTCAACGAAGTAACCGAAACTGAAAAGATTGCTAAGTTCGGCGAAAGAATGAAAACCTGCCGTATTCTTATCAATACACCTTCTTCCCACGGCGGTATCGGTGACCTTTATAACTTCAAGCTTGCTCCTTCCCTTACACTTGGCTGCGGCTCATGGGGCGGAAACTCTGTAAGTGAAAACGTTGGTGTCAAGCACCTTATCAATATTAAAACAGTAGCTGAAAGAAGGGAAAATATGCTTTGGTTCCGTGCACCTGAAAAGATTTATATCAAGAAGGGCTGTCTACCTGTTGCCCTTGATGAACTTAAGAATGTTATGGGCAAGAAGAGAGCCTTTATTGTAACAGACTCCTTCCTTTATCAGAACGGCTACACAAAGCCTATCACAGACAAGCTTGACGAAATGGGCATTGTACATACAACCTTCTTCAATGTTGAGCCTGACCCGACACTTGCTTCCGCCAAGGAAGGTGCTGCACAGATGACAGCATTCCAGCCTGATACAATTATCGCTCTCGGCGGCGGTTCTGCAATGGACGCAGCTAAGATCATGTGGGTGCTTTACGAACATCCTGAGGCTGACTTTATGGATATGGCAATGCGTTTCATCGACATCAGAAAGAGAGTTTATACATTCCCTAAGATGGGTGAAAAGGCATATTTCATTGCAGTTCCTACATCAGCAGGTACAGGCTCCGAGGTTACACCTTTCGCAGTTATCACAGACGAAAAGAGCGGTGTAAAATATCCTCTTGCTGACTACGAGCTTCTCCCTGATATGGCTATTATTGATACTGATTTCCATATGTCTGCTCCGAAGGGTCTTACAGCTGCTTCAGGTATCGACGCAGTAACACACGCTGTTGAAGCTTATGCAGCAATGCTTGCAACCGACTATACAGACGGTCTTGCAAAACAGGCTCTCCAGACAATTTTCGAATACCTCCCACGTGCATACGAAAACGGTCAGACAGACGTTGAGGCTCGTGAAAAGATGGCTAACGCTGCTACAATGGCAGGTATGGCATTCGCAAACGCATTCCTCGGTGTATGTCACTCAATGGCACATAAGCTCGGTGCATTCCACCACCTCCCACACGGTGTTGCAAACGCACTTATGATTGAAGAGGTTCTCCGTTTCAACGCTGCTGAAGCACCTGCGAAGATGGGTACATTCTCCCAGTACGACCACCCTCATACACTTGCACGTTACGCTGAAATCGCTGACTGCCTTAACCTCGGCGGCAATACAGATGAAGAAAAGCTTGAAAATCTTATCAAGGCTATAAACAAACTCAAGGCAAAGGTCGGCATTAAGGATACTATCAAGGATTACGGCATTGACGAAAAGGCATTCCTTGACAATCTTGATGAAATGACTGAACAGGCATTTGACGACCAGTGCACAGGTGCAAACCCAAGATATCCGCTTATGAGCGAAATCAAGCAGATGTACCTCAACGCGTACTACGGAAAGCACTTTGTTGAAGCTGAAATGCCTGCAAAGGAAATCGCAGGAAACATTAAGGCTGACGCTGTAAAAGCAGTTTACAACAAGGGCAAGAAGAGCAACAGAGCGTAAGGAAAGGGGAATAAGAATATGAAACTTGACAGAGTAATTGCAGTAAGAAACAATAAGACTATCTATCGTGACGGCGACACCTGTGTTAAGGTATTCAATGCCGATTACTCTAAGGCTGATGTACTTAACGAAGCACTCAATCAGTCCCGTATTGAAGAAACAGGACTCAATATCCCTAAAATTCTTGAAGTAACTATGGTTGACGGCAAGTGGACAATTGTTTCCGAATTTATCAAGGGAAAAACTCTTGCACAGCTTATGGATGAAGACCCTGATAACAAGGATAAGTATATTGAAACTCTTGTTGATGTACAGCTTGAAATCAACTCAAAGACATGTCCTCTTCTTAACAAGCTCAAGGATAAAATGAATCGTAAAATCAGTGCTTGTGAGCTTGACGCTACAACAAGATATGACCTTCACACACGTCTTGATAGTATGCCTAAGCACAACAAGGTCTGCCACGGCGATCTTAACCCTTCCAATATCATAATCACAGAAGACGGTACACCTTTTATTCTTGACTGGGCGCACGCAACACAAGGAAACGCTTCCGCTGACGCTGCAAGAACTTATCTTCTTTTCTGGCTCAACGGTGACATTACAGGCGCTCACAAATATCTTGACCTGTTCTGTGAAAAGAGCAATACAGCAAAGCAGTACGTTCAGAAATGGATGCCTATCGTAGCGGCTTCCCAGTCCGTAAAGGGCAACGAAAAGGAAAGAGAATTCCTGCTTAGCTGGGTAGATGTTGTTGATTACGAATAATAGGGGGGATTAAATAATGAAAGTAACAGTTTGTATAGGCAGCTCCTGCCACATCAAAGGTTCAAGAAGTGTCGTAGAACAGCTTCAGTATCTTATCGCTGAGAACCATCTCGGAGATAAGGTTGATCTGGGCGGAACATTCTGTATGGGAAAATGTCAGCAGGGTGTATGTGTTACTGTTGATGACGCATTCTTCTCTGTAACACCTGATACAGTAACAGACTTCTTTGAGAAAGAGGTCAAGGCAAAATTATGATAATACAGGTCTGCGTAGGCAGCTCCTGTCACCTGAAAGGCTCTGCGGACATCGTGGAGCTTTTTCAGAATACAATTCAGGAGCACGGTCTTGAAGGAGAAATCACACTTGCGGGAAGCTTCTGTATAGGAAAATGCAACCGAATAGGCGTTACTGTTCAGATAGATGATGACATTCACACAGGAGTCACCCGTGAAAATTTCAAAGAGTTCTTTACCGAAAAGGTATTAAAGGTTTTCCAAGACGAAGGGAAGAATTAAATTATGTCTAACTGGCTTACTCTTAAGAAATCCAACTGTAAAAACTGCTATAAATGTATCCGTCATTGTCCCGTCAAGTCTATTCGATTTTCGGGAAATCAGGCACATATTATCGGAAATGAGTGCATATTATGCGGTCAATGTTTTGTAGTCTGTCCACAGAACGCAAAGGAAATTGCAGGTGAGGTTGAAAAGACAAAGGTGCTTATTCAGAGCGGAAGTCCTGTTGTTGTCAGTCTTGCACCGTCTTTCATTGCAAATTATGACGGCGTGGGAATCAACTCAATGCGTGAGGCTTTGCAGAAACTCGGCTTTTATGATGTTGAGGAAACCGCAATCGGTGCGGCAATTGTAAAAAACGAATATGAGCGAATCCTTCGTGAAGAGGACAGGGATATTCTCATTTCTTCCTGTTGTCACTCGGTAAATCTTCTTATTCAGAAGTATTTCCCTTCAGAGCTTAAATATCTTGCCGACGTTGTTTCACCGATGCAGGCTCATTGTGCAGATATAAAAAAGAGAATTCCGAATGCAAAGACAGTATTTATCGGTCCCTGCGTTGCAAAAAAGGACGAGGCTGAATATTACGAAGGAATTGTTGACGCCGTGCTAACTTTCGAGGAGCTTACCGAATGGCTGAAAAGCGAATGCATTGAGCTTAAACAGGAAATTGATACAACCAGAAACAGCCGAACACGCTTCTTCCCTACAACGGGCGGTATTCTCAAAACAATGGAGCAGAGCATAAACGGCTATACATATATGGCGATTGACGGTGTTGAAAATTGTATGGCAGCATTGCGTGATATAGAAAGCGGAAAAATACACAAATGCTTTATTGAGATGTCATCCTGTACAGGAAGCTGTATCGGCGGTCCTGTTATGGAAAAATACCACCGTTCACCTATCAGGGATTATGTTGCCGTTGCAAATTATGCAGGTGCTGAGGATTTCGATGTTATTCAGCCCGAAATTGATGAAATGCATAAGAACTTTACATTTATCGAACACAGACTCCAGCAGCCATCGGAAATTGAAATCAGCAACGTTCTTCGCCAGATGGGAAAAGTTAAAGAAACCGACCAACTTAACTGCGGTTCCTGCGGCTACAACACCTGCCGTGATAAAGCGATTGCAATTTGTCAGGGTAAGGCTGAATATTCTATGTGTCTGCCATTCCTGAAGGATAAGGCTGAAAGCTTTTCCGATACAATTGTAAAGAACACACCAAACGGTCTTATCGTTCTCAATGAAAATTTTGAAGTTCAGCAGATTAACGACGCTGCAAGAGCAATTATGAATATACGAAACGCTTCCGATATTCTCGGCGACCAGCTTATCCGTATTCTTGACCCGACAGCGTTTATGAATGTGCTTAACAGGGGTGAGGAAATCCGTAACCAGCGTGTTTACCTTGCTGAATATAACCGATATGTTGAGCAGACTATTGTTCACGATAAGGATTCCCACCTGCTGATTGGTATCCTGCGTGATGTGACTACAGAACAAAAAGCAAAGGAACGAAAGGAAAATCTTGACCGTCAGACAGTTGAGGTTGCGGACAAGGTAGTTGAAAAGCAGATGAGAATTGTTCAGGAAATTGCTTCTCTTCTCGGCGAAACTGCTGCCGAAACAAAGATTGCTCTTTCCAAGCTAAAGGAGTCGATTTCCGATGAATAATTTATGTGCAGATATTGGCTATAAAAGCATATATCATTACGGCGAGGAACTTTGCGGTGACCACGTTGATATTGTCGAACAGAATGAAAATTCAACCGTTATCGTTCTTGCCGATGGTCTGGGAAGCGGTGTAAAGGCGAGCATACTTTCCACTCTTACATCAAAAATCATCTCTACAATGATGGCGGCAGGACTTCCTCTTGAAGAATGTGTAAGTACCATTGCCGCTACCCTTCCCGTATGTTCGGTAAGAGGCGTTGCATATTCAACCTTTACGATTATGCACATTAAGGATAACGAAACCGCTGAAATAATTCAGTATGACAACCCTCATGTTATTCTTATCCGTGACAACGTAAGCTGTGACTACCCGAAAACCGAAATGAACATTGACGGAAAGCGGATTTACAAATCAACTGTCAAACTTTGTGAAAATGATATATTTATAGCGATGAGCGATGGGTGTCCTCATGCAGGAATAGGCACGGCCTTTAATTTCGGCTGGAAGCAAGAGGATATCGCAGCATTTATGGAAACAATATCCCATTGCGGCTACACAGCAAAAACCCTTTCTACAATACTTGTTGACGAATGCAACAAGCTTTACGGCAACCGTCCGGGTGATGACGCCACCGCTTGCATTGTTAAAATCCGAAAGAGAGAGCCGATGAATATGCTGTTCGGTCCGCCGTCCAACAGAAGCGACTGCGACAGAAT
Source organism: Ruminiclostridium sp. (assembly GCA_017625405.1). Classification (GTDB taxonomy): domain Bacteria; phylum Bacillota; class Clostridia; order Oscillospirales; family Ruminococcaceae; genus Ruminiclostridium_E. The sequence continues at coordinate 103 of JAGALB010000026.1, read as the reverse complement.
GATGTCCCTTTTCTTTTCCAAGGAGGGCAAGCATATTATCTGCGGCGGAACTACCTCCTCAATTGCCGCAAAATATCTTGGCAAAACGCTTAAACCGTCATTG
>JAGALB010000025.1 GCA_017625405.1 Ruminiclostridium sp. | reverse complement strand
GCAGTTACCTTTGTATCTGTCCAACGCATATCGTTTCCGGGGCTGTTGCCTGTTACAAGAGTGAGTCTGAGGGCGTCAGCACCGTACTGGTCAATAACCTCAAGAGGATCAACACCGTTACCGAGGGACTTGCTCATCTTGCGACCCAGCTCGTCACGTACAAGACCGTGAATAAGAACGTGGTCAAAGGGCTTTACGCCTGTATGTTCAAGACCTGAGAAAATCATTCTTGCAACCCAGAAAGGAATGATGTCATAACCTGTTACAAGTGTATTTGTGGGGTAGAAGTACTTTAAGTCTTCTGTATCTTCGGGCCAGCCGAGAGTGGAGAAGGGCCAGAGAGCAGAGCTGAACCATGTATCGAGGGTGTCATCATCCTGCTTCATCTTTGCACCGCACTTGGGGCATACGGAAATGCCGTTTTCATTGATTTCCTCATAGCCGCAATCTTCGTTTTCGCAGTAGTAAGCGGGAATTCTGTGACCCCACCATAACTGACGGGAGATACACCAGTCACGGATATTTTCCATCCAGTGGAGATAGCCGTTTTCAAAACGCTGAGGAACATACTTGAGTTCGCCGCTCTTTACGATGTCAATAGCAGGCTGGGCAAGCTCCTTCATCTTTACGAACCACTGCTTTGAGCACTTGGGTTCAACAACAGTGTGGCAGCGCTGGCAGGTACCTACGTTATGAACGTGTTCTTCAACCTTTACAAGAAGACCGAGTTCTTCAAGGTCAGCAACCATAGCCTTTCTTGCTTCATATCTGTCCATGCCTGCGTACTTTCCGCCGTATTCCTTATTGATGGTAGCGTCGTCGTTCATTACGTTAAGTACGGGTAAGTTGTGGCGAAGACCTACTTCGTAGTCGTTAGGGTCATGTGCAGGAGTAATTTTAACTACGCCTGTGCCGAAGTCCATTTCAACATATTCGTCAGCAACAACAGGAATTTCTCTGTCTGTGAGAGGAAGCTTTACCATCTTGCCGACAATGTTCTTGTAGCGTTCATCCTTGGGGTGAACAGCAACAGCGGTATCGCCGAGGAGAGTTTCGGGACGTGTTGTAGCAATCTGAACAAAGCCGCTTCCGTCAGCTAAAGGATAGTTGATATGCCAGAAATAGCCTGCCTGTTCTTCGTATTCACATTCAATATCGGAAATAGATGTCTTACAGTTGGGGCACCAGTTGATGATTCTTTCACCGTGGTAGATAAGACCCTTCTTGTAAAGGTCAATAAATACCTTCTGAACAGCCTTGGAGCAGCCGTCGTCAAGTGTAAATCTCTCTCTGTCCCAGTCGCAGGATGAACCAAGCTTCTTGAGCTGTTCAACGATACGTCCGCCGTAAACTCTCTTCCATTCCCATGCTCGCTCCAGGAAGCCGTCACGGCCGATATCGTCCTTTGTTACACCGTCTTCCTTCATAGCAGCAACAATTTTTGCTTCTGTTGCAATAGAAGCGTGGTCGGTACCGGGGAGCCATAATGCTGCATAGCCCTGCATACGCTTTGTACGGATAATGATATCCTGTAAGGTGTTGTCGAGGGCATGTCCCATGTGGAGCTGACCTGTGATGTTGGGCGGGGGGATTACGATGGTATAGGGAGTCTTCTGGGGGTCACGCTCAGCGTGGAAATACTTCTTTTCCTCCCAGTTCTTGTATATGCGCTCTTCAAATTCTTTAGGCGCATAGGTTTTTGCCAGTTCTTTCTTCATTTTGAAAATCCTTTCTTTTATTATTGGAAAATAATTTATTAAATAAAATGGATTGCGTCAACAAATACCGCAATTAAAACAGCACCGATTCTTACAACATTTGCAACGGTCGGATTTGACCGCACAGCACCTTTTAAAGCCCGTTTAATCATTATAGCGGGGAAAAGTACGTGCAATGCACAAAGCAAATTGATAATAAGCGGAATAAAGCCTGCACTTTTTGCCGAAACAGCTGTCAGAATACCTATAACAGCAACTGCAATGGCAGCAATAATGTGCCACACTTCGATTTTTCCGTTTTTCTCCTCATATTCTGTTTCGGTTTCCATACTGCCCTGCATTTTCTTTTCAAAAGCAGCTTTTTCAACAGATGAAGGCTTGTTCATCACGGCACCGCAGTCGGGACAGTTCTTCTGTCCGTTATAAAACATATTCTTGCATTCAGGGCAGTACATTTCCGTTGAGTTATGTTCCTGCATCTGAGTTCCGCAGTCGGGACATAAACGCTGTCCGTTATAGAAGACAGTGTCACATTTCGGACAGTATCTTTCACTCATTTTACTTTCAGCCTTTCGTAAAGCTCCTCGTCGGGATTTACAAGAATGGTTTTATTATTCGTAAATATAACCATACCGGGTTTTGCACCGTTAGGCTTCTTTACAAAGCGGACCTTCGTATAATCCACAGGAATTTTTGTGCCGTTGCGTGCTTTTGAGCAGTAAGCTGCAAGGGTGGCCGCTTCAACTATCGTGTTATCGGGTATTTCCTTACCGTCTGCCACGATTATTGTATGCGAGCCTGCGATATTCTGCGTATGAAGCCACATATCGTTGCCGTTTGCTGTCTTTAAGGTAAGCTTATCGTTCTGGTAGTTGTTTCTTCCCACCAGAATATCGAATCCGTCTGTTGAACGGAATTTAAGGGGAGGAAGGGGCTTTTCGTTCTTGCGCTTATCGTCCTTTGACTGACGCATATAGCCTGTTTCCTGAAGCTCACGCTTTATTTCGGAAAGCTCGGCATCACTGCCTGTGCCGCTTCCGATACGACTTGCGGCATCAAATACACTGTCAATGTAGACAAGCTCCTTTTCGCCCTGTTCAATAAGCTTGGTAAGCATTTTTTCAGCGGTATCCAGCTTTCTGTATTCCGCATAGTATTTCTGTGCGTTCTGGGAAGGTGTAAGCCTTATATCCAGCTTAATGACCCGTTTGCCGCCGTTTACAAAGTCGTCAACCTCAATCTCGTTCATGCCTCTTTCCATGCGGTAGATGTTAGTGCTGAGAAGATCACCGCAGACACGGTAGTCCTCTCTGTCCGCACATTCTGCAAGCTCCTGCTTTTGTGCTTCAAGCTTACGGGAAATACGTTCATAGATATTGAGGATTGTCTTCATAAGGTCGCCTGAACGCTGTTTGATTCTGTCTGCATCGGCTCTGCTGCCGTAGAATTTATCAAGCAGAGCGTTGGGGCTGTCAAAGTGACTTTCAGTCATTTCCGCACCATACTGAGCCACGGGAATAAAGCAGAAATCCTTAGGCTTTCCGTATTTGTCGGTCACAACCGTACAGCCGCTTCTTTCCTTAAGGATATCACGGCTTTTCTTGATAAAAAACACAAGCTTGTCCCACTGATCTTCCGTGAGAGTATTCACAACCGCATCAACATTCTTGGTACAGCTGTAAGCACATTCTCTTGCGAAAATAGGGGAGATGCCCTCGATTATCATCGGGAGAGCCTTTGCAATTCTTTGCTCGGAATATTCCGAGAGTCTGACTCGGAAATCACCGAAATCATAGTCAAGAAAATTTATTTTTTCCTCTCTGGGAGGTAATTCATAAAGAATATTCGGTAAAATGCGTCTTACCGATGAAATATCGTCGGTGATACGCTTCACGCTGTCAACCACACGCCAGCCGTCACTTTTCTCCGTGAGGAGGATGATGTTGCTGTGCTTTCCCATTATTTCCGCCACAAGTCTGTTGTGAACTGTATCGCCGATTTCGTTTGTGCATTCAAAATCAAAGTTTATGATACGTTCAAGTCCGTCCTGGTGTATTGCTGTAAGTCTTCCTCCTGAAAGGAACTTTCTGAACAGCATACATAAAACGGGAGGCTGCTTGGGATTTTCGGGAGTTGTATCGGTCAGATTGACACGTGCACAGGCGGAATTTGCGGAAAAGAGAATTTTTTCAGCACCGCCGAAAGTTCTTATTGTTACAATGATTTCCTCACGTGAAGGCTGGTGAATTTTATCGACCCGTCCGCCGATAAGCTTTCTGTCCAGCATTTCTGTCATAGCACCGTGAAGAAACGCACCGTCAAGTGACATAAAAAACTACCTCTGCTAAGTTAAAATGTAATCAGATGTACTGACAGATATCTTCGTTGTTGAGGGGGATAAATACTTCCGCCTCAGGGAATTTTTCGGTAAGCAGGTCGGAAAGATGTCCGCACATAATGGTTTCGGTGTGGTAGTGACCTGCGTCAACTACTGTAAGACCTGCGTTCTTTGCATCAACAAAGGCAGACCACTTTACATCGCCTGTAATAAGTGCGTCAATTCCCTTGTCAAGAGCTGTATAAACCTCGCCGCTTCCGCCGCCGGAGCAGACAGCAACAGTGTTTATGGTCTTGCCGCCGTCAACAAAACGTACAGTTGTGCAGTTGAAGGCGTCCTTTGCGGTTTCTGCAAGGTACTGTGCGCTGATTCCGAATTCGAGATGAGCAATCTTTCCGTAGCCTCTGCCTGATTTTTCATCAACAACGTGAAGAACCTCTGCATCGGCGGGTGAACCAAAGCCCATAAGCTCATACATAATATCGGAAAGTCCGCCCTTTGCCATATCAATGGGGGTATGTACACAGATTGCGGCAATGTCATTCTTGACAAGCGCATATATGGGTGTACCGTCTGTAACACAGCTGAGTTTTTCAAAAATAACGGGGTGATGCGAAATAATCAGATCAGTCCCCAGCTTTACACATTCGTCAACAATTTCGTTTGTGATATCAAGGCAGACGGCGATTTTGCCGACTTCCTTGTCCATACGTCCTGCAAGAAGTCCTGAGTTGTCAAATCTGTCCTGAGTTGCGAAAGGTGCAATACTGTCGATAAAATTGTAGATATCACGTACTGTCATGTTATTTCCCCCTTACAATAATTCGTTGTATTTTTCATTTCCCTTTGCCATTTTACGCAACTTTTCCTTAATGTGATCCACGTAAGCGGCATCGGAATTCTTACCGAAAAAGGCGAATTTATCGCTTATTTCCTGTTTATTGCCTGTGAATTTCACAAGCATTACTGTATATATTTTTCCTGCGGACTGAGCAGTACGTTCTTCGGTGATTTCAAATCCGTTGGCATAAAGCTCTGTACGCAGTATTTCAGCCTTTGTCATAGGCTGGAGAATAAAATTCGTGTTTTCGTTCTTAAAGGCACATTCCGTGACGATTCTTGCGATAAGCTCACCGCCCATTCCTGCAACAATGACATCATCGCAGGGCGGAACATCCCGCAGTCCGTCGGATTTCATGACGCTTACGCAGTTTTCCGCACCGTATTGTCTTACGGTTGCTTCTGCCGCCTTCAACGGACCTTCGTTGACATCGGAAGCGATAACATCTCCTGCGCCCTGCTCAAAAAGATAGCAGGGCAGGAGAGCATGGTCTGTGCCTACATCGCAGATTTTTCCGTCTTTTCTTACCATTTCAGCAATGGTAAGAAGTCTCGGGTCAAGCTTTACAGCCATCAGTTGCCGAGAGCCTTGTTGAGGTTTGCAACAAGAGCATCAGCGTCAGCACCGTGAACAGCGCAGGCTTCAGCGATTGTTTCGCCTCTTGCGGAAGGGCAGCCGAGGCAGTGCATACCCATTTCAAAGAAGTAGGGAGCAGCAGCTTCTGCGTTTTCATCGAGAATATCGCCGATAATAGTATCCTTAGTAACAACCATTGTTTTTAAATCCTTTCTTATTTAAAATAATAATACATCTATTATATAACATTTTCTGAAAAAATACAAGTGTTTTATTATAATTATAGCAAAAAAACAGTATTTTTGAATCTTAACCGAAAGTTTTACAAAAAAATATGTAAAAACCATTGAAAAAAAAGTCGGTTTGTAGTATAATGTTAATATCTGTTTTTATACAGTTTTTTGGTAGAAAGGATTATGTTTATGCTTCATATTGGTCTTGACGTCGGTTCAACAACTGTAAAAATTGCAGTTCTGGACGACGAAAACAACTTTATCTATAAGAAATATCAGAGACATTACTCCGATATCAAGAAAACTCTTGCAGAGGTTCTTGAGGGCGGACTTGACGAAATAAAGGCTGACGAAATCACAATTGCCGTTACAGGTTCAGGTGGTATCTCTGCGGCTAAATGGCTGGAAATTCCTTTTATCCAGGAGGTTTCGGCAGGTACAACCGCAATTGAGACGCTTATCCCCGAAACTGACGTAGCTATTGAGCTTGGCGGCGAGGATGCAAAGATTACATATCTCAGAGGCGGTATCGAACAGAGAATGAACGGTACCTGTGCAGGTGGTACAGGTGCATTCATCGACCAGATGGCGGCTCTTCTCAATACGGATATCACAGGTCTTAACGAGATGGCAAAGGAATATGAAACGATTTATCCCATCGCTTCACGCTGCGGCGTTTTTGCCAAGAGTGATATCCAGCCTCTCATGAACGACGGCGCAAAGAAGTCCGACGTTGCGGCTTCTATTTTCCAGTCTGTTGTAAATCAGACAATCAGCGGACTTGCATGCGGTAAGCCTATCCGTGGCAAGGTTGCCTTCCTCGGCGGTCCGCTCCATTATCTTTCCGAGCTGCGTAAGCGTTTTATCGAAACCTTACAGCTCAAGGATGAAGACATTATTTTCCCGCCTGACGCAAATCTTTTTGTTGCAGCGGGTGCATCTCTTGCAGATAACAGAGGCACAGTCAGCGTATCCGACCTTCGTGCGAGAATTTCTGAACTGAGCAAGGTTACCGTTCACGAGGTTGAACGTCTTGACCCTCTTTTCAAGAATGAAGAGGAGAAAAAGGCTTTCCTCGAACGTCATGCGAAGAATATTATCCCCACAGCAGATTTAGCTTCCCACAAGGGTAAGTGCTATCTTGGCGTTGACGCAGGCTCCACCACAACAAAGGCGTGCCTTATCAACGAAAACGCCGAAATTCTCTATTCATACTACAATAACAACATGGGCGACCCTTTAAAGTCCGTAATCGGCATTTTAAAGGAAATCTATTCACTTCTTCCCGAAGGCGCATACATTGCAAAATCCACCGCAACAGGCTACGGCGAGCATCTTATCAAGGCTGCTCTCGGCGTGGATTACGGTGAAATCGAAACAATGGCGCATTATAAGGCTGCCGAAAAGATTCTCCCCGGCGTTGAGTTCATCCTCGACATCGGCGGTCAGGATATGAAGTGCATGCGTGTGAAGAACGGCGAAATCGAGAGTATTCTTCTTAATGAAGCCTGCTCTTCGGGCTGCGGCTCATTTATCGAAAACTTTGCCAATGCCCTCGGTATGACAAGCCGTGAATTTGCTGAAATCGGTCTTACTGCAGAGAACCCTGTTGACCTCGGTTCACGTTGCACCGTATTTATGAACAGCCGTGTAAAACAGGCTCAGAAGGAAGGCGCAAGCGTTGCTGATATTTCTGCAGGTTTAAGCTATTCCGTAGTAAAAAATGCCCTTTTCAAGGTTATCAAAATCCGTGACCCCAAGGCAATGGGTGAAAAGATTATCGTTCAGGGCGGTACTTTTATGAACCACTCTGTTCTCCGTGCCTTTGAACTTACCTGCGGCAGAGAGGTTGTACGTCCCGACAAGGCGGGCCTTATGGGTGCTTACGGCAGTGCGCTTATTGCTATGCAGAGAGATGACGGCGAGGGTTCAGGCGTATCAAAGCTTGAACAGCTCGAAAGCTTCACAATTGAAAAGTCCACAGCACGCTGCGGAAGATGCTCCAACAACTGTCTCCTCACTATCAGCAAGTTCAGCGACGGCAGACGTTTCATAACAAACAACAGATGTGAACGAGGTGCAGGAACAGGCGCAGGAAAGGCGACTCTTCCCAACCTTTACGAATACAAGTACAACAGATTATTTGATTATACACCTATTCCCGCCGAAGAAGCAAAGCGTGGCGTTGTCGGCATCCCCCGTGTTCTCGGTATGTATGAGAACTATCCCTTCTGGTTCACTTTCTTCACAGAGCTTGGTTACAGTGTAAAGCTTTCTCCCAAGTCTTCACGTGAAATTTACGATATGGGTATTGAAACAATGCCCTCTGAGTCGGTATGCTATCCCGCAAAGCTTTCGCACGGTCATATCATGGCTCTTATCAATGATGGTGTGGAATTTATCTTCTATCCTTCATTACCTTACGAAATGAAGAACGGCGATCACGGTGACAACCACTATAACTGTCCCGTAGTTGCTACATACAGCGAGGTTATCAAGAATTCAGTTCCTGAGCTTCGTGACAGCAAGATACGCTTTATGAACCCCTTCCTGCCTATTTATGACGAAGCTGCAATGGCACGCCGTCTTGTGGAAGAATTCTTCCCACTGGGCATCAGCGGTGATGAAATCGGCACAGCGCTGGCAAAGGCTTATGATGAGGACAAGAAGTTCAAGGAAGATATCCGTGCAAAGGGTAAGGAAGTTTTAGAGCTTCTTGAAAAGGAAAACAAGAAGGGTATCGTTCTTGCGGGCCGTCCTTATCACATTGACCCCGAAATAAATCACGGTATTCCCGAAATGATAAACGGCTACGGCTTTGCGGTAATTCCCGAGGACTGCGTAGCGGATTTAGGCAACGATTTACCGAAGCCCATCCGTGTTGTTGACCAGTGGATGTATCACAACAGACTTTACCGTGCCGCAAGATATGTAAGCAAGAATCCTAACCTTGAGCTTGTTCAGCTCAACAGCTTCGGCTGCGGTCTTGACGCCGTAACAACCGATGAGGTTCAGGAAATCATGCAGGCAAGCGGCAGAATGTATACTGTTCTCAAGATTGACGAGGTAAACAACCTCGGCGCTGCAAGAATCCGTCTGCGTTCACTTATTTCCGTAATGGAAGAACGTGACCGCACAGGCTATAAGTCCGAGCTTGAGTACACAGGCTATAAGCGTCAGCCTACATTCACTCCCCAGATGAAGAAGCGTTATACAATTCTTGCTCCTCAGATGGCACCCTATCATTTTGAGCTTCTCGAAAGCGCATTCAATTATTCAGGCTATAACCTTGTAATTTTAAAGGATTATTCCAAGAAAATCATGGATACAGGCTTAAAGTATGTAAACAATGATGCCTGCTATCCTTCCATTCTCGTTATCGGTCAGCTTATGGCTGCGCTTGACAGCGGAAAATACGATCTTGACAATACCGCCCTTATGATTACCCAGACAGGCGGTGCCTGCCGTGCCACAAACTATATCAGTATGATAAAGAAGGCTCTCATTGATGCAGGTTATGAGAAGACTCCGCTTATTTCCCTCAACTTCAACGGCCTTGAAAAGCAGCCCGGCTTCAAGATTACACTTCCTCTTGCAATCCGTGCGTTCATGGCGGTAATCTACGGCGATATCCTTTGCCGCTGCCTTTACCGTGTAAGACCATATGAAGCAGAAAAGGGCAGTGCGGACAAGCTCTGGGAAAAGTGGAATATTTACCTCAGAGAAGACCTCAAGCACCTGAGCTTCTCACGTTATAAGAAGAATGTTGCAAATATCATCAAGGAATTTGACGAGCTTCCTGTGCTTGATATTGTAAAGCCCAGAGTAGGTATTGTAGGTGAAATCCTTGTAAAGTACAATCCTATCGCAAACAATGACGTAGTAGGTCTTGTTGAAGCGGAAGGCGCTGAAGCGGTAGTTCCTGATTTAATGGGCTTCATCTACTTCTTCTGTGACCATGCCAACTCCCGTCATGAGCTTCTTACAGTTTCCGGCAAGCGCCATTTCCTCAGCAACAAGGCAATCCAGCTCTTCGAGTGGATCGAAAAGCCTTACTGGGAAGCTATCAAGGGTACAAAGTTCGGCGAGGTTATGCGTATTTCCGATATGCGTAAGCTTGTTGACGGCATTGTTTCCACAGGTAATATCGCAGGTGAAGGCTGGTTCTTATCTGCTGAAATGCTTGAGCTTATCCACAGCGGTGTTACAAATATTATATGTATGCAGCCCTTTGCGTGTCTGCCCAACCATGTAACAGGTAAGGGCGTAATCGGTGAGCTGCGCCGCAGAAACCCCAATTCAAATATTATTGCCGTTGACTATGACCCCGGTGCCTCTGAAGTAAACCAGGTGAATCGTATCAAGCTCATGCTTACACAGGCTATGAGAAAGATAAAGAACGGCGAAGAAATGCCTGTTTCTCCTGCAGCAGAGGTAAAGGATAAGTATTCCGAGCTTGCTGAAATTTAAGTGAAAATCATTTTATGTAAATTTCATTTACTTTTTTTCTTAAAAACTATTGACAAAAATAAAAACATATGGTAATATATAAATACGGTAAATAAAATTTACTAAAATTCAGCACACAGACAGAAAGAAAGGTCAGATTAAAATGAGTGAAATCAAATTTACCACAAACCCTATTGACAGCAAAAAGAAAAGCGGTAAGGGTGCAGGAAAGATAGTACTTGTGGCAGTTATTGCTTTTATTGCGCTTGTAGTTGTTTTCAACTGCTTTGCAATTGTAAACGAAGGTTTTATCGGTGTGAAGTACCGCTTCGGTAAGATTGTAGCGGACGATCTCACAGCAGGTCTTAACTTCCAGATTCCTTTTATTGAAGAAATCAAGCAGGTTGACATCCGTGAACAGGTCTACTCCGTAAACACAGACGCATACACCAGTGACACGCAGACTGTTCAGGAGCTGAGCCTGAAGCTCAACTACTCCTATGATAAGACAAAGCTTTCAAATCTTATCCGTGAAGTGGGCATAGCGAATGTTGAATCCAAGCTTCTTGTACAGAATGTAGCGAAGATAACAAAGAACGAAATCGGTAAGGTAAAGGCTGAAGAGCTGGTACAGTCCCGTGCGGATGTCCAGCAGAAGATTGAAAATGAGCTTACACCTCTCCTTGCTGAAAAGGGTATTATCGTACAGGCATTTGCAATTGAAAACTTAAGCTTTGATGATGCCTTTGAGCAGTCTATCCAGAACAAGGTTATCGCTGCACAGGATGCCCTGAAGATGGAAAACAAGACAAAGGAAAAGGAAGAAGAAGCAAAGCAGATTGTTATTGCCGCACAGGCAGCAGCAGACAGCCAGAAGCTGGAAGCCGATGCACAGGCGTACGCAATTCAGGTAGTACAGGAACAGCTTAAGAACAGTCCTGATTATATTGATTATCTCAAGATTACAAACTGGAACGGTGTTCTTCCCCAGGTTATGAGCGACGGAATCAACCCCTTCCTTGTGCTTGATAACGACGAAGAACAGAAGACAAGCACACCTGCTGTATCTGTTCAGACAGCAGAATAATAATGAACAATAAGCATCAGCCTGACGTATTCATTACGTCAGGTTTATGCTGTTTTTAAAGAGTATTTTTAGGAAAGGTCTACGGGAATGGAATATAAAGATTTAAAGAAAAAAGCACTTGAACATTATTTTTCACGCACCAATGAGCGCCAGCGTGAAGCAATTTTTCAGATAAACGGTGCAGTTCTTATAATTGCCGGTGCAGGAAGCGGTAAAACTACGGTTCTCTGTAACAGAATTGCAAATATGCTGCTTTTTGGTGATGCGTACAATAATGATTATGAGCCTCCCGTGAGCGAGGATGATCTGCGTTTTCTCAAGGTTTATTCTGAGGGCGGATACGAGAACACTCCTGAAATAATAGAGCATCTTTCTGATATTGTAGGTGTAAACCGTGTAAGACCCTGGAAGATTCTTGCGGTTACCTTTACGAACAAGGCTGCAGGCGAGCTTAAAGAACGTCTGCTGAGAATGAACGCTCCCGCTGCTGATGTATGGGCTTCTACATTCCACTCCTGCTGTGTCAAGATTCTCCGCAGAAGCATCGGCTCTCTCGGTTACAGCACATCTTTTACCATCTACGATACAGACGACAGTAAGCGTGTTGTAAAGAACGTGCTGGATGCGCTGAATATTTCAAATAAAACCTTTCCCGAAAAGCTTGTCATGAATGCCATATCCCGTGCAAAGGATAAGCTTATCACTCCTGAAAACTTTCCAGTTTTCGGAGAAGATGGCAGAAAGGATTATCAGCTTCGCATAATCCGTGATATTTACATTGAATATCAGAAGCGTCTGAAGGCTGCCAACGCCCTTGATTTTGACGATATTATCATGAAAACAGTTGAACTGTTCCAGAAGGATAAGGAAGTCCTGACCTATTGGCAGAATCATTTTGATTATGTTATGGTGGATGAGTATCAGGATACCAACACAGCCCAGTATGAGCTTGTAAAGCTCCTATCGGGCGGAAGAGGCAATCTCTGCGTTGTAGGTGATGAGGATCAGTCGATTTATCGCTTCAGAGGCGCTACCATTGAGAATATTCTGTCTTTTGAGAATGAATTTGAAAGCAAGGTTATAAAGCTGGAGCAGAATTACCGTTCCACAACCAATATACTTGATGCGGCAAATGCCGTTATCCGTAACAACACCCAGCATAAGGACAAGAATCTCTGGTCTGATCTGGGCGAGGGTGATAAAATCAAGGTCTACCGCTTTGAAAGCGAGCAGGCGGAAGCGCTTTTCGTTGCCAACGAAGTGCTTGAAGCACACAAAAACGGTACTCCGTTCAGTGATAATGCTGTTTTATACCGCACCAATGCCCAGTCCCGTACTTTCGAGCTTGCACTTGGCAAAATGGGTGTTCCTTACCGTATCATCGGCGGCACACGCTTCTATGAGCGTAAGGAAATCCGTGATATTATCGCATATCTGAGTGTTATCAACAATCCTTTCGATACTGTAAGGCTTGCACGTATCATCAATGAACCCAAGCGCAGTATAGGCGATGCTACCCAGTCTGAAATTTTCAATATATCCTATTCACTTGGCATCAGCCCTATTGAAGTAATGGAGCGATGCGAGGAGTTTGTTACTCTTTCAAAAAAAGCCAAAGCCTTACTTCCTCTGGGAAGAATGTTCAGGGAGCTCATAAACTCTGCACAGGAAAGAGATATTACGGATACCCTTGATGACCTGCTTGAACAGTCGGGATATACGAATATGCTTATAGCACAGGGTGAAGAGGGTGCAGCACGACTTGAAAACATCAAGGAATTAAAGTCGGCGATGATTACTTTCTGTGAAGAAAATGAAGACCCCACACTGTTTGATTATCTTGAACAGGTTGCACTTATTTCCGATATTGACAGCTATGAAGAGGGTGAAGAGCGTGTAGTGCTTATGACGATGCACGCCGCAAAGGGTCTTGAATTTGAAAAAGTGTTCATAGTCGGAGCAGAGGAGAACATCTTCCCGTCATACCGTTGTCTTGCTGATATGTTTGAACTGGAAGAAGACCGCCGTCTTTGCTATGTTGCAATTACACGTGCAAAGCAGCAGCTTTACATTACTACGGCTGCAAACCGTCTGCTTTATGGTCAGACCATGCATAATAAGCTGTCACGTTTTGTCCGCGAGATTCCCACAGAATATATTGAATATATCGACCGTTCCGAAAGAATTTCTCTGGGAGGCAACACACGCAGCACACCGAAGCCCAATTATCTCCGTGACCATTCAGCTGTTGTAAGAACAGCCTCTGCTGCTTCAACTGAAAGTTTTTCGGCAGGAGACCGTGTAAAACACAATAAATTCGGTGAGGGAACTGTAATTTCTGCTTCTCCCATTGGAAATGATACACTTATTGAGATAAGTTTTGATACGGTTGGCACAAAAAAGCTTATGGCAAATTTTGCAAAAATCACAAAAATATAATAATGAACAAAAAAATATAAATTTTTTTCAAATTTCTATGGAAATTTGAATAAATGTATGTTATAATAATTATAACCGTATATAATTCTGTTTGATGGGGGATGAAATTATGCCTGAAGCTGTAAACGGAAACGCTGTTATCACTATTGATGACCATTATCTTACTGCCCACGTTGTTGTTAATGAACCTCAGTTCGGCGGCAGACCGTATACATATGAAATGCTTTGTGATGAGCTTGTTATGCGTGGCGTGCGTTATAATGTGTTTCATGATGATTTAAAGCAGATATTTGAGAAAAAAAACTATGGCCATTCCGTACTTGCGGCAAAGGGCGAACCGCCTGTTGATGGTGTGAACGGAACTATCAAGTACCTTTATGACCGTTCAAATGTCCAGGTTTTTGAAGAAGACGAGTTCGGTAATGTTGATTATCGTGATTTAGGAATTGTTACAAATATCGAGGAAGGTACAGTTATTGCTGAAATAACACTTCCTACCGAAGGTGAACCGGGTAAGGACATCCGTGGTATTGTTGCAATGCCGATGCCCGGTAAGCCGGTGCCACTCAATATTGGTGCAGGTACAAAGCTTTCTGAAGACGGCTTATCCATTTATGCCGAAATTTCAGGAAATCTCCGTTGGGCAGGCAAACAGTTTGTAGTAGACAAGGATGTTACCATTAAGGGTGATGTTGATGTATCCGTCGGAAATATAGATTTTATAGGTGATGTAATTGTCAGAGGTAATGTTGAAGAAGGCTATGAAATCTACTCAGGCGGTAATGTTACAGTATCTGGTATGGTTACAGGTGCCAGAATTGTGGCAAAGGGCAAGATAGATGTACGCATGGGCGTTGTAAGCTCTACCTTTGAAGCTGAAGATATTTCTGCGAACTTCTTTGAAAACTCTACCGTAAATGCCAGAGGAAAGCTTACTGCCCAGAATTTTATGGGCTGTGAAGTGTTCTGTTCCGGAAAACTGACTGCAAGCGGCGGAAAGGCTGCCATTATCGGCGGTAAATATACCTGTCTTTCCGACATAGAAGCGAATATAATCGGCTCCGAAACCTATACGAGAACCAACCTCGTTCTCGGTAATACCGCTATTCTTGCAGAAGAAAGAATTGATCTTGAAAAGAAGGTTGACGAGTTCAAGGTTCAGATTGAACAGCTCGGAATGATATGCGATGCACTTCAGGCACAGAAGAAGGCGGCAGGCTCTTTACCTGAGGACAGGGAAGAAATGCTTGTAACTTCTATCAGGGCGAAATTCGTGCATCAGAAGCAGCTTCAGGAAATGAAGCGCAGAATTGATGAAATAAACAAAGAAATAGATATAAGCAACGATTTGCGTGTAGTAGCAAAGCGTGCGATTTATCCCGGTGTTACCATCCGTATCAACAGTCTGCAGCATAACGTTTCGTCCAAGTGCGGAAACTGCGTTGCACGTGTAGGCAACAGCGGAGAAATAGAAATACACTAAGGCAGAAGAAAGGCAAAAGATGAGCTTTGTATCAGTAAAAGACGTTTATAAGCGTTACAGAATGGGCGAAATCACCATTAATGCATCTGACGGTATATCCTTTGATATTGAAAAGGGTGAGCTTGCAATAGTTCTGGGACCGTCAGGTTCAGGTAAAACTACCGTTCTGAATATGCTTGGCGGCATGGATACCATTGATGAAGGCAGCATAATGGTTGACGGAAAGGATATAGCAAAGTACTCCAAAAAGGAGCTTATTTCCTATCGCCGTTATGAAATCGGATTTATTTTCCAGTTCTACAATCTTATCCAGAATCTTACAGCAAAGGAAAATATAGAGCTTGCGGCTCAGACCTGTGATGATTATATTCCTGCGGAAGAAATTCTGAAGCAGGTAGGGCTTTCCGAACGTCTTGACAATTTTCCTGCACAGCTTTCGGGCGGTGAACAGCAGAGAGTAGCTATTGCCAGAGCCCTTGCCAAGAAACCTAAGCTTCTGTTATGTGATGAACCTACCGGTGCACTTGATTATAATACGGGTAAAATGATACTGAAGCTTTTACAGGATACCTGCCGTAATAACGGTATGACGGTTGTACTTGTAACTCATAATTCTGCGATTGCACCTATGGCGGACAGGGTTATCCGTCTGAAGAACAGTAAAGTACGTGAGATTATTGTAAATGAGAATCCTACACCTGTTGAGGATATTGAATGGTAATAACCCAAAAACTAAGGAAGGACATGATGCTTAGATGAGTTTTCTTGTTTCAAAGCAGCCTGTTTTTAATGCGCAGGGCGTTACAGATGCATATGAAGCGTCGTATTGCTTTGCGTCTTATGATGGTGATAAAGATATAACGAAAGATGATATAGAAGATGCCAAGGAATATCTCAGACTGAATTCTGACCTGATATTTGACAGAAAAATTGCATATGTGCGTTTTTCCCCCAGACTTCTTGAAGAGAATTTCCACGAGCTTTTCAGCAAGGACAAGCTTATTGTTGAGGTAACTACCGAAATGATTGCCGACCCGGCTACTCTCCAGAAGTGCATGCAGCTTCGCCGCCTCGGTTACAGCATTGCTTTTTCAGGGCTTCTTTACTCCGAAAAAACAGTAAAGCTTTTCAATTTTGCAGATATAATAAGATTTGATATAAATTCAGATGCAGATGATATTATTGCAACTGTAAAGAAATGTCACGAAAAAGGCAAGCTTGCAATGGCTGATCATGTGGAAACCCAGGATCAGTTTGAATTTGCACGTGAAATCGGTATTGATTACATACGTGGCAGCTTCTATTCAAAGCCTGTACTTGAAACAAAGCGTTCGGGCGGTCCCATGATCAAGACGTTTTTACAGATACTTGCGTTATTATACAGTCCCGACCCGAATATCGAATACATATCCGCAATTATTTCCACTGACCCTGTGCTTACTATCAAGCTCCTGAAGGTCATCAACCAGCTTTGTGCCGATAAGGGCAATACCGTTTCCACTGTACAGCAGGCGCTGGTGCTTCTGGGTATTGACCGTCTTAAGGAATGGATATATCTTGTAGGGTTACAGCGTCTTAACCGTAATTCTCCCGGTGAAATCCTGAAGCTTGCACTTCTGCGTGCCCGCTTCTGTGAACGTATCGCCAAGAATTCCAGCGGCGGTGTTGGTGCGAGAAGCATGGAAGTATACCTGATGGGTCTTATTTCCATTGTAACAGGCGCAAATGACGAAGCACTGTCCAAGGCGCTTGAAGATCTTCCTGTTTCCGATGAAATCAAGAACGGTATTATCGGCGGTGGTATATTCAGCGAGATTTATCATCTTTCCTGCGCTTATGAAAGCGGTAACTGGGAGGATGTAAAGATGTGTGCCGCAAGCTGCGGAATAGATCTTGAAGCACTTCGTTATGAATATGCCGAAGCACAGAGCTTCGTAAAGAAATACGGCAGCTTCGGAAGCTAATAAAAGAATAAATCAGCTTTCCCATAGGGAAAGCTGATGCTGTTTTAAGGAGTAATTATGAGAATCGGTGATTACATAAAAATTGTAAATACTTTTGAAGCTATGAAGAGGAACACCCGCCATTCCTGGCTGTCTGACGGTCGCCATGAAAGCGTAGCCGAACACAGCTGGCGGCTAACACTTATGGCATATTTTCTTAAGGATGAATTTCCCGGGGCGGATATTGATAAAATTCTGAAGATGTGTATTTTTCACGATATAGGCGAAGCATTTACAGGCGATATCCCTGCATTTGTAAAGACAGCTGAGGATGAAAAAACAGAAGAAAATACAGTAGACAAATTCATAAGCACCCTGCCTGAAGAATACAGAACAGAGCTTGCTGCACTTTTTGACGAGATGAACAGGCTTGAAACTACTGAGGCGAAGATCTATAAGGCACTGGACAAGATGGAAACCCTGATACAGCATAACGAAGCTGATATTTCCACCTGGCTTCCTCTTGAATATGAGATGAATCTTGTTTACGGCGAAAAGGAAGTGCAGTTTTCCGAATATATGAAAGAGCTGAAAAAAGCTGTTAACGAAGAAACAGTACGTAAGATTGAGGCAGAAAAAATGCTTGCGGATTAATCCGCAAGCATTTTTTTATTTCACATTTGTATAATAGAAAATCGCAAGCTGTGTTCTGTCACGAAGCTCAAGCTTTTCAAGTATTTCGCTCAGATAATTTCTGACAGTTCCTTCGCTGAGAAACAGCTCTGAAGCTATCTCCTTGTTGCTGAGTCCTTCCGCGACAAGTGTTATTATTTCCTGTTCCTTTTCGTTGATATCGTGTTCTGAAAAATCGAATCTGCTCTTGTTGTTTATAAGCACAGGCAGCTTTTCAATGATTTTTTCGCCGAATACGCTCTGACCGTTCATTACGGCTTCAAGTGCTGGAGCAATGCCTTCAAAATCCTGCTTTAAAATATAGCCCTTTGCCCCCATATTAAGCGCCCTGACAATGTATTCATCATCGGAAAAGGTGGTAAGATACAGGATTTTGGCGTCAGGATGCTTTTTCAGTATTATTTCGCCTGCTTCAAGTCCTGTCATCTTATCCATTCGTATATCCATCAGAAGCACGTCGGGCTTATGCTCTTCAAAAAGTGTAATTGCATCGCTTCCGTCTGCACCCATGGCAATGACGTTTATTCTGTCTGTGCTTTCAAGAATGGTTTTGAGGGAAAGTGCTACTAATTTATCATCATCAACAATCAGAATATTCATAAAAACTCCTTTAGTTCTTTGGAATTGAAACTACTACCGAGAATCCCTTTTCGGTTGAAGAAAGATTCACGATTCCGCCTGCGCCTTCAGCACGCTCTTTTATATTGGAAATACCGATTCCGCTTTCGTTGATATGTCCGTCGCATTTTCCGTTATCGGAAAATGAAAAATGCCACAGGGCAGGGTGCTCACGTATAACAAGTGTTACGGCATTGCCGTTACTGTGCTTTACGACATTGGAGATACATTCCTTAGCGATACCGATAAGGCAGAGCTTGATATTTTTCGGCATGGTTTCGGAAAAGTCGTATGTCTTTTCAACCTTGTAATTTTCAGAAATCTCTTTCAGTGCTTCATTTATTGTAGATTTGAGATTAATTGAATCATCATGCAGGTCATGAACGCTGTTCCTGATGCTTGTCATTGCGTTATTGAGCGTTTCCTTCAGGTCTGAAAGACCGCTTCCCACGGTTTCGTCCTTGTTTATTACCGAAAGCGCACCTACCTGGAGAATTGAACGTGTGAGCATGTGACCTACGTTGTCATGGATTTCTCTTGCAATTCTGTTTCTCTCCTTCATTGTTGCAAGATTGATTTCGTTGTCCTGTTCGGAAAGAAGTCTTCTGTTCTTGTCCTGAAGCAGCATTGTTGTTTCTTCGGACTTGTCACGGGTATCTATAAGCGCCTTTTCTGATTTTTTAAGTTTATGCTGAACACTGTAAATAACCAGTGCCGTAAGACATCCGTATATGATAAGAAGCAGCTCTGTAAGTTCAAAGGAAGAACGGTTTACAATCAGCGCTAAGGGTATTCCTATTGATAGCCAGACTTTGTCGGTTGACAGAAGGTCATAGAAGAGAACAGGGAGGGAAAAGCAGAAGAACGGCTCGATAAAGCAGGCAATAAGCCACACGATAAATAATATAAGCGAGCGCTTTTTTCTTCCTGCCACTTCCGCAAATGCAGAAAGGGTTACTGTAGACAAGAGTGCGATAACAGGCATTGTAAAATCATCACAATGGACTATACATATAGCAAATACAAATAAAAGCAGAAGCTTGCTTATAAACCTGTACATAACATCACACTCCTTTTTTACATATTCTAACATAAAAAATGACATTTGTCCATGCTGTAAAAAAAGAAAGTGACAAATGTCATCCGAAGAAAATGACTTATGACACTTAACTTTATGCTGAAAAGGGGTTATAATGAAGATACAATCAAACGGAAAGGAAATAAACACCATGTCAGAAACAGTAGTAAAAATTGAAAACCTTGTTAAAAGATATAAGGATCTGATAGCCCTTGATCATTTTTCACTTGAAATAAAGCAGGGGGAAATCTTCGGTCTGTTAGGCCCTAACGGCTCAGGCAAGACAACAACAATAAACTGTCTTTTATCACTTCTTGCATTTGATAAAGGAACAATAGAAATCTTCGGAAAGAAGATGACTCCCGACAGCTACGATATCAAGCGTGACATCGGTATCATAATGCAGAATGTGGCAGTTTATGATGAGCTTACAGTAGGCGAAAACATTGATTACTTCTGCGGACTTTACATAAACGACAGCAAGAAACGCAAGGAATATGTTGAAGAAGCAATCAGGTTTGTAGGACTTGAAGAATTCAGAAAGTTCTATCCCAAAAAGCTTTCGGGCGGCCTTTTAAGACGACTGAACATTGCCTGCGGCATAGCGCATAAGCCGAAGCTGATAATTCTTGACGAGCCTACCGTTGCGGTAGACCCCCAGAGCAGAAACAAGATTCTTGAAGGCATCCAGCAGCTTAATAAAAACGGTGCGACAATCATCTATACCTCGCATTACATGGAAGAAGTTGAACAGATATGCACACGTATCGCAATCATGGATAAGGGTAAAAAAATTGCCGAGGGTACAAATGAAGAGCTGAAGAAAATGATCAAGAACAGCGAAACGGTAAACATTGATATGTTTATGATTCCCGAAAATGCTCTTTCTGAAATCCGTGACCTTCCTCACGTTTACAGCGCTGAATTTGAAAACAATGTTCTTCAGGTAAAATGTGACGGCGGAACTCACAATCTTATCAGAATACTGAGTATTCTTCAGAATCATGAGCTTAAATTCGGCAGAGTATATTCCGAACTGCCTACTCTGAACGATGTGTTCCTTGAAATTACAGGCAAGGCACTCCGTGACAGCGATTAAAGGAGATAAATTATGTGGCATAATTTCAAATACGATTTTCTTGTATGCCTTCGCAGTAAGGATGTAATACTGTGGATGCTGCTTTTCCCTGTGTTTTTAGGTACGGTTTTCCATATTGCTTTCGGAAATATAAACGCATCAAATGCCTTTGAGGCTGTTCCGGTAGCAGTTGTTATGGAGTCTGAAAATGCGGCATTCCGCACAGTAATGGATGAGATAACAGCAGGTGAAGAGCCGTTATTTACAGTGACCTACGCCGACAGGGAGCAGGCGATGAAATTGCTTGAAGAAAACGAAATTTCAGGCATTATGTTCGTAGATGACAGCGTTAAGGTTTCTGTTTCGGGTCTTACAAGCGGTACGGTAATCAATGTAAAAAAGACTATCGTAAAATCCTTCGCCGAGCAGTACAACTCCACAGCGGCAATTATTGAAGACACAATGAAAACTGATATATCAAAGCTGCCTTCCGTTATTGAAGCACTTTCAGAGCAGGTTTCCTGTAATGAGCAGCTGCCTCTCACTGACGGTAATACCGATAATATGCTGGGTTATTTCTATAACCTTATCGCTATGGTGGGACTTTTAGGTTCAAACTTAGGTGTATACATGACTGTTGATAATCAGGCGAATCTTTCTCCGTTGGGTGCACGCCGCTGCTGTGCTCCCAGAAGGAAAATTGCATCAATGACTTCAGCACTGCTTGCACGTTTTGCTGCTGAAACAATCTGTGTATCCGTTTCGCTTACATACCTCATTTTCGTACTCGGAATTGATTTCGGCACAAAGATTCCTTTCGTTTATCTCGCAGGTATTTTAGGCGGCTTCTTAGGCACATCCTTCGGCTTCTTCGTCGGCTCAATCGGCACAAAGGACGGCGATACAAAGTCTGCAATCTGTATTGCCGCATCATTGACCTGCTGCTTCTTCAGCGGACTTATGATAAATACCATGAAGGGTATGGTAGATACAGTTGCTCCCTGGTTCAATGAAATAAACCCTGCAGCAGTAATTTCCGATGCTTTCTATTGCCTGAATATCTATGATGATTATGAACGCTTTACCACAAAAATTATAACAATGCTTATTATGACAGTAGTTTTCTGTCTCGGTGGATTCTTACTTACAAGGAGGCGCAGATATGCCAGTCTTTAAAACATATATGAAGGTTGTAAAGAAAAATCTCTTAATGGCGCTTATCTATACAGGAATTTTTGTTATGCTTGTATTTATGTTTTCAAGCAGCGCCGAGCCTTCTGTAAAATTTGAAAGTGTAAGTCTTGGTGTATGCGTAATTGACGAAGATAACACCGAAGCCAGCAAGGCGCTTACCGACTATATCGGAAGCACAAATACCCTTGTGGAAATCGAAAATGACAAGGATGAAATCCTTGATGCACTGTATTATACCAGAGCCGACTATGTGCTGACAATCAAAAACGGCTTTGAAGAAAAAATCAGGGCAGGGGAAACAGAAAATCTTCTTACTAACTATCAGCTTCCCGACAGCTATGACGGTGTGTTTATCGACAATAAAATCAATCATTATGTATCCACGCTTTCAGCGTATATGGCCGCTAATGACAATGTTTCTGAAGCAATAAGCAAAACAAATGACACACTTTCAAAGGAAACAGAGGTTACTGTCGAAACATTTTCGGACGACGGTAATGAAAGCACAGATTATATCATTAAACTTGCATTCTTCTTCACATATCTTCCATACGGACTTATTTCCGTGCTTATTTCCATACTTACAGTTGTTCTTATAAAGATGAATAAAAAGGAAATTGCGGCACGCACAAATTCCTCAAGCACTCCCGTATTTTCCCAGACAATGCAGATTATACTTGGCAGCCTTCTGCTTGTAGCCGCTGTGTGGGTGTTATTCATGCTTGTAGGTATTGTGATCAACGGCGGTATGTTTACAGGAAAAGCCTGGCTTGCAGTTCTCAACAGCTTTGTCTTTACTCTTGTTTCAGCCGGAATCGCTATCCTTACATCAACGCTTACAAGCGAGCCCCGTTATGTAGCTCTGGTTGCAAATATAGTTCCGCTTTCTATGAGCTTCCTCTGCGGTATTTTCGTAGAACAGTCGCTTCTCGGCGAAAACATACTTGCTTTCTCAAGATTCCTGCCTGCTTACTGGTATATAAAGGCGACTGATATGCTGGCATTCACTTCGGAGGCAACTTTTGACTATTCTGAATTTATGTCCTGCCTTGGAATTGAAGCACTTTTTGCAGTAGCGCTGTTTGCACTTATTCTGCTTGCAAACAAGTATAAGCACAGCAAGGGTTAAGAAACTTTTATCGGAAAAATCATAAATAATAAAAAACAGTCTGATAATGTATCAGACTGTTTTTTAATGTCAATAACCTCACATCCATACCACAAACACAACCTTTTTTCACAATTTTCACCATATGTTTATTGACTTGAACGCTTTACAATGATATAATAAAAACGATTACAAAAGGAGGCGTGCATATGAAAATAGGTATCCTGGGTGCGGGCTTGATCGCACGTAAAATGGCAGAAACAGTCAACGGAATGGATGGAGTGATTCTCGGTGCGGTTGCTTCAAGGGACGAAGCAAAAGCCAGGGCTTTTGCCGAAGAATTTTCAGCAGAAAAATATTACGGCAGCTACGAAGAACTTGCGGCTGATGAAGACATTGACCTTATATATGTGGCAACGCCTCATTCACATCATTATGAGCATGCCCGTCTTTGTCTTAATGCAGGTAGAAATGTACTCTGCGAAAAGGCATTTACCGCAAATTTCCAGCAGGCAAAGGAACTTATCGACCTTGCCGAAAGCAAGGGTTTATACATCGGCGAAGCTATCTGGACACGCTATCTTCCCATGCGTTTCACACTGGATGAAATAATTGCAAGCGGGGTCATAGGCGAAATATCTTCGCTTACTGCAAATCTCGGGTATTCCATTGCCCACGTTGAACGTTTCAGAAAGCCCGAGCTTGCGGGCGGTGCGCTTCTTGACCTGGGTGTTTATACAATAAATTTTGCTCTCATGGCATTTGGCAGCGATATTGAGGAAATCACTTCTTCCTGCTCAAAGAATGAGTACGGTGTTGATACACACAACACGGTAGTTTTTGATTATACTGACGGCAGAACAGCAATTCTGCACAGCAATATGAATTCCAACACTGACCTTAAGGGCATTATTTACGGCAGTAAGGGCAGAATTGAATTTGAAAACATCAATAACTGCGAAGGCATAAACGTATTGCTGAATGACGGTACTGTTACACGTTATGAAACCCCGAAGCAGATTACAGGCTTCGAGTACGAAGTAGAAGCATCCCTCAAAACTATCAGACAGGGAAAAACCGAATGTGAACAGATGCCGCATTCCGAAATTCTCAGAGTAATGAAAATAATGGATGACTTACGTGCAGAATGGGGTATCAAATATCCTTTTGAGGAAAACTGATGGCGATTATTCAGAGTTTCAACCGATTTGAAAGTAAATATCTGCTGACAGAAGAGCAGAAAGAACGTTTTGTTTCTGCTGTGGGCGAACATCTTGTAAAGGATAAATATGATAAGTATACAATCTGCAATATTTATCTTGATACAGATGATTTCTGGTTTATAGAGCATTCACTTGACAAGCCGGTATATAAGGAAAAACTGCGTATCAGGAGTTATGGCACAGCAAATGACAATTCAATGGTGTTTTTTGAAATCAAGAAAAAATTCCGTAAAATTGTATATAAAAGACGTATAATAATTCCTTTCAGTGAGGCAGCAGATTACATAGAAAGCGGTATCAGGCCACCAAGTCTTTCCGGTTATACCGAAAATCAGATTTTCAATGAAATTGATTATCTCATGAAAAAATACAAGCCTGTTCCTAAGCTGTTTCTTGCCTATGACAGGGTTGCGTATTCCGATAATCGTTTTCCGGGTTTTCGAGTAACCTTTGATAAGGATATAAGAGGAAGATGGGATGACCTGACTCTCAGGCGTGATGAGAATAATGAACTTCTCGATACAGGAATTGAGAATTATAATGTAATGGAGCTCAAATGCGAGGGAGCGATGCCTCTTTATTATGTAAATCTGCTCCGTGAGCTTGGAATACATCAGATTTCATTCTCAAAATACGGAAGAATATACGTAAACAGCTTCAACAAAGGTGAAAGGAAGCTTTGTTATGAATAAAAAAATACTTTCTGCATTGCTTGTTTCTTCGCTTGTATTTACAGTATCGGGCTGTGATGATATTTACGTTGATGAAACACCTGTGAATACATCATCAGATACAACAGCCGCTGTATCAACGAACCCGGAAGATACAGCAACGACCGAAACAACACAGGCTAAGGCGGCAGAAACAGTTGTTGTTGAAGCACCATCGGTTGAGTTTTCGCACGATAGCGGCATCTATCCTGAAGCTTTCAGCGTTGAAATATCTTCGCTCACTGATGGTGAGATTTATTACACCACTGACGGCAGTGATCCGACTGTAAGCGGGTCTGCAAAGCTTTATACAGGTGCAGTGGAGATAACTGACCGTAAAGGTGATAAAAATATTGTTTCCGCTGTTGAGCCTGTTGAAATCGGCGGTACATTCTGTTCTGTAAACAAGGAGCGAAACGGTTTTGATTGCGAAATTCCTGCGCCCGATGATGAGGCAGTTGACAAATGTACTGTAATACGGGCAGTAACAAAAAATGCTGACGGTACATACGGCGGAGATGTTCAGGCTACTTATTTTGTAGGAACAGTTGAAGAACACATACAGGGGATTTCCGAAAGCTGTGAAGCAAGCGGAAAAAGCCTTGCGGTGATGAGCATTTCGGTAAACTATGATGATTTCTTTGACAGTAAGAACGGCATTTATGTAAAGGGAGATATTTTTGCTGAAGCTCTTGAGAAATACCTGACAGAAAAGAAACGTATCCGTGACCCGGAAACAGCACGAAGCCTTGATGCAAATTATAAGCAGAAGGGAAGAAAGTGGGAACGTGAAGCGTCAATAACGCTGTTTGAAGCTACCTCTGATGCTATGACACCTGTTCTTACCCAGAACTGCGGAATACGTGTGCAGCGTAATTATTCCCGTTCTGATATTCAGAAGGGATTACGTCTTTATGCACGTACAGATTACGGAGAAAACAATTTTGATTATGCAGTATTCGGTGAAGATTATACAAATGTAAACGGCGAAGTCATGGATAAATATGACACACTTGTTTTAAGAAACGGTGGTAACTGTGCCTTTACTGCGAAGTTCAACGATACCTACTGGCAGTCGCTGGTGGAGGAAATGAACTGTGCGACACAGAAATCACGTCCCTGCGTTGTCTATCTGAATGGTGAATACTGGGGTCTGTATATCCTTCAGGAAGACTATACCAATGACTATATGGAAGATTATTACGGAGTAAACAAGGATGATGTTATAATCTACAAGGGTGATGCCGAAGCTCTCGAACTTGGCTACAAGCTTGATGAAGGTGATCTTCCTGCCGGTGTGACTGATGAAACCTATTATTTCCACGAGCTTTATGAGTTTTTTGAAACACATTCTGATCTTGAAAATGAGGAAGATTACAACGAATTTATAAAGCTGGTTGATCCCGCTTCTGTTATGGATTATTTTGCGGTGCAGAGCTGGATAGATAATAAATGGGACTGGCCGGGTAAGAACTGGTCAATGTGGAAGACAACAACATCTGACGGCAGCACATACGGTGACGGCAGATGGCGTCTTATGTTCTATGATATCGAATTCGGCGGCGTATGCGGCGAAAGCGATGCCCGCAATAATACAATAAAGAACGCAAACTATAAGGATGACGGGCTTCTTGATATGAATACCGATAATCCTGCGGTGCTATGCTTTGCTTATCTTATGACAAATGATAAATTTGCAGATGAATTCTGTATAAAGCTTTCCGGACTCTCTGACGGCTGCTTTGAAAAACAGCACGCACTTGAAAGACTGCAGCTGTTTGAGGATACATACGGTCCTCTGTATGAGCAGTTCTTCAGTCGCTATGAAGGAACAGGAACGGCTGATGAAGCGATAAACGGCGGATATGCCACCGCAAAGTGTATCAGGGATTTTCTCGGACAGCGAGAGGACAACATAGAGCGTATGATTAAGTTCTGTGAAAAGACTTTAGGATAAAGGAAAGGTAAAAATATGGACTTTTTATTCAAACAGGTAGCAACTGATAATCCTCTGGGATTTGCAATTGTAATGGGGATAGCACTTCTTTGCGGTATTATAATTTCAGTGGTATACAGGATGGGTACAGACAGACCCTCAAAATACATGATGATTACAGCAATTATAATGCCTGCTGTTGTTCAGACGGTAATCATGCTTGTTAACGGCAGTGTAGGTGCAGGTGTAGCAGTAGCAGGTGCATTCAGCCTGGTGCGTTTCCGTTCCGTTCCCGGCAGTTCAAGGGATATATGTATACTTTTCCTTGCAATGGCGTCCGGTATAGGCTCCGGTATGGGCTACATATGGTACAGCCTTATTTTCACAATTGCAATTTCTCTGATTGTTCTTATTGCGGAAAAACTTATTCCTTCCGAGCATGACAAGAATTCCCGTCTTCTTCGCATTCTTGTTACTGAAGATATGGATTATAACGGACTTTTTGATGATATTTTCAATGAGTATACCACAAAGTTCACTCTCCAGTTCGTAAAGTCCGTACGTATGGGTACGATGTTTGATCTGCAGTATGTAATTAATATGAAGGATGTAACCAAGGAAAAGGAAATGCTGGACAAGATACGTTGCCGCAACGGTAATCTTACTGTGAGCTGCGGACTTGTACCCGTAAACAGAGATGAGTTATAATAAAAAGCACATCTGAGTCAGCTCAGATGTGTTTTTTGCATATAATCAACAGCCTTCGCATAAGCTGTATCAGTACAACTTCGGAGGTGCTTTATGAAAAAGCATAATTTTTGGGATATAGCTATTTTTATTCTTTCGGCAGAGCTTGTGGGAGTAATTTCGGCACTTCTATCGGGCGGATTCGGTAATTTCTATGACAAATTCACACCGCCGCCGCTTTTGCCGCCATCCTGGCTGTTTCCCGTTGTCTGGACTGTTCTTTATGCGGTAATGGGCTTTTCTGCATATCTGGTTTATTCGTCTGAGGCAAATCAATCTGACAAAACAAAAGCATTGAAAATCTACTGGGCACAGCTTGCGGTAAATTTTCTGTGGAGCATCGTATTTTTCAGATTTGAAGCGCTGTGGCTGGCAGTTATAGTAATTATCGTACTGCTTGTGTTGATAGCTATGATGATAGCAGCGTTCAGAAAGATAAGCCCGATGTCTGCGCTGATAAATATACCGTACCTTCTGTGGGTTGCCTTTGCGACATATCTCACAATTGCGGTAGCGGTTATAAATTGAAAAAGCGGAATCTGCATGCAGATTCCGCTTTTTTTATTTGATTTTAGACTGTAAGATGTTAAGAAGTTCGCCGAAACGCTGAAAATGCACAACCTCTCTCGCACGCAGGAATTTGATAACGTTGCTTACATCGGGGTCATCACACATTCTCAGAATGTTGTCATATGTGGCTCTTGCTTTCTGTTCCGCAGCCATGTCTTCCATGATATCTGCAATGGGGTCAGCCTTGCTCTGAATTGTTGCAGCAGACCAGGGAACGCCTGCTGCGCTTGCAGGATAAACGCCGTTGGCGTGGTCAACGTAGTAGTCGCCGACTCCGTATCTGTCGAAGCTCTTTGCCCCCTCGCCCTTGGTAAGCTGGGTGACAATACTGCCGATCATTTCCAGGTGACCAAGTTCCTCAGTGCCGATATCCGTGAGAAGTGCAATACCTCTTTTATCTGTCTGAGCAAATCTTTGTGACAGGTAGCGGAGCGATGCCCCCAGCTCGCCGTCAGGACCGCCGTATTGCGAAAGAATATAGCTTGCAAGCTTCGGATTCTTGTTGTTGATTTTTACAGGAAACTGTGTTCTTTTTTCAAATATAAACATACCTTACACCAACCTTTCTGACGGCCAGCAGCCCATGAGCCAGTCCCATTCGCCGTCATCGCCTGCACAGCAGGACTGAAGAGGATAGCAGCAGTTTTCAAAGGCTTCCTTGCAGGCTTTAAGTTGTCTGCAGGCTTCACGGTGCATTTCAAGTGCCCTGATATCATCAGGGTGAGTGTCAAGATAAAGCTTCAGGTCAGTAGCGTAGAAGCAGGCTTCGCTTACGTTTCTGAGCAGCTGAGCGCAGTTTGCATTATTTTCCATTCCACAGCCCCCTTAAATATTCGTCAATGCCGATGTCAAGCTCAGGGAAAACAGTACCCTGCATAAGCGCCTTTGAAGGCGTATAAACTTTTCCGATACGCTGAACGGGAACGTATGCGTAACCAACACGTCTGACTCCTTTTTCAGCGTCAGGCTTCATCATATCGCAATTATTCATGTCATTACTCCTTTCGATATGTTTGCGGCTGATGCCGCTTTTACAATATATGCAAAAGTCAGGGAAAGGGTTAAAATTTTGTAACCGAATTGTAATAATTTGTAACCACTTTGTAATTGATTTTACACTTACAGCATGTTATAATTTAGTAAAAAACAGTGGGGAGAATGCTATGAAAAAGAAGATATCACTTTTACTTGCAATAACAATGCTTCTGTCGGGATGTAATACTGCCGAAAAAGCGGAGCAGGCGACATCAGAAATAACGACAACTACAACTGCAGAAACAATAGTTGTGACAACGCCACCAACAACAACTACTACAACTACAACTACCACAATCGCCACTACCACTGAAAAGCAAACATCATCACCTACAAAAGAAACGGAAATAACACAAGCAACAGAAGATACTCCAATGACCCCGAAATCGGAAGTATATCTTTTTGACTACCATTCATTTGATGAAATCGCTCCATCTGAAGAGGAGCAATTTGAAATTTTCGAAAACGTATTTTACGGTGAATGGAAAAATGATACAAGTGAAATAAGCTTTACATATCAGGACTGTTATTTTAGTTTTACAAATAGCTGTTATCCTACTCGCTTTATGGAAATTGATGATGGGTATGTTCTTTGGTACGTTGGAGGCGGCATGAGGTCCTGTTTTTTTGTAAATAAAGCTGATACTTCTGTTATGTACCAGATTAATGATTATGCTCATTTTATGGATGACATAATTATTGACGAAAATACAGCCAAATATCATAAGAAATCATATTCATACAGCAAGGAAATTTCAGAGGGCAAGTTAAGTTCATTAGGACAGATGAAACTTAACAGTATTGTCGGCGGGAATTTCGAAGAATGTCTGAATGGTACTCTTGATGAAAAGCCAATCTTTACGGATATTGACGGAACAGAATGGGTATATGGTTTAGGAACGCTTGGCACACCCGACCAAGAACGATATCTTGTTTCATATTCCGAGGATAAGGTTGAACTGGGAATAAGACATTTTAAAAAGTCTGAATACGATGCTTATATGGACATGGAATTAGACGTTGAGCCTGAAGAGCAGTATTTTGTACTTGTTTTTGAGAAAACAGACGGAGTGTGGCAGTATAAAAACACATATGAGCCAGTTGAAGAGGTGTATTTTGCAGATTGCAAAGAAACATTTGAGATAAATACAATAACACGTTCAAATTATAATGTGGTTTTCTTTGAAACGGAATATGACGAAACCTATAATTCCAAAGATAATCCCGAAATGTTTGACGAGAACGGAATGTTCAAAAAAGAAAGGAATTATAAAAGTGTATACAAAAAAGCAAATAAGGGTGATAAATTCGGTAATCTGACTTTAATAAAAACAGAAACACATCTGGGACCTTTGGTTGCAATTGAAGATTCAGGTATAAGAACAGGTGTTCCGGGCTGGTCAGTAGCTGAATTCGAAGGTGAAGTCACGCTTGACGGAGTACTGTTTTATGCCGATGAAAATGACCCAGTATGGAGAGGATATATGTTCGTTCCATTTTCAAGCTCCCTCAAAGAAAACAATCTACCCATGCTTCATTACTATACAAACGGCTGGGGTTACAGTAGTAATAATGGATATGTAAAAACCAGCGGCAGAACAACGCACTTTTCGTTGCATCACAGTGAAACTAATGCCGAAAAGATGAAAAAAATATTGAACGGTAATGATAGTACAAAAGTGCGTGCTACACTTTCAGATATCTATATGTACTGGACGTACGATAACGGCTCGGGATATGACCCGTATATTGCTAAACTGGAATCAATAATTCCGATAACATGAAAACTATCATATTTTTTGATATAAAACCTGATTTTCACATATACAAAACACTCTCTATGATTTATAATGTGAAAAAAGCCCTTAATTACTGAAAAGGAGTGTTTTTATGTTACCGTTCCGTAATCCCGAATTATCCGATGCCGAGCGTGCCGATGACCTTGTTTCAAGACTCACACTTGATGAAAAAATCGGATTTCTTTCTACCCATAATCTGCCTGTTGAACGTCTTGGAATAGGCGAATGGTATGTAGGCTGTGAAATTGCCCGTGGACTTGTAAACCGCAGTGAGGACAAGCCCAGCACCGTTTTCCCTCAGCCAATGGGTATGTCTGCAAGCTTTGACCCTGAAATGATGCTTGAAATCGGTAAGACCGCCGCAAAAGAAGCGAGAGCATATTATAATGCAGAGCCCAAGGGCGGACTTATGGTCTGGGGACCTACCGTTGACCTTGCACGTGACGCACGCTGGGGCAGAAATGAGGAATGCTACGGCGAAGATCCGTTCCTTACAGGTGAAATGTCAATTGCCTACACCAGGGGACTCCGTGGCGACGGAAAGGTAGCCGCAACTATCCCGACGTTAAAGCATTTCTGCGCCAATAATCACGAAGAGGGCAGAGGCAGCGACAACGCCAACCTGAATCCCCGTTTAAGACATGAATATTATTATGCAGCGTTCAAGGCGTCTATTGTGAGAGGCGGAACAGAAAGCATAATGACTGCATATAACGAGCTTTGTCACACTCCTGCTGTTATAAATCATGATGTAAAGAATCTGCTGAAAAAAGAGTGGGGACTTACATTTGTTGTAACCGACGGCGGCGATTTTTCTCAGAATGTTACTGCTCATAAGCTTTTTGCAACGCATGCCGAAGCACTCAAGGCCTGTATAAGTGCAGGCACAGACTGCATGACAGACGCAGTGGATAATGTTTCGAGAGCCGCAAGAACAGCACTTGAAAAGGGAATTATTACCGAAGCGGAAATTGACAGTGCAATCCGTAACACAATTATCGGACGTATCCACTTAGGACATTTCGACCCGTACACACCTTTTGACGATATTACTCTTGATGATGTAAATACCGAAGCCGACAGAATGCTTAATTTACGTGCCGCAAAAGAAGGAATGACTCTTCTTGAAAATCGTGGCGGACTGCCGATAAATAAGGAAAAGGCAGGAAAAATTGCTCTTCTCGGACCCAATATTGACTGTAATCTTCTTGACTGGTATACAGGTATCAGTTCCTACAATATTTCCATAAAGCAGGGACTTGTTGAAGCTGGTTGCGAGCTTGTGTGCGATACAGGCTGGGATATTGTCGCAATCAAAGCTCCCAACGGTAAATTCCTACGTCTTGCCGATGACGGCGATTTCTATGCGGACGCAGAAGAGGATAATGCCGAGCGTTTCTATTACTGTCATCACGACCACCAGCACAAATGGGTGAATTTCCAGAGCGTAAAGGACGGCAGAATAATGCATATGCCTGATGGCGAGCCGCCCTCATACGGAAAAACAACCGTTTACGGCTGGTTCACATCCGAAACTCTTCAGGTACATACTCACAGCAAGACAGGTAAGCAGATAATTTCTGATTATCTTCACAAGAAGCAGTTCACCCTTGATGAAAATAACCGTCTTGTGCTTCGTGAAAATGCACAGCCCGATGAAAGCGTAATGTTTGATATACAGACCTTGTGCAGGGGCGATGAAAGAATCGCACAAATTGCCGCTGAAGCAGATACTGTTATTTACTGCGGCGGTAACGACCCCGAACAGGTTGCACGTGAATGCTATGACAGAAAAACCATCGAGCTTCCTGATGTTCAGCGAAAGGCTGTGCTGAAGCTTGCGGAAACACGACCTGATTTTGTTTTCGTAGTTGTTTCCAGCTATACTTATTCCATGCCCTTTACCGATAAGCGTCCCGCTGCTATTCTCTGGACCAACCATGCAGGTCCTGAGCTTGGCCATGCCTTTGCGCAAACCGTTTTCGGAGCTCATAATCCCGCAGGCAGAACTCCTGTAACCTGGTATGAATGTGATGAAGACCTTGCTGACATCAAGGATTATGACATAATGAAAAATAAGATGACCTACCGTTGGTTTGAGGGTAAAGCTCTTTATCCTTTCGGTCACGGTCTCAGCTACACTGAATTTGAATACAGCAACGTAAATTATGAAGTGAAGGGAAACGAAATAATCGTTTCTGCCGATATCAGAAATATCGGTAAGTGCGACGGAGAAGAGGTAGTTCAGGTTTATTACCGTCCGGTTTCACAGCGTATCAGACGCCCTGTAAAACAGCTCTGCGGATTCAGGCGCATTTCAGTATGTGCAGGTGAAGCTGTTCATGTGGAAATTACCGTTCCTCTTCGTGAACTGGAATTCTATGATGTTTCCCGTCAGCGCTTCTGCCTTGAAAGCGGAGAGTACGAGATTATGACAGGCGCATCTTCTTCCGACATACGTCACAGCGGAACTGTAAGCGTTACGGGTGAAGTGATTCCTCCCAGAGATTTTACAATTGAAACCGAAGCTCAGTATTACGACAGGGAAAAGAATACAGAAATTTACATCAATCCCATTACCTGCGAAAGCCATGTGCGAGGCCGCAAGTGGGTAAATACTCTTACATATCAGAATGTATGTCTTGACGGTGTCAAAGAAATTGCTGTAAAGGCTGCGGCAGTCGTTTCCGAAAAGAAGATAGCCGTTCTCATAGACAATGCAAAAGAACCTGCATGTGAGCTTACAATAGCCGCATCAGACGGTTATACTGATTTCAACGAATATACAGCTGAAATTGATATAAGCGGTAATCATGATATAACATTATCATTCGGTGAAAATGTATGCGTTTCACTTATCAAAACAATTAAGTAAACAAAAGGTCAGACCTTAGCAGGTCTGACCTTTTTTCATGCAAGGATACAAAGAGAAAAGCGGTAAACCCCGAAGGATTTACCGCTTTCTCGGAAGAAAGAGATAGATTGAAAATGAATCTGCTGATTAATTTCTCCAGGCAGCATCCTTTGTGCGCTCATCGATGAGAGCCTTGATGTAGTTGCCTGTTTCGCTGTATTCGCTGTCCTTGACAAAAATGCTTGAGCCTTCGTTTTTATCATTGATTGCCCAGTTACAGCTTGAAAGCTGGTTTTTGTCAATCCATTCAAACCATTCCTGAGTTGACTCGTCATTTACACCACCGTTGCCGTCAGCATTTACGCTGCCCCATTCTGTTACGAAAAGGGGAATGCCTGCTGCGATAGCCTTGTCGGCATTATCTCTGAGCCACTGCTTGTGCGTGCCTGCGTAGAAGTGAAGTGCATAAGCAATGTTGTCGCCGACAACAGGATTGTTGGCAGCATCCATTACCTGCTGTGACCAGTTGGGAGTACCTACAATGATAAGGTTGTCGGAATGCTCTCTGATAGCAGGAATTACAATTTCTGCGTATTCCTTGATATCGTCCCAGCCTACGTTCATAGGCTCGTTGTAAATTTCAAAAATAACATTATCGTATTCGCCGTATTTTTCAGCGAGCTGGCTGAAATAAGCAACGGCTTCATCGGGATTCTTGTGTGCACCATGAGAATGCCAGTCGATAAGTACGTAAAGACCTCTGTCGATAGCAGCTTCGATAACGTCCTCGATAAGAGGTTCGCAGCTTCTGTCGTAAGGAACGCCGTCATCCTGAATGCCATAAGAACAACGTACAACCTCACAACCGAAATCATCCATCATAAGGTCAACATAATCAGCGTTGTAGTATTTCTGTGACCAGTTGCTCCAGAAAAAGCTCATGCCTGTTACACGGACAACTTCGCCTGTTTTTGAGCCGATAAGACGGTTGCCGTCAGCAATCATTTCACCGTGATATGCAACAGGGGTCGCAGGAGTTTCAACAACAGGTTCGGTTGTTGTAGCCACGGTAGTAGTTGTGGTTGTCTGTTCTGTTGTAGTGGTCTGTGCAGCGTTATCGGTTCCGCAGGAAGAGAGTGCGAAGGCTGAAGCAATAAGCGCTGCTGTAAATAATGTAAATCTGTTCTTTTTCATAATAATATTGCGATAGAAGAATAGTTGCTTTAATTTCTGTTACGAGAAACAGTCTGTACGGTTTCTTCTATCTCTCCTTTTCTACATAATAGCACATCAGCTAGCTGAAGAATATCAAAAAAAAGATAAATATTTCAAAAAACAGAACAAATGGTTACTCATTTTTAAAAGAAATATTGTGCATATAGTATTCTTCCTTGTATTTTTTAGGGGTAATGCCAGTAACCTTTTTGAATACGCTGATAAAGGCACTCTGTGAAGAAAATCCGAGAGCGAGGGAAATATCAAGGTAAGAAAAATCCGAATATTTGAGCATATTCTCCGCTGTGGTGATTTTTGCGTTTATAACAAAATCCTTGATGGTTGTCCCTGTTTCCTTAAGAAACAGCTTTGAAAGATATGAGGGGTTGAGCCCGAAAAGCTCTGCTATATCCTTGATAGTCAGATTTTTGTGAAGGTTTTCATATATGTAGTCAATGCACTTGCGTACATGGAGTGAAATTACATTTTCCTTTTTAAGCTCTTTCATTCTCTGCGCAAAGTCTACCTGCATTTCACCCAGCATTATGATAATTTCATCGACAGAACGGCATTTATCCGCCTTTTTAATGTAAATATCCGTAAGGGTATATGCCGTATCATGAGTCATTCCGCCTTCAACGCAGATTCTTGATGTAAGTGCAGCCGAAGTAACGAAATGATACATCATATTTCTGATTGGGTCATCGGAAAGCACGCCTTTTCCTTCAAGAAAATTCTGTCTTGCAGTTGAAGAGGTGAAATTTTTTACAGCTTCGACGTCACCGACCTGTATAAGCATGTATTTTTCAAATTCATCATTAAAGGGCGTTCTTATAAAGCCGTGGCTCTTCTGAACGTAAAAATGATAATTAAGGTCCTGATTTGTATTCATAGAGGTTGCCTTTCTGAGCTTTTAATAGTGTTTTGCCATTTTAATTGATTATATCACGTTTTTGATATAAAAGCAAGTTTTTTGTAATAAAAAAAGCCGCTCCTCGGAGCGGCTTTTTATTATGCGCTTGTTCTGGCGTTTTCGATGAATTTTACAAAATCCGGTTCAGGTATAGGTTTGGAGTAGTAGTAGCCCTGAATAAAATCGCAGTTGAGGTTTGAAAATGTATTTACCATCTGTTCTGTTTCAATGCCTTCAACAACAATTTCCATATCCATATCCTTAAGCATTTTTATAGTTCCCTTAAGGAATATATGAAGCTTCGGCTTGTTGCTGTTATCTACAAAGGTCTTGTCCAGCTTCACAATCTTAAGCGGCAGGGAAGCAAGACGAGCCATATTTGAATAACCTGTTCCGAAATCATCCAGCGAGAAGCTTACACCTGCATTAATAAGTTTTGTCATATTTTCAATGAGGATATTCTGGCTGTAATTTGCGGCAGTTTCAGTAATTTCCAGATTGATTTTATCAGGAGATATACCGTATCTTTTTATGGTAGAAAGGATATTATCGGCAAGGCCTCTCTGCATACACTGAACAACCGAAAGGTTTATTTCGATATAGTCAAGTCCCAGCCGCTTGAAATCCTCGCCTGCAATGAACTGGCATACATTTTCAAGGACTATATCGCCGATTCTGTGAATCGCGCCTGTTTTTTCCGCAACAGGTATAAAAAGATTTGGCGGGATAAAGCCGTATTCATCATCAATAAGACGAAGCAGAGCTTCAGCTGAAACAAATCTTTTCTTTTCAATTGAATATATAGGCTGGTAATAAACTGTAAAGCTGCGGTTTTTGAAAGCCTTTTCAATAATGTTTTCCATGTCGTTCATAAGGTGGAAATCACGCTGCTTGAAAAGCTCAGAAGCCAGATAAACCTCTCCTGTCTTTTCAACACGCTCATGAAAATCATTACCGAATGCCATAAGCGATTTATAATCACCTATATCTTCAGGTAGCTTTGCAAGACATACAAAAGCATCAATAGTCACTTCGATCCTGTTTATTTCAATCATGTGCTTCAGTGCTTCATTGATGTCAGCAGCAAGCTTTTCAGCCTTTGAAGCATTGTAGCCGTTGACAACGATTCTGAACTTTCCTCTGTCCAGGTAATAAAGCTCTGAGCGTGCATTGTTTGTCTTGTTGCAGTCCGAAAGCTTGTTTGCGATATTTTTAAGGAGTTCGTTTGTATAATCATATCCCAGAAGGGAACGCAGTGAATCATAATTTGCGATATTTATCAGTATCAGCTTGTGATGATTATTGTTTGTAAAGTCGGTTTTGATATCTGTGACATATGCACGGTACTTTCTCAGATTGGTTATAGTATCCACGTTTTTCTCGGGATTCTGGATAGTCATGGAAATAATCATGAGCACAACAGCGTTACTGAATATTTCTACCAGCGAGCGAGGGAAGAAATGCTTTACAAAAACAGCAACAATACCGAGAGGGATGCTCGAACAAAGCACCAGAATTGCGCCGATTCTGAGGGTTCTGCGGTACATGATTATGTAGACGAATCCCAGAAGTACATAGAATGTAGCGAAGAAATAGAGCGAATCCGCAAATGTTGTTTTTACGAGTGCTCCGTTTTCAAGAGTGAATACAATATTTGTAAACGGATTGGAAACAATAATTCCCACAACAACAAAGTATGGTATCATAAGGATTATTCCGATATGCGGATTTGTCTTGAACTTATGCCACGTACGTGTAAGACTGATGATATACATGACAAAAAGAGGCGTAGCGGTGTTGTGGAACAAAAGATAAATTGTTCTTACAATATTATGAAGAACAACGTTATCAGTTCCGATGTTTTCAAGGGCAACGGTGAAAACATTAAAAAGCGCCGCAACCATTGTTACGCCGACCAGTAAAACATAAATATGACCTGCTGTATTTTTTGCACGCTTGCTGAAGATATTCGTCATAAGCATAACAAGTAACATAATGACAGCAGCAATGTCAAAATGAACCAGATTCTCCATATAAAAACTCCCAAATTACATTTTTTACTATCTGAATTTGATGATAGCATAACAAAATACAAAAATCAAGTCAAAAATGTCAGTTTATTAACGAGTTAAAGCGATTTTCGCCTTTCCGCACATAAAACACCCCGACAATATGTGATAATTGTCGGGGTAAAGGTTACATTAATTTGTGGGATTATTTATTACACCTGCAAAAAGTGTATCGTTTGAATCACTCTGGATAACGAAAACAAAGGGGCGGTCAAGAATGAAATCCATTCTGTCGTCAGGTGGCATTGCAGCACCGCAGATCATCATAGCTGTAAAGGCGGAAGCGGTACAGCCTTCCTCGTCAATGGCGACTCTTACAGAATGCTGTGCCTTGGATAAAGCGGTACCCTCGGGAGCATTTTCAAGCATAGGGGAGAAGTCGGCGCTGCTGCCGTCAAATATATCTGTAACACCTAATTCGTTAAGTCCTTTTTTCAGGTCGGTTGTATATGCCGTATCAAATTTCGGTATCTGGAAATTTATTATGAGTCTTCTTGAGTCGGGATAATCAAAACGGTTATCTTCTATAAGCTTGTTTATTTCTCCGCTTTCTATAAGCTCATCGGTTGTAACGCCCTCATCAGGAAGAAATACCCACATTTCAGAACTTGCGGTTCCGTCGAATGACATTTTCATGGCACCGTAATTCTTGCCCCAGTAGTAATAAGACTCTCTTTCGCGGCACATAAAGTCACATTCAACCTGTTTGCCGTCAGATGTTGTAAATATCTTACTCTGAGTATTTTCAGGATTGAATTCATCCTGCCATTTTCCACGGAAATAAACAGTGGAGGCAAGGGAAAAAACAGTCTGCGGGTCAAATTCCAGCTGCTTTGCCTCGTTTTCCAGCATACCGCCTGTTTTGACATTCAGCCATTCCTGAAAAGCCTTCGTATATGCCTTATCTGACATATTTCCCGAAAAGCTGTCTGCATAGTAGCTGTCAGAGAGCAGTTCAAGTGTTTTCATATTATAGTTCAATGAATCGGAAAGCCATACTGAATTTGCAAATACCGTTGTAAGCGCTCCGTCATCCGAATAGTTGGTTTTCCACATTGAGCTGCAGTATTCTCTCAATGTTTCGATACTGTCTGCACCAAACAGGTCAAGAATCTGCTGTCTGCTGCTTGTGTCGGAAGATTCCGCAAGCAGGCCCAGTGCAAAATAGATGTTAACAGGTGAAACAAGTTTATTTTCATTTCCCGAATCTGTAAGGAACACTTTCATGCTGTCTGCGGTGAAACGGTTTGCGGAATCTTTATAATCCTTGGGTGTTTCTCTTCTGTATTCATTTCTGAAATTCTGCCATGCGTCATACTGAGCTTCAAAATCCTCAGAAAATTCAACAGGATACCGGGGCATATCAGGATATTCCGCTGCCGATAAAAGCATAGCCTTTGTTTCAGGTGAGTATGTTTCCATATTTTTCTCCGTACAATTGTCTGAATGAAGTGCAGAACCGCAGGGTACAGTAGTTGTTGTAAGCGGATTTCCTGCCGTTGTGTCATGTGGTGCTTCAGCTGTTATCCCTGTATTATCCGCAAGCATTTTTGCAGCCAGTATCACTGCTGCAACGACACATACAGCCGCAGCAGTTCCTGCAATTTTAATCCATGTGTTTTTTTGTTTTCTGTATTCTGACACAGAACTGAGCATTTCGTCATCAGCTTCGCCGATAGCTTCAAAAATCTGATTTTCATTCATATTTCAAAACCCTCCTTTGTGAGATGTTCACGCAGTTTTGCTCTTGAGCGTGCAAGAATCGCCGAAACGTTGTTCGGAGTGATGTCCATACGTTCTGCGATTTCTGTTACAGCTTCTGCGTAAAAATAGCGTCTGAGAAAAACCGTTCTGTCACGCTCGGAAATTGTTTTCAGAAAACTGTTTATACTTTCGGAAAGAAGCTTCATATCCAGCTCATCATCGGCAGTACTGCCTGATGAAATACATTCCGAAAGTTCATCGAGAATATAAAGCATTTCGCCTTTTCGTCTGGATGCGTTTTTCATCTTATATTTATCAAAGGAAAGGTTGCGTGTGATTCTGGCAAGAAAAACTCTGAAGCGTTCAGGCTTTTTCGGCGGAATTGCATTCCATGCTCTTAACCATGTGTCATTGACGCATTCATCCGAATCCTCCTTGCTGTTCAGGATGTTGTTTGCAACAGCAAAGCAGTAGCTTCCGTATTTCTTGTCAGTTTCTTCAATTGCGGATTCATTTCTGTTCCAGTACATTTCAATTATCATGCTGTCTTCCATAAAAATTCCCCCTTTATAAAACAAGACGACAAAATTTACAGAATCTTACAGAAAATGACTTATTTGTGTGTTCCTATGAACTTTTCCATGTAGAGTATATCATACCAGTGTCCGAATTTAAAGCCACATTTATTGCATCTGCCGACGGTTTTATATCCCATTACTTCGTGGAATATAACACTGTCATGAGTGATATATTCGTCTTCCTCTTCTGCGTATGCAACCAGTGCATAAAGGTTTATGAACCCGTTGTCTTTGAGTGTTTTTTCAATATTGTTGTAAAGCTTTCTGCCGATGCCTTTTCCTCTCATATCCTGTCTTAAATATATGGAAAGCTCTGCCGAGTGAAGAAAGGCGGCTCTCGGATGAAATCCGCCCGCATAGGCATAACCGACGATTTCATTATTACAAACTGCAACAAGGTAAGGGAATTTTTCAAGGGTTTTTCTGATACGCTCTCTGAATTCCTCAATTGATGGAGG
This sequence comes from Ruminiclostridium sp., assembly GCA_017625405.1. Lineage (GTDB taxonomy): Bacteria > Bacillota > Clostridia > Oscillospirales > Ruminococcaceae > Ruminiclostridium_E. Next base: position 16,965 of record JAGALB010000025.1, on the reverse strand, counting down.
CACATATTCAAAGGATACTGCTGTGTTTTCTACATAAGGTGAATAAATCGCAAGTATTTTCTCTGCGTCAGCAACGGTTGCTGTTCTTATTTCAATATTCATAAAAACACCCCTTTCTGAAAAAAATTATAGCATTGAGAAAAATAATTGTCAACAAAAAACCGTTTTCAATGCGTGAGCATTGAAAACGGTCAGCGTTTATTTCTTTAAAATCTGGAGATTCTTTTCAATAAGTTCATATCTCTGCTTTACGCAGTCAACTGAACGTAATGCGTCGGAAGGTGTGTTGAATGTGTAATCCATAAGCTTTTCGATTGTTGTGGTTGCAACATGCATACGTGTATCGCTGGAAGCGTAGTAAATGTATACATCGCCGTTTTCTCTTGCAATAGCACCGTTTGTGAAAACAACGTTTGATACGTCGCCTACACGCTCATCGCCGTGAGGAGCAATGAAAAGACCGGAGGGTGAAGCAATGAGCTTTGAGGGTTCATTAAGGTCGGTAGCAAATACGTAAATTACGTATCTAAGACCTGCTGCTGTGTTTCTTACACCGTGTGCAATATGTATCCAGCCCTTGGGAGTCTTGATCGGAACTGCACCTGCGCCGTTCTTTACTTCTGTAAGCGTGTGATAGATTCTGGGGCTGATGACTACTTCTTCGGTGCAGATAACGGGGTTGTTTATATCCTCGCAAAGACCGAAGCATACGCCGCCGCCGCTTCCTGTCTGGATGAAGTCATCCTGGGGACGTGTATAGAAAGCATACTTTCCGTCAACAAATTCGGGGTGAAGAACAACGTTTCTCTGCTGAGGAGATTTTGACTTGAGGTTGGGGAGTCTTTCCCATGTCTTTAAGTCCTTTGTTCTTACGATACCTGCCTGAGCAACCGCAGCGGAAAGATCGCTGCTTTCGGTATCCTTGCTTTCAGAGCAGAAAACGCCGTAAATCCAGCCGTCTTCATGCTTTGTAAGACGCATATCATATACGTTTGTTTCTTCGGGCTGTGTGTCAGGGAGAAGAACAGGGAAATCCCAGAAACGGAAGTTGTCGATACCGTTATCGCTTTCAGCCACAGCGAAGAAGGATTTTCTGTCATTACCCTCAACTCTTACAACGAGATAGAACTTTCCATTGAGTTCGATAGCGCCTGAGTTAAGAGCTGCATTTATGCCGAGTCTTTCCATAAAATACGGATTAGTTTCGTAGTTGAAGTCATACTTCCAGATAAGGGGAGCATGTGCTGCTGTAAGAACAGGGTATTTGTACTGATCGTAAATGCCGTTATAGTAGTCGCTCTTTTCGTTCTTTCTTGTTATAAGAGCTTCATATTTTGCGGTTTCTTCCGCAATTCTGGCATTGAATTCTTCAATTGTTGGCATAAAGCATTTCCTTTCCGAATAAATTATTTTTTTGCGGTACACGAAACAAATTTTTCGCATAAACTGTAAAAAAGCGTGAACGATGGGCGGTAACAGCAAGCTGTTCATGAATAGCCGTCCCATAAATACGTCTGCGCTTTTATATAAATCGGCGGAATGGAACTTCATGGTTCTGTTCCGTCTGATTTTTTAACAACGCTTTGATTATAGCACAAGCGTAAATAAAAATCAATAGTTTTAGCTAAAAATACTTTATTTTTTTAAAAAATTAAGTAACGACAGATTAAGATGATAAAATATGCGACTTTATATTAAATTTGAGATATACATTTCTGCGATGATTTCCGTAACTGTTGACAATGGAAAATCACTTTGATATAATCGGATTATAATAGTAATAACTGATTCGCAGGTCAGCGAGAAAGGATGTAATTATGGAAAATTTTAATTTTTACAGCCCCACTGAATTCGTTTTCGGCAAGGAAAGAGAAAACGAATGCGGCAAGTATGTAAAGAAATACGGCGGCACAAAGGTGCTTATTCATTACGGCGGCGGCTCTGCTGTAAAGTCCGGTCTTCTTGACAGAGTAAAGGCTTCTCTTGACAGCGAAAATATACCTTATGTTCTTCTTGGCGGCGTAAAGCCCAATCCCCGTGATACACTCATTTACGAGGGTATTGAACTCTGCCGTAAGGAAAACGTAGACTTTATTCTTTCCGTCGGCGGCGGCTCTTGTATAGACAGCTCAAAGGGTATCGCCTGCGGTGCACTTTATGACGGCGATTTCTGGGATTTCTATGATAAAAAGGCATCTGTACAGAAGGCTCTTCCCATCGGTACAGTTCTCACTATTGCTGCGGCAGGCAGTGAAGGCTCAGGTGCTTCCGTTGTAACAAAGGAAGACGGAATGTTAAAGCGTGATACAAGCTCCGATCTTCTTCGTCCCCGTTTCTCTGTTCTCAATCCTCAGCTTACCTGCACACTTCCCGCATATCAGACAGCCTGCGGAGCAACAGATATTATGGCTCATGTTTTTGAGCGTTATTTTACAAATACAAAGGAGGTTGAAGTTACCGACCGCCTTTGTGAAGCAATTCTCCTTACCATGGTGAAGGAAACTCCCCGTGTTATTGCTGATCCAGATAACTATGAAGCACGTGCAAATATCATGTGGGCTGGAACAGTAGCGCACAATGATATTATCGGCGTGGGCAGAAGCCAGGACTGGAACAGCCACGGCATTGAACACGAATTATCCGGTCTCTATGACTGCGCTCACGGTGCAGGTCTTGCGGTTGTAATGCCTGCATGGATGGAATTTGTTTATAAGCATGATGTAATGCGTTTTGCTCAGATGGCTACACGTGTATTCGGCTGCCCGATGAACTTTGAAAATCCCGAGGATACCGCTCTCAAGGGTATTTACGCATTCCGTCGTTTCTTACACGATATCGGTATGCCCATCAATTTTGAAGAGCTCGGCGCAAAGGCTGAGGATATTCCTGTGCTGATTGAAAAGTTCGGCATCGGCGACGGTCAGACATGGGGCTTTGTAAGACTCAGCGCAAAGGATATTGAAGAAATCCTGAATAATGCGGTTAAGGCTAAGCTTTAAGGAGGAACAGAAATGAAGGTTTTACTTATCGGCGGAACAGGCACAATCAGTAGCGCAATTACACGCCTGCTGGTTAAAAAGGGTTATGACACATATATCCTGAACCGTGGCAGCAGAAACGATACACTTCCCGAAGGCGTAAAGACTATCAGTGCCGACATTAATAACGAAGCAGAAGCAGCCGAAAAGCTCAGCGGAATGACATTTGACGTTGTATGTGATTTTATCGGCTTTGTACCTTCCCAGCTTGAACGTGACTTCAGACTTTTCAGCGGCAAGACAAAGCAGTTCATGTATATCAGCTCCGCTTCCGCTTATCACAAGCCCGTAAAGGATTATAGAATTACAGAAGGTACAACTCTTGCAAACCCTTATTGGGAATATTCAAGAAACAAGATTGCCTGTGAAGAATATCTTATGAAGATGTACCGTGAAAACGGCTTCCCTGTAACAATTATCCGTCCCAGCCATACATATGATGAAAGAAGCGTACCGCTGGGTGTTCATGGTGACAAGGGCAGCTGGCAGGTACTCAAGCGCATGCTTGACGGAAAGCCTGTCATTATCCACGGTGACGGTACAAGCCTCTGGACTATAACTTTCAATGAGGATTTTGCAGTTGCTTTTGTTGGCCTTATGGGTAATCCTCACGCAATCGGCGAAGCGTTCCATATCACAAGCGATGAAAGTGTTACATGGAATCAGATTTACAAGACTATTGCAGATGCTTTAGGCGTTGAACTGAAGCCCTATTACGTTTCCTCACAGATGCTTCAGGATCTCAGCAATTACGATTTTGAAGGTAGTCTTATCGGCGATAAGTCCAATACCGTTGTTTTCGATAATTCCAAGGTAAAGGCTGCCGTTCCCGAATTCAAGGCGGTTATCCGTACTGAAGAGGGAATCAGACGCTGTGTTGAAAATGTTCTCGCTCATCCTGAATTGCAGGTAGCTGACGAAGAATTTGACGCATGGTGTGACAAGGTAATCGAAAAAATGGAAGAACTCAAAAAGAATTTCTGAAAATAAAGCAAAAACCTGAGAAGTTTATCTTCTCAGGTTATTTTACTACAAAAATCAAATATCTCTTGTTTTCTTTTTTCAACATCCTGTTTATTTTCAATCGAGCATAAACTTAAACTACCGCAACATTCAATTTCCATGTGACCGTAAAAATGAAAAATACTTTCAATAATTCTATGACACTCTTTTTCATTCGGACCCGTTCTTAATGCAATTGAATATCCTTTCTTGCCTTGTGACAAGGAAGCGTGAGGCTCGTGTGTGTTACACCAAGGAGTACACCTGTCAATAAAAGCTTTGAATTGTCCGGGCACATCTGCCCAATACGACGGAGAAACACAAATTATTACATCTGCCCATTCAAATTGTTCGATTATTCTATCAATATCATCTTGTTGAACGCATTTGGCGGTATTGTGGCACTTCCTGCATCCTAAGCAAAAGCTGAATTTATAATCATCGATGCATATTGTTTTTACATCAAATGATTCTTTTAGAGTATGTTCTGAGGTTCGTACAATCTCCGCTGTTGCACCATTTTTGACAGGACTGCAATTAATAATTAAAGCTTTCATTGTTCATCTCCATTCAAGTTATTCCATAAATAAAGGTGTTGAATAATACCTGTCTCCGCTGTCAGGCAGAAGCACAACTATATTCTTTCCTTCGTTTTCTTCACGCTGTGAAAGCTTTATTGCCGCACTCAGCGCAGCACCCGAGGAAATACCCACAAGTATACCTTCTTTTTTTGCAAGGGTTTTCGCTGTGTCGAAAGCTTCGTCGGCTTCCACGGTCATAACCTCGTCGTAAATTCCTGTGTTAAGCAGGGTGGGAACAAAGTTTGCACCTATGCCCTGAATCTTGTGGGGGCCCGCCTTTCCGCCTGAAAGAAGGGGAGAGTCGCTGGGTTCAACGGCGACAACCTTTATGTCGGGATTCTTTTCCTTGAGATATTCGCCGATACCTGTGATTGTTCCGCCTGTACCGACACAGGCAACGAAAATATCAACCTTACCGTCTGTATCGTTCCAGATTTCAGGGCCTGTTGTTTCATAGTGCGCCCTTGCATTTGCGGGATTGCTGAACTGGTCGGGGATAAAGCTGTTTTCATACTGCTTTGCAAGCTCCTCGGCCTTTTCGATTGACCCTTTCATTCCGAGAGCACCCTCAGTCAGTACTATTTCCGCACCATATGCTTTAAGAATATTTCTTCTTTCAACGCTCATGGTTTCGGGCATTGTGAGAATAAGTCTGTATCCCTTTACTGCTGCAGCGGAAGCAAGACCTATACCTGTGTTGCCCGATGTAGGCTCGATAATAACGGAGTTTTCCTTGAGTATACCACGCTTTTCGGCGTCTTCGATCATGTAAATAGCGGCTCTGTCCTTGACGCTTCCCGCAGGATTGAGGTATTCAAGTTTTAAAAGCACGCTAGCTTTCAGATCAAGTGTTTTTTCGAGGTTTGATGCCTCCATGAGAGGAGTATTGCCGATAAATTCGGCAGCGCATTTGTAAATTTCAGCCATAACATATCCTTTCTATTCGTTTTCAATTATCTGATGGTCTTCCTTGGGGAATTTCCGCCTCATAATAACAAAACAGATAAGATGAACAATAAATGTTATTCCCCAGGAGAGAGGGTATGATAAGAAAAGCATAAATTCTGTATGATAATCGGGTATCTGGAAGATTGTGCCAATCCAGAGGAGTCTTAACCCGCAGGCACCGAGAAGCGACACGATTGTAGGCGCAACGGCGAAGCCCATACCTCTTATTGCGCCGGTACAGCAGTCCATAAGTCCGCAGAGGAAGTAAAGACCGCAGACAAGACTCATTCGTATAAGTCCTGAAGGTATTATTTCAGGTCTTGGGTCATATATACCAAGAAGCGGTTCACCGAACAGATATGCAAGGTTTCCGAAGACAAGTCCTGCAATAGCTGCGCACGCACAGGCGGTAAATGTAATTTTATTGATTCTGCTGTATTTTCCTGCACCGATATTCTGGCTGACAAAGGAAATGGCAGCCTGAGAAAAGGCATTCATGGAAACCCATACAAATCCTTCGATACTTGCTGCGGCTGAATTTGCCGCCATTACAACCGGACCGAAGCCGTTGATTGAGGACTGGATAACTACATTTGAGAGTGAGAATACAACACCCTGGAAACCTGCAGGAATACCGATGCGAAGAATCTTGAGTGTAATCTGCTTGTCAACGCCCAGCTTTTTAAGTATAAGCTTAAAGCCGTCGGTTTCCTTCATAAGACAACGCACAACGAGAAATGCCGAAACGCACTGTGAAATAACAGTAGCAAGAGCAACGCCCGCAACGTCCATTCTGAATATAATAACAAAAATCATATTCAGGACAACGTTGATGACGCCTGCAAAAGCAAGATAATACAGAGGTCTTTTTGTATCGCCCTTTGAACGCAGCAGCGAGCTGCCGAAGTTATAGACCATCATTGCAATCATGCCGCAGAAATAAATGCGCAGGTAGAGAGTAGAAAGGTCAATAACCTCATCGGGAGTATCCATAAGTGCGAGCAGCTTGTCGGCGAAAATAACACCGATTATGGTCATTATCAGACCGCTTATAATGCTTAGTGTTATGGATGTATGTACTGTTTTGCTGACTCTGTTGTCATCGCCTGCTCCCATATAATGGGCAGAAAGAACATTTGCGCCTGTGGAAAGTCCTAAGAACAGGTTTGTCATAAGGTTTACAAGAGCGGTAGTTGAGCCTACGGCTGCAAGTGAGTTGTCGCTTGCGAAGTTACCTACAACGATTATGTCGGCAGCGTTGAACAGAAGCTGCAGAATGCTGGACAGCATAAGCGGTAATGTGAATTTCAGTATTTTAGGGAGTATAGCTCCTGTTGTCATATCTATTCCGTGTCTGGAGTTTGTCATATACATTCTTCTTTCTTTTTTCTGATATAGAACAGTATACACCCACTTTGTATTTTTTTCAAGCCTTTTGAAATTTTTTGGTATTATGCATTTTCGACTTGATAAAATTGCTCTTATATGGTATAATAATATATTAATATGATGTTTACTTGCAATGGAAAGGACAGAAAATGGCAGAAAATACAAAAACAATCAGCGAAAACAGGCAGGCACGTCATGAATATTATATTCTTGAAAGCATTGAAGCAGGAATAGAGCTTACAGGTACAGAAGTAAAATCCATACGCCAGGGCGGAGTAAACCTCAAGGATTCATGGATTTCCATTGATGATGGGGAAGCCTATGTAAAGCAGATGCATATCAGTCCTTATGAAAAGGGCAATATTTTCAATAAAGATCCTCTGCGTGAGCGCAGACTCCTGATGCATAAACGTGAAATCCTCCGTCTTTTCGGTCAGGTAAAGCAGGGTGGTCTCACTCTTGTTCCGATTTCCATGTATTTCAAGGGCAGCCGTGTCAAGGTACAGGTAGGGCTCTGCAAGGGTAAGAAATTACATGATAAGCGTGACAGTATTGCTGAGCGTGATGCAAAGCGTACAATAGACAGAGCAATGAAAGAGAGAAACAGATGAAAAAAGCAGTCTCAGTTTTTACAGTTGTCCTGTGTATGCTTTTGTTCACAATCTCTGCGTTCGCTGAACAGAATGTGAATCTTATGTCTGACTACCGCAATCTGTCATGGGAAGGCGATAAGCTCTATTATAATGAGGGTTACGGCACTATAAGCTTTAATGACGGTATCGGAGAAGCACATGTGACATTCTCAGTGGAGGATTCCATGAGTTTCTGGTTTTACGCAGATATGGGCAACTATCAGAACAAAGGAACAGGCTGTATTGATGTTTCTTTTCTTGATGCCGAAAATAATATTGTAAAAAGCTATACAACAGAAGAAAACAGCGGTAACGGAAGCTTTAACCGTTATCAGCTCGGTACTCATGAAGGGTATGTTGTTGTACCTGAAAATGCGGAAAATGTCAGAATTACACTCTTTTTCAGGAACGGTGAAAAAAGCCCTTATTTTCGTAACCTGTCCTTTATATTGAGTGATACTCATTCCGTGGACACATCTATTGACGGCTGGACTGTTTCAGGCAAGCTTGAGATAGTGCAGGTAGATGTTACAAAGGCAGATCATTTCGTATGGATAGTATTTGTTGTTCTTGTTCCGATAATTATGTTTATTACACGCAAGTTAATGGATAAAGCAAAAAAAATCAGCTGACGTATTTGCTGAAATATCAGATATGCTCTAAGGATGAAAAAATCGTTTAATAACGTTTAAATAAATAACCTGAAAGGATGTGCGGAAATGCTGCCGACGGCAGAAACTGAAATTGAATATGACAAAGCTGCATCTTTCGTAGTTCCTGAAAAACCGGTATACAGAAAAAAGCCGGTATATGATTTTATAAAAAGGATATTTGACATTGTATGTTCTGTTCTTGCACTTATTGTGCTGAGTCCTGTTTTTCTTGTTTCCGCAATTGTCATTATGATTGATGATTTTGGTAATCCGTTTTTTGTTCAGGATCGTGTAGGAAAAGACGGGAAAATCTTCAGGATGCTCAAATTCAGGACAATGTACAAGAATGCCGAGGAAGTAAAGCATACACTTATGGATATGAATGAATCTGACGGTGTTCACTTTAAAATAAGGCATGACCCCAGGATACTCAGGCATTCTGCCTTTATGAGGAGAATGTCAATTGATGAGCTGCCACAGCTGCTTAACATTATAAAAGGTGATATGTCGATTATTGGTCCACGACCGTTTATTATAAGTGAGCAGGCGCAGCTTCCTTCGGACAGGCTTCTTGTAAAGCCGGGCCTGTCCTGCTACTGGCAGCTTGCAAAGCCTGATAATCTGTCGATTGAGGAGCAGATTGCTCTTGATTATAAGTACATTACAAACCGTTCTTTCGGTACTGATATTGATATTATTTTCAAGACGCTCAAGCTGATTTTTTCATTCGGCAATGAATAACGTGTCAGGTTATGAAACGTGTATACATAATCGGCACTTGAAGCTGTAAACAAGGAATTCAATTGAAAAAGTCCCGAAAGGGGCTTTTTTCTTGCTATTTAACAATATATGTGTTATAATTTTAGAAAACGGCTATTTGTTAAGAATAACCAAAAAATATCGTAAAATTTATGCAGAATAACACCATAAATTTGGATCTGCTCAGACGTATATAAAGTGTAAGGGGTGATGACGGTATGACTGACAGCCGCTTTGAAAGCTGTATAACACTTATACGGCAAGGCGACAAGGTTGGTCTTAAAGAAATCTATGACGGATATGCGAAAACAATTTATTCCGTTATGCTGTCAGCGGTAAAGAATCCGTCTGATGCGGAGGATCTTACCTCGGATTTCTTTCTGAAGCTATGGGAAAAGCTCGCAGATACATATAAGCAGGGTAACGGGCATAAGCGCTGGCTTGCTACTCTGGCACGCAATATGGCGATTGATTTTCTGCGGAAGAACAATCGTGTGGAGCTGACCATAGATACTGATGAGGAGGAAGCTCCTCATACCGAACCAATCAGCAGCGATAACTGCGAAGAAACCGTCATCGGCAATTTATCTGTAAAGGAAGCACTTGAAAAGCTGTCGCAGAGCGAACGTGAAGTTGTTAACCTGAAGCTTTTCGCAGGTTTTACCTTTGAAGAGGTTGCAAAAATTCTTTCTATGCCGCTTGGCACGGTTACTTGGAAATATCGCAGGGCAATCGAAAAACTGAGTAAATACGTGAAGGAGGTGTGGAATTAATGGATGAAAACAGAATAAAAGAGCTTTATGAAGCGGAAATCGATAATTCCGCACCTGATTTTGATAAGCTCTGGAAAAAGATTGACAGCAATCTTACCGAAAAGAAAGCGTCAACTCCTGAAATCAGCATTACCCCTGAAAAATCCCGTTTAAATGCGGTAAAAACTATTGCTGCACTTGCAGCAGGTCTTGCGCTTGTGGCTTTTGTTCCGTCTTTATTTTCTTCCGACAGAGTTTCGCTTGAAGCTACTGCTCCTTCTATTAATCCATCTGCCGATGTTAATTCCGCAGTAGATTTTGTTCCCTCAGAAGACTCGGTAGTTATGGATGAAGCGGCGAATGACTCCGTTTACGAAGAAGAGGCGTCTGATTCAGCGTGCGAGGAAGAAGTATCCGATTCTGAATCTGAAAGCTATGAAACAGAAAGCGTTGTTATCAATTATGAAGACCTGCCTTTCAATTCCTACTCTGAAACAATCCTTACCTGCACAGGTAAGCCCTATGGAAGCGAATATTTCCTTGAAGAGGATGTCCTTTCTTCGGCTGATTATATTGTCAGTGCAGTAGTCATGGATGTTTACAGAAAAGATGACGGCAGTGCAATCTGCTATGAACTGGAAACAAGTGTAAGCTACCCCGAAAAGATATCGGAAACAATCATTGTTGAGAGCTGTTCAACCCATACAATGAGACGTGGCAGGGAATACCTCATTCCCGTTGCAAAAACCGCCGAGGGCTATCGTACCGTATATGACAACATCCCCCAGATTGAGTTTACAGCGGACGGCGGACTCGTTTATTACAACGGCTGGACCAGTCTTGACGATGATTACTCACAGAGTATCATTTATCCTGAAAGAACAGTTGATGATTTTTTCTATGACAGAATGAAGTTTTCGTATTCGGGTGATTACTCCGCATTGATTGAAAAATTCTATGATGCTAAAGATTTATAAGGCATCGCAAGGAGGACATTATGAAGAATACATTAAAGAGAACATTGGCATTAATTACAGCAGTATCCGTTTTATCACTTGCAGGCTGTGGCGCAACAAACGAAATGGCAGTATATACAGGCGCAGGTGCTGAACAGTTTGCACCGCAGACGACAATGAACAGAGGAGATAAATATTATGCAGCAGATAATTCCGTAGCTGATGCAGTCGGCGGCGCTGAGTTCGGCTTCGCAGAAGAAGAGATGGCCACAGACGGATATTTTGAGCCGCCTGTTGATTTCAATACCGAGGAATACAACGCTGTAAAGGAAAACGGATATATGAGCGTTGCTGCAAATCCGCTTTCTACTTTCTCCATTGATGTTGACACAGCTTCCTACACAAATCTTCGCCGTATGATAAACGAAGGCGGAAGAATTGATACCAATGCAATCCGCATTGAAGAAATGATCAATTATTTTGATTATGACTATCCCGCTCCCGCTGCGGGCGAGCCTTTCTCTGTTACAACCGAAGCGGCTGATTGTCCCTGGAATGAAGAAACAAAGCTTCTTTTAGTGGGCTTACAGGCGGAAGAAATTGATTTATCCGAGCGTGCTCCCATGAACATCGTATTTCTTATAGATGTAAGCGGCTCTATGTACAGCGATAACAAGCTTCCTCTTGTCCAGAAGTCGTTTTCACTTCTGACTGAAAATCTTACACCCCAGGACAGAGTATCAATCGTTACTTACGCAGGCGATGACCGTGTAGTACTTGAAGGTGCTGACGGCAACAATAAGGAACAAATTCTTGAAGCAATCAATGCTCTTGAAGCAGGCGGCTCTACTGCAGGTGCCGATGGTATCAACACCGCATATGCAATTGCAGAAAAGTATTTCATCAGCGGTGGCAATAACAGAATTGTACTTGCTACCGACGGTGACCTCAATGTAGGTATCTCCAGCGAAAGCGAGCTTACAAAGCTGGTTGAAAAGAAGCGTGAATCAGGTGTGTTCCTTTCTGTGCTTGGTTTTGGCACAGGTAATATAAAGGATAACAAGATGGAAGCGCTTGCTGACAACGGCAATGGTAACTACGCCTATATCGACAGCGTTCTTGAAGCGAGAAAGGTACTTGTTGAAGAAATGGGCGGCACACTTTTCACAGTTGCAAAGGATGTAAAGCTTCAGCTTGAATTCAACCCCGCATATATCAAGGGTTATCGTCTTGTCGGATATGAAAACAGAACTCTTGCGGCAGAGGATTTTGAGGATGATACCAAGGATGCAGGCGAAATCGGTGCAGGACACAGCGTAACAGCCATTTATGAAATTGTAACTGTTGACAGCCCCATGGATTTAAATACATCCGATCTTAAGTACGGTGAAACAGCAGGCGAAGAAAACGGCGAAATGCTTACCGTGTCTATCCGTTATAAGGAGCCTGACGGCGATACAAGCAAGCTCCTTGAATATCCTGTTACAGAAAGCGTATATTCAGCATCTATGTCTGAAAACCTTGCTTTTGCTTCTGCGGTTGCCCAGTTCGGTCTTGTGCTCCGTGACAGCGAATATAAGGGAACAGCGACTTATGCGTCAATTATTTCTCAGCTCAGCGGATTTGATTTCAGTGAAGACAGCTATAAAGCAGAATTCCTGTCTCTTGTTGCGGAAATGATGTCAAGAGGCTGAAAAAACAAATAATTTCGGAAGTGATATGGAAGCCTTAAAGGCTTCCATATTTTTTATAAAAAATAACGAATAATATTCAAAAAATATTGATTTTTTCCAAATAATGATGTATAATAAAAATAATTATAAGATATGAAAATAAATGGGAGGTATTACTGTGGAACAGAAAAAGATAATTCCCACACGTAAAATCCAGTCATACGATGACCGCAAAAGAGTTCTTGTGGTAGATGATAATCCAATCCTTCTCAGAACAGCGAAGGAAATGCTTGATGAACAGTATCAGGTTTCTATCGCTGTATCGGCAGAACAGGCATTCAAGTCAATTGCCAGAAATATGCCTGATATTATTCTTCTTGACTACGAAATGCCTTTTGTAAATGGTGTTGAGGTTCTTAACCAGCTTCGTGCCAATTCCAATACAAAAGATATTCCGATTATATTCTTTACAGGCAGTTCTGACAGGGAAGTAGTTGAAAAGCTTGTAGGACTCAAGCCCGACGGTTACCTTCTTAAACCGCCGAACAAAAAAAGAATGCTCAGCATTATTGAACGGACTCTTTATCCTGAACTTTACGAAATAGGCGAGGATGAAACACCAGAGGAGTAAAATTATGCTTCACATATTCATTATCAACCCCTTTGCAGGGGATAAGACCTTTGCGGATGACCTTAGAACAAAGCTTTCATCTATCGAAGGTCTTGATTATTTTGTGTTCAATACACGTTATGCAGGCTATGAAACAGAGCTTGTCAGAAAAATCCTGCATATATTCAATGGTGAAAAACTCCGCTTTTACTGCTGCGGCGGTTCGGGAACCATGCGCAATATGCTCAACGGTTTTGATGATTTTTCAAAGGTTGAAATTGCGTTTTTTCCTTGCGGCCTTACCAACGACTTTTTAAAGATGTTCGGAGAATCCGCACAGCGTTTTGAGCAGATTGAAGAACTGATTTACGGCGATGTCATTGATATTGATTACATAAAATCCAATCACGGTGTTTCGCTCAACACCCTGTCAACGGGGCTTGACAGCAACTGTCTCAAAAAGATGGATGATTTCCGGCTTTTCCGTGTTATAAGCAAGGATCTGCCTTACAGTATTGCCACGGTATATTCTATTTTCGTTTCGAAGACAGAGGAATATGAGCTTACACTGAACGGAGAAACCCGAACAGGCAAATTTGCGGAAATCTTTGTAGGTAACGGCTCTATTTTCGGCGGTTCGCTGTACTTTGCAGAGCGTACATGTGTTAATGACGGCAAGGCGATATACAGCGTTGTGGGCAATAAACGTGGTTTCGGACTTTTAAAGGTTATGCTTGCGCTGACAGGTAAAAAGTACGATAAATATCCGGAACTTATGGATTTGGGAGAAACTGACAGAATCAGATTCAGAAGAGTTGACGGTCAGCCTTTTTCTATCAATCAGGACGGCGATATTATAAATAATGTAACCGAATGTGAGGCTGAAATTGTCCATAAAGGTATGCGTTTTGTTGTTCCTAAGGGGGTAAAAGCGTTATGAAATCCCATTTTCTGACCGGTTACCGTTGTAACCTGGCGTTTTTTATTCTTGAATCCCTTGCAATTACCGTAATTGGTTATGCTTTTGACAGAATAACAATGCCACTTCTTATCGGTTTCGTTATTTTTGCAGCTGTTATGACGATTATTCTGTTCCGTGGAAGGCGGAAATTTGTTTTAAGCGAAGATGCGCATAAAATGGTTCAGGAGCTTGCTTTTCTGGTTATAAGCGGTTTTGCTTCGATAGCTTTTGACTCGGCACAGGTGTTTATCTATGCTATCTTTTTCAATTCTGTTGTCAGCTTTATCTTTCTTGATCCCAAGCTTGCACGCAGACATATGGTGATAACTCTTTTCGTTATAATTGCGGTTGCGGCGTTTGTAAGTACCTATACCCGTTCAAGACAGACCATGCTTGAGTATACTTACGGTTCGGTTGTTGTTCTGATTGCCAATTGGGTTATTATCAGCATGACAAATATCATTATGTTCCAGTACCGTAAAAGTGCGGAGCAGGAGAGAAGTCTTGACGATCTTTTAAAGGTTGTTGAGGCAAAATGTGATGATGCACAGGCAGCAACGATAGCAAAAACACGATTTCTTGCCAATATGTCTCACGAAATCAGAACACCTATAAATTCAATTATGGGTATGAATGAGATGATTCTCCGAGAAAGCAGCGAAAGAGAAATTCTTGGTTATGCGAATGAATCCAAATCTGCTGCTGAGTCGCTTCTCAGCCTTGTTAATGACATACTCAATATTACAAAGATTGAAGAAGGCAAGGTTACTTTAGTCAATGCGAAGTACAGGCTGGCTTCCCTTATCAATGATGTTTACAGTCTTATGCGTTTTCGTGCGGAGTCGAAATCCCTGAAGCTTGAAGTTGTTGTTGATGAAACTCTGCCGTCTGTTCTTATCGGCGATGATGTTAGATTGAAGCAGGTGCTTACAAATCTCCTTACGAATGCGGTTAAATATACCCATGAAGGAACAGTTACTCTCGAAGTAAGGCGAGAGGGAGAAAATGAAATCTATTTTTCTGTACGTGATACTGGTATCGGTATCAAGGAAGAAAATATTGATTAGCTTTTTGATGCCTTTGCACGTTTTGAAGAGGTGCGCAACAGAAGTATTGAGGGTACAGGCCTTGGCCTTAATATTACGGTTTCTCTTCTTAAGTTGCTCGGCAGTGAGCTTAAAGTAAACAGCGTGTATGGTATCGGCTCTGATTTCTACTTTGTTCTGAGACAGAAGATTGTTGACAATACACCTGTCGGAAAACTTGATCTTTCTGCAAGATGTGAGGAGGTTAAGGCGTATAAGGTAAGCTTCGTAGCACCTGAAGCACGTATTCTTGTGGTGGATGATAACGAAATAAACCGTAAGGTGTTTACAAATCTTCTGAAAAAGACGCAGATACAGATTGATGAAGCGGAAAGCGGATACGAGGCGCTTGAAAAAACATCAAAGAAATTGTATGACATTGTTTTCATGGATCACATGATGCCTGAAATGGACGGTATCGAAACATTCCATGCCCTTCGTGAAAACAAGGAGAATCTTTGTCACAAAACGCCTGTAATTGCACTTACCGCAAATGCTGTTGCGGGTGCAAGAGAGTATTATCTCGGTGAGGGTTTTGATAATTTCCTTTCAAAACCCATTGACACGGAAAAACTGGAAAAGCTTATTTTTGAATTTCTTGATAAAAAGCTTATTCAGGAAGCAATTGAAGAAAAAGCAGCCGAAACTGCTGCGGCTGATGAAAATGACAGCGTCGAACTTCCTGCAATCGACGGTATCGACTGGAACTACGCAAGGATGAATCTAAAGGATGATGCTCTTGTTGTGGATACTGCTGTAATGTTCCGTACGAAGTTAAAAGCAGATATTATGGAGCTGGATTCATATTTCGAAAATATAGATTCCGAAGATGGCTGTGACGCATATCGAGTTAAAGTTCACAGTATGAAAAGTTCTGCCGCGCTTATCGGCATTATTCAGCTTGCAGGCATGGCCATGGAGCTTGAAAAGGCTGCCCGTAATAAGGATACAGATACGATAAAGGCGATGCACGTTGTATTTGCAAACCGTTGGAACAGCTATTATGAGATGTTATCTGAGATTACAAAGAATAATTCCGGGCTGAAGCCCGCATCTGAGCATATGGATGAAATACAGGAGATTTTCACTCAGATACATTACGGTGCGGAAAATATGGATGTAGACGTTCTTGATGAAATGTCAAAGCTTCTGGACGAATACAGCTTTGAAAAGCCTCTTTCCGATAAAATCGAAATGGTTAAAATGTGGATACTCGGATTTGAGCTTGATAAGCTGAGCGATTGTTCATTATAGTTGCAATATATATAGTATACCCCGAAGAATATTCTTCGGGGTAGTTTTTTGAAATTACATTTTTGTGGGAGCGAAATCTTAAATCGCACTAAATGTAACTATTTTATATGCAAAATGCTATAAAAAATAAAAATATATCATCTAAAAATATTAAAATAGAATATTGACAATTACAAAATGTTCTGGTATAATTTGTTACAACAGGTAAAGAAAAAATACCTGAAATAAACATAAACAACCGGGAGGAAAATATGAAACAGAAATCAACAAAACTCAGAGGAATTATCGCTGCAGCACTTGCTGTTTCGGTAGCAACAACAAATGTCTTTTCAGTATCTGCTTTTGCGGACAATAACAAGGGTAAGGACAAGAATAAACCGTCCTACAGTTCTGAAATCGAACATGGAAAAAGTGGTCACGAATGCAGTCATGATTGTGATGAGAAAATAGGTAATGGCCACCACAAGGATGATGACGATTACGAAAAGGATAAGGACAAAGACAAGGATAAAGATAAGGACAAAGACAAGGATAAAGATAAGGACAAAGATAAGGACAAGGATAAGGACAAAGATAAAGATAAAGACAAAGATCATGGCGACGATGACGATGACGACGAAGATGAAGACGGCTACGACGATGATCGTTATGACGACGATGACGATGATGATG
>JAGALB010000024.1 GCA_017625405.1 Ruminiclostridium sp. | reverse complement strand
TTAAGCCTGACAGGGTAAATTACCCTGTCAGGCTTAAATTAAAATTAAAAGTTTTCGGAAAGGAGTCTGAGGAAAAGCCCTTTTACAAAAGGGTTTTCCTCAGTAATGCCTGTAAAGCTTCTATACGGATATCCACCTTATGATCACGCCTGTTTTCTATATTCCCATTCCATATGTAAAAACATGGGTAAGAACCATAAGTATTTCAGCACCCATAACACCGAGAAAGGCACACGCAACAAAAATCAGCATTTTAAAAGTCAAGCATTTTGTTTTTCTCACAACTGAAATAATCATCATTATCAGAGAAACAATAAAAGTAATTGCTTCAGCTGTCAGCGCAATTACTCCGATTGACATTGCAACAGAATAAAAAATATTAAACATACTCTCTGCATGAATATATGCCTCGCTGTTGTACTCCATCCGCCATTGTCTGTCGCTTTCAAACCACCAGTAAATTGCAGGAATACTGCCAATTAAGATAAGCCACGGTATTATAATCTCGACGGCAAGTGCGATTTTTGATTTTTTGCTATGAAACAGCTTCATTTTTTCTCCTTATTTTATACCCGCTAAATCCTTGATAACCTCGCCTGCGGCAATAAGTCCCGCAACAGACGGCACAAAGGCATTTGATGCAGGTATGCTGCGGCGGAACACTGCCTGCGGGTCATCGGGGTTTTCGGATGGCTTTATGGGCTCTTCTTCAGAATATACCGCCTTGACGTCCTTAATTCCAAGCTTTTTAAGCTCATAACGCATTACTCTTGCAAGGGGGCAGACCTTTGTCTTATGGATATCAACCACACGGAAAGCGGTGGGGTCAAGCTTGTTGCCTGCGCCCATTGATGTGATAACAGGCACACCAGCCGCCTTGGCTCGTTTTATGATTTCAAGCTTTCCTGTGACAGTATCAATTGCGTCAATCACATAATCATACTGCGAAAAGTCGAAATTATCGGCTGTATCGGGCATAAAAAAGCACTTATACACATTAACCTTGCAGTCGGGATTGATGTCGGCAATACGAGCCTTTGCGGCGTCCACCTTTGCCATACCTACGGTGCTGTCAAGGGCGTAAAGCTGACGGTTTATGTTGGAAACGCTTACTTCGTCGTTATCTATAAGGTCAAGTGTGCCGATTCCGCTGCGGGCGAGGGCTTCGCTGGCGTGGCCGCCTACTCCGCCGATGCCGAAAACGGCAACACGGGAGTTTTTTAGGCGCTCCATAGCCTCTTCGCCGAACATAAGGGCGGTACGGGAAAATTTTTCGTTCATAGGGTGGTCCTTTCGGGGTAATTTTTGTTATTCATTTAAATCAATCTAAAAACTCTCCTATTTCTATGCCTAAAATAAGTTCATCGTTTTCATCACATGTATAAATACTAATCAAATAAATTCCTACCCTTTCGGGTTTTGCTTCATTCACTGTATAAGTATAAACCAAAATATCATACTCCTTACCTGAATCTGTTTTGATATCAGCTATATATGGCTCCACACTACATTCAACAATCTTTCCTTCACGATACTTTTTTTCACTTGAACTACCAATAGGACCTTTGCTTATAGATTTCCCTTGATAAAACGCAAATGCTTCTTCAATTTGTTCGTCAAGGTCATCAACATCAGATAATACTTCTTCACAAAACAAGCTTTTTAGCCCTTCGACATCATCATTATCAAAGCACTCCAAAGCACTTTTAGCCATTTCCGTAGCACTGGGACCAGTGCTGAAAATACACCCCGAAAAAGTCAGCGTCATTATCAAAAGTAAAATAACAGATAATATTCTTTTCATCTATATCCCCTCATTTCTACCCTGAATTTTAACACAGAAAGCAATATATTGTCAACACAAAATTGCCACTATACAGCAGAATGTTAAATTTAAAACAAAAAAATCGAAAAAGGTATTGACCTATTGAAAAAAATGTTATATAATGGTATTTGTGAAACGAGTGTATTCTTTACGGTCGTTTCGTAAAAAGTAAATTTGAGCGCCTTTTATGGCCCTCGTGAATAAACCAAAGGAGAAAAAACATGACAAAGAACCCTAATGTTTTAAAGTGGGTTGATGAGATGATTGCTCTCACAAAGCCCGACAAAGTTGTATGGATTGACGGCAGCGAAAAGCAGCTTGACGAACTCAGAGCTGAAGCTATTTCCACAGGCGAAATGATCGAACTCAACCAGGAAAAGCTCCCCGGCTGTCTCTACCACAGAACTCAGCCCAACGACGTTGCACGTGTTGAAGACAGAACATTTATCTGCTCCAAGAAGAGAGAAGATGCAGGCCCTACAAACTACTGGTGCGACCCCGCTGAAATGTACGCTAAGCTTACTCCCATGTATGACGGCGTTATGAAGGGCAGAACAATGTATGTTATCCCCTACTCCATGGGTCCTATCGGTTCTCCTCTTGCTAAGGTGGGCGTTGAACTTACAGACTCCATCTATGTTGTTCTCAACATGGCTATCATGACAAGAATGGGCGCTGACGCTTTCAAGAACCTCGGTGATGAATCCAACGACTTCGTTCGTGGTTTACACTCCAAGGCAAACGTTGACCCTGAAAACAGATACATCGTTCACTTCCCTGAAGATAACACAATCTGGTCTATCAACTCCGCTTACGGCGGTAACGTTCTTCTCGGTAAGAAGTGCTTCGCTCTCCGTATCGCTTCCTACCAGGGCTGGAAGGAAGGCTGGATGGCTGAACATATGCTTATCCTCGGCGTTAAGAAACCCGATGGCGAAGTAAAGTATATCACAGCTGCTTTCCCCTCTGCCTGCGGTAAGACAAACCTCGCTATGCTTATTCCCCCCGAGGGATACAAGAAGGACGGCTACGAAGTATTCACAGTAGGCGATGATATTGCCTGGATGAAGCAGGGCGAAGACGGCAGACTCTATGCTATCAACCCTGAAAACGGCTTCTTCGGCGTAGCTCCCGGTACTAACGAAAAGTCCAACCCCAACGCTCTCGAATGCACAAAGAAGGGCACAATCTTCACAAACGTTGCTATCAACAATGACGATATGACAGTTTGGTGGGAAAAGCTCGACAAGAATCCTCCTGTTAATGCAACAGAATGGAAGGGCGCTAAGGTTAACGGTGTTGAATACACAGCTGAAGGCAACAACTTAGCTCACCCCAACAGCCGTTTCACAGCTCCCGCTGTAAACTGCCCCTGCATCTCCCCCGAATTCAACAATCCTCAGGGTGTTCCGATTTCCGCTATCATCTTCGGCGGCCGTCGTGCTTCCACAACTCCTCTCGTATACCAGTCCTTTGACTGGAACCACGGCACATACATCGGTTCTGCTGTTTCTTCTGAAACAACAGCTGCCGCAACAGGTGCAGTAGGCGTTCTCCGTCACGATCCTATGGCTATGAAGCCTTTCATCGGCTACAACGTAGGCGACTACTGGGCACACTGGATCGAAATGGGCAAAAAGCTCGGCGACAAGGCTCCCAAGATCTTCAATGTTAACTGGTTCAAGCAGGACGAAGACGGCAACTTTATCTGGCCCGGCTTCGGCGACAACATGAGAGTTCTCGACTGGATCATCAAGAGATGCGAAGGCACAATCGACGCTGAAGAAACAGCTATCGGTTACCTCCCCAAGAAGGGCGACATCAATGTTGAAGGTATCGAAGACGAAGTTACTCCCGCAGTTATGGATAAGCTCCTTGCAGTTGACAAGGATCTCTGGACTAAGGAAGTTGCTGAAATGAGAAGATACTACAAGGAAGAAATCGCTGATAAGGGCGGCAGACTCCCTGCAGCTCTCACAGCTCAGCTTGATGCTCTCGAAGCAAGAATCAACAAGTAATTATAAAAATTTCAGCGTACCCGACGGGTACGCTGATTTTTATTCTATAACGAAAAAACAGCCGCATCACTCGTGCGGCTGTCATTTTTTACTGTCTGTCTTGCTAAAAACAGATGACGTTGAGAATGATTATGTAATATGTTCAGTTCGATATATTGGAATTTGTCAAATAATATATTTTTATAAATAGCAGATTAATTTAAAAAGGACACTTATCAAAATACCCGTTTTCTTTCCAGTACTCAAACGGATAACTTCCCACGCCCATATATTTTCTGATAACAAACTTGTTTATATAAT
>JAGALB010000023.1 GCA_017625405.1 Ruminiclostridium sp. | reverse complement strand
TTAAGCCTGACAGGGTAAATTACCCTGTCAGGCTTAAATTAAAATTAAAAGTTTTCGGAAAGGAGTCTGAGGAAAAGCCCTTTTACAAAAGGGTTTTCCTCAGTAATGCCTGTAAAGCTTCTATACGGATATCCACCTTACGGGTTGGGATTTTTTTGCTATGAATGATTATTGCGTCTGCTTTTCAGAAGGATTGCAAACGGCGGATACGCATTACATGCGTATCCGCCGTTTGCGTTTATATGAACTTAAAACCCCGCCGTTTTTCAACTGCGGGGTTTGTAAACTTATAGAAAGGCGGAATTGCCCGAGGCGGCTCGCCTTAAAGCTGGTCAGCTGCGCTGAAATCGAAAGTATCAACAGAATCTGTATCGAGATTGATGTCATCAAGATCTTCTGTTTCTTCTTCTGCTTCTTCAAAAGCGGGCTGTTCGATTTCTACGGAAGAAATAACTTCATCAGCTTCCTCTTTAACTTCCTCAACGGCTTCCTCGGCAGCTTCTTCAATTTCGTCAGCAGCTGCTTCGATTTCTTCGGCAATTTCTTCAGCCTTGTCGTTGAGCTGGTCAAGCTGTTCGGAAGCTTCATCTGTTGCTTCTGCAAATTCAGCTCTGTATTCAGCAATTGCCTCTGCAGCGTCAGCCTTTACCTCTTCGATTTCTTCAGCGGTAGGGATTTCATCGACTTCTTCAACGATTTCTTCAATCTTCACTTCGATATCCTCAGCAGGAATTCCTTCGTCTGCATCTTCGGCAATGTCAGCCATGTCGATATCGACAATATCATCTTCAACCTCGCCGGGGTTTGAGTTGATAGAGGTTACCATGTTCTTGAGGTTGTCGATTTCGTTCTTTATGTTTTCAGCAGCACCGTTTGCAAAATTAACAGTCTTTTCCTTTGCTTCGCTTACAAAGGCAGATGTCTGTTCCTTCTTTTCAGCTACGAAAGCAGCAGTCTTTTCCTTTTTATCGGCAGCAAACTCCTTGACTTCAGTCATAGTTGTTTCGCCCTTGGAAATCATATCTGCGTTGATGATTTCGTCGATGCCTTCCTTGAACTTTTCAGTTCCTGTCTTGATTGCGCCTACTGCAAAGAGAGAAGCGCGCTGAAGCTTTTCCTTGGGAGAAGAGTGAGTTTCTTCAACGAAAAGCTCGGATTCGTCGATTTCGCCGTTAGCAATTCTTTCAGCTCTTTCGGCATCCTCAGCCTTTTTCTTGTCAAAAACTTTCTTGCCTACATAGTAGCCAAGACCTGCAAGCGCCGCAACGCTGATAATGGTGGATAACTTTCCCATAATGATCATTCCTTTCTGAAACGGGTGCTGTAAAAATTTCTATATCTATTATATAATATTTTTCAGGATTTGTAAATAGATTTTGTCAATTTTTCTGTGGAAATGCCTCCACATAATAAATCGGGAATCCCATTGAAGAGAATTTCGCTTCATACTCAGTTATAATATTCCCTTCGATTTTGCTGTTATGCAGATCAAAGGTTATATTACGCATTTTAAAACCGTTGTCGCAGTAGCTGTTCAGCGAAAATTCAAAGAACGGAGCATTGTCTGTCTTCTGATAGATAACACCGTCGGGAGCAAGGATATTTCTGTAAATATCGAGAAAACGCTGATGAGTAAGACGATGCTTTGCATATGCGTTTTTCGGGAACGGACAGCTGAAATTCAGATAAATGCACTGCACGCTGCCTTTTTCGAATACCTTTTCCAGATATTCAGCCATACCCATTATGTATTTAAGATTGGGAGTGCCTGAATCACGGGTGCGCTCCATTGCGGTAACAAGGACGTTTACGTTCTGTTCTACGGCTATGTAGTTTATATGAGGGTTACGCTTTGCGATTTCTTCGGCGAACTGACCCTTGCCGCATCCGATTTCCAGATGGATGGGGTTGCTGTTGCCGAATACCTTTTCAGCAGTGATGATTTCGGGAGTGTTTTCTCCACGCATTTCCGAAGCATAATCCTGTAGCCAACCTAAATTAACAGCGGAGCAGGCTTCAATTCTGCTTTCCAGATTGCGCTTTTTTCTCATTCTCATAATTTATTCTGTTCCTTTAATTCAAGATATTTTTCAAACAGCTGTACAGTGATGCTGCCGCCTCTGAGATTGCTCATAACCTCGTTTTCGGGACACCATTTCGCTTCTGCAACCTCGCAGGAAAGCTTCATATCAGCTTTTTTCGCCTTGCAGACAAAGCCCAGCATAAGCTGGTCACGCCTATCGTAGAAAACGCTTAATGCAAAGTGACAGCTTTCGGGTACAATACCGATTTCCTCTTCGATTTCACGTAAAGCGGTACATTCTGCGGTTTCTCCCGGCTTGATATAACCCGAAACAAGAATATAATGCTCGGTTTTCATATAGCTCTGCTTGATAAGAGCAACCTCGCCCAGTTCATTTACACAAAGGCAGATAACGCAGGTGCTGAACACGGGGAAGAAGGGGCGGTTGCATTTTTCGCAGAAAGGCACATCGCCTTCGTCGCCGAGGGTTTTCGGCACAAGTTTTTCCCCGCAGTCGGGGCAGTATGTAAAAGTCATAAAAAACTCCGTTTTTTAGTGAAGAATGAATAACGAATAATGAATAGTGAAAAGCTGAGGTGTTGGCTTACGCCGACAAATTTAAAATCTGTGCCGAAGGCACACCAAAACTATTCACTATTCACTTTTAATTTTTCATTTCAAATAAATAATTGATTTATTTGAAGCTGTATTCGCAGAAATCAAAGGTTGCAAAATAGTCCTTGGGAGTTTCAGCACGGCGGATAAGCTGGAAGCTTCCGTCTTCCTTCAGCATAACCTCTGCTGAACGGAGCTTGCCGTTGTAGTTATAGCCCATGGAGAAGCCGTGTGCGCCTGTATCGTGGATAAAGAGGATATCGCCCATATCAATCTTGGGTAATTCTCTCTGCTTTGCAAACTTGTCGCAGTTTTCGCAAAGACCGCCTACAACGTCGTAAACGTGGTCAAGAGGAGCATTTTCCTTGCCTAAAACGGTGATGTGGTGGTAAGCGTCATAGATAGCGGGACGCATAAGGTTTGCCGCACAAGCGTCAACGCCGATATATTCACGGTAGATGTGCTTTTCACGGATAGCCTTTGTAACAAGTCCGCCGTAGGGAGCAAGCATGAATCTGCCAAGCTCGGTATAGATAGCAACATCGCCCATACCTGCGGGTACGAGGATTTCTTCATATGCTTCTTTTACACGTCTGCCGATTTCGAGAATATCGTTGGCAGGCTGTCCGGGACGGTAGGGGATGCCTACGCCGCCTGAAAGGTTGATGAAGCTGAGTTCAACGCCTGCTTTTTCCTTGATTTCAACGGCAGCACGGAACATGATAGCCGCTAAAACGGGATAGTAGTCGTTTGTAAGTGTGTTGCTTGCAAGGAAAGCGTGCATACCGAAGCGCTTTGCGCCCTTTTCCTTTAAAAGACGGTAGCCTTCGATAATCTGCTCATGTGTGAAGCCGTACTTTGCGTCCTTGGGAGTATCCATAACGTTGCCTGTTTCGCTGGTCTTGAATTCTCCGCCGGGGTTATAACGGCAGGAAATTGTTTCGGGAATACCTGTAAGCTTGTCAAGGATTTCAATGTGTGTGAAGTCGTCAAGGTTGATGATTGCGCCGAGGTCATAAGCCAGCTTGAAATCCTCATCGGGAGTTTCGTTGGAGCTGAACATGATATCGTGCTGCTTGCCGCCTACCTTGTCGGAAAGCATGAGTTCGGTATAGGAGGAGCAGTCAAAGCCGCAGCCTTCTTCCATTAATGTCTTTAAAATAAAGGGGTTGGGAGTAGCCTTGACAGCAAAATATTCTCTGAAGCCCTTGTTCCAGGAGAAAGCCTCCTTTAATTTTCTTGCGTTTTCACGGATACCCTTTTCGTCGTAGATGTGAAAGGGTGTGGGGATTTCCTTTGCGATTTCGAGAGCCTTGTCTTTTGTGATAAAAGGTGTTTTCATTGTCTTTTGTCCTTTCTGTTGTTTATATTCAGAGTACAAAAACAGCTAATAAAAGCAGAATTGTTGAAATTACGAACTTTATGGCTATGCTGTATTTTCTGATATTTCTGAACATCTGTTCGGTGGTTCTGATTTTTCCTCCGTAAATGTTTGTGTACTGAGGATATGCCGAGCCGAAGGTGAATGCCGCACATTCAACCAGCGTTATAATACCCGTGACAATCGCACCTGTGCCGCATATTCCTGATGCGAACAGTGCAATCTGCACAGTGCCGCTGATTATACAGTAGATAACTGACAGGATTTCAGCGGTTTTCTCGCCTTTTGTATACAGGATTTTTTCGGGTATTGCCGGTGCCTGTTCTTTTTTCGGCTTTTTTGATTTATTTTTCTTACTCATACGTCCATATACTTTGCGAGGAACTTGAGAGAGAGGTCAATCCATTCCTTGCAGTTATCCCTGTAAAAATAATCGTTCCAGCCTGTAACCTTATCGCAGGTAGAAAGTCCGTGAGGGCCTTCATCCCACATATGAAGCTCAACGGGAACGCCGTTGGAAACGCACGCCTTAGCCATAACAAGGCTGTTGTGTGCGGGAACGCAGTCATCATTTGCTGTGCACCAGAGGAAAACAGGGGGAGTCTTGGGTGTTACACGGTTTTCCAGTGAAAGGCGTGATAAATCGCTGTGGCTTGCGTTTTCGCCCAGAAGAACATTGAAGGAGCCCTGGTGAGGATTTGTGATACCGCTGATTACGGGGTAGCAGAGAACCGCTGCGTTGGGTCTGATATCCTCAGGCTCACAGCCCAGTGCTTTTGTGATGCTGGAATCGGTCCACATTGTAGCAAGACAGCCTGCAAGGTGTCCGCCTGCGGAAGCGCCCCATACGGCAATCTTGTTCTTGTCCACGCCGAATTCATCGGCTCTCATTCTGATTTTATAGAGAGCGTAAGCGGCGTTTATGAAAGCTGCGGGATATTTCTTGTTGCAGGTGTAATAAAGAACGAAAGCGTTATAGCCCTCGGCAAGATAGCGCATTGCTACGGGCTCTGCTTCTCTTGCGGAGCAGAATTCGTATCCGCCGCCGGGGAAAATCAGGATAGCGGGACGCTTCTGGCACCAGGGAATATTATCCACGTCGTCAAGGAGATACGCCTTCATATAAACGGTTTTTTCATTGTTGAGGTAGAATGTTTTGATGTTCATATCCTTTTTCCTTTCGTTATCTGTTATTGACCTTATCCATGAATTTTACTGTGTTGATTATAAAACGCTCGTGAACGCCCTTTCCGATAAGGGTTTCGCCTTCAAATGCCTGAACCTCGAACACAAGGCGTTTTCTGTCGATTTCTGTAAGAGTGCTTTCGCATCTGACCTGTGCGTCAAGTCCGCAGGCGGCAAGATGGGAGATTTCCAGTCTTGTGCCTACTGTGGCTTCATCCTCGGCAAGCATGGGTGCAACGGAAAGCATTGCGGTTTTTTCCATAAGTGCAATCATTGCAGGGGTTGCATATACAGGGAGAGTTCCGCTGCCCATTTCCATTGCGGTTTTCTCCTTTGTGACTACTTCGGACTGCTGTCCTTTGATACCTGTTTCGAGCATATTTTTCTTCCTTTCGTCAGGATGTCAGGGAAAAGCCCTGCAAACTCAAATAATTAAATTCATTATACTATATTTTGAAAGTATTTTCAACAAATTTTGAAAATAATTTTAAAAATACAAAGTTTTTTTGAAAAACCCCTTTTCTTTTTATGAAATTTATTATATAATAATAAGGAATATAAATAAAGCATCCCGAAAGGAAGAAAGAATATGGATAAACTCAGAGTTCAGGTCAACGGCAGAGGCTATTATCTGAAAACGGACAAGCCTGATGAGGTGCTTGCCTTTGCAAAAACCTTTGAGGAAAAGATTTTATATATCAAGACAAAGATGCCCAGCACTACCGAAGCAGAGGCTACTGCACTTTCCGCACTGCTTATAATGGGTGATGCGCTTAAAAAGGAAAGAAGCGACGAGGACAACGCACTTTTTGAAGAACTTGGCGGAAAGATTGAAATTCTCGAAGAAAGAAAGCAGACTCTCGAAAACGAGATAGCTTTACATAATGAAAAGGAAGCAGCACTTGAAGCAGAAATCGAAAGAATAAAAACCGCTTATGATGCGGAAGTGGCAGCTCTTACAGCCGAGAATGAAAGCCTCAGAGGTGGCCTTGCGGAAGCTGAAGCACGCTGCGGTGATGTAAGCGGAAAGCTTGATGAAAGCGAAACTGCCGTTTCTGATGTGAAATCTGCACTTTCATCCGCAAATATGATTATTGCACAGCTCAACACCGAAAAGCTTACAGAGGTTGCCGCAAACGAAGCGCTCAGAAACGAGCTTGACGCTGCACGTGACCGTCTGGAAAATGCAAACAAGACCATTGCCGAGCTTAACGGAAAGCTTACAAACATGGAAATCAACTCGGCTGTTTCCGATGTTCCCGCCGATATCAAGAAGCTCAGAAGCGAAAAGGAAGAGCTTGAAATCGAGCTTGCAATTGCCAACGAAGAAATTGAAAATCTCAAGGCCAAGGCTCCTGTAACAGACAAGGAGCTGGGCGAAAAGATTGCCGAATATGAAAAGAAGATACGCACACTTGAAGGCCGTTCAGGCGAAATGGACAAGCTCAGAGGTATTTTAGCCGAAACCGAGCAGTCCGTGCGTCAGAAGTGCGAAGAAAAGGAAATTGAAAACCAGAAGCTTCGTAACATCCTGAAGAATTATGAAAACTCCTACGGAATCACTCTTGCAAAGAAGGAAAATGAGATTACTCTTCTCCAGACCGAGCTTGAACAGCTCCGTGAAAGACTGAATATTCCCGAAACAGAAAAAATCAGCGGCTCTTACGTTCAGACAACTTTTGAATCATGATTGAAATTTTAGCTCCATGCGGCGGTGAGGATTGCCTCCCCGCCGCACTCAATACAGGTGCAGATGCGGTTTACCTTGGTGTAACCGCATTTTCTGCACGTAAAAACGCCAAGAACTTCAGCTTTGAACAGCTTGATGAAGCGCTGTTTCAGTGCCGTTTATCGGGGGTAAAGGTTTATGTGGCGATGAATACCCTTATTTTCGATGATGAGATGTCCGAAGCGGTAAAAACCGCACAGATTCTTTACGAAAAAGGGATAGATGCGCTTATTGTGCAGGATACGGGCTTTGTCCGCAGACTGAAAAAGGAAGTGCCGGGACTCAGGCTTCACGCCTCCACCCAGATGACGGTAACCTCCGCTTCGGGTGCGGAATTTGCAAGAAAACAAGGCTTTGAAAGGGTAGTTCTTGCCCGTGAAATGTCTTTGAGAGAAATAGAACGTGTTGTCAGAAATGTTGATATTGAAACCGAAGTGTTTGTTCACGGAGCTTTGTGCGTATGCGTAAGCGGTCAGTGCCACATGAGCGCAATGTATGGCGGAAGAAGCGGCAACAGAGGACTCTGCGCCCAGCCCTGCCGTCTTGATTTCACTTGTGACGGACGTCATAATGTGTTGTCGCTGAAGGACCTGTCTGTGATTGAACATCTTCGTGAGCTTGACGCTGTCGGTGTGACTTCTGCCAAAATCGAGGGCAGAATGAAGCGCCCCGAATATGTTGCGGCGGCGGTGAATGCCTGCCGTGAGGCACTTGACGGAAAGACTCCCAGACTGGAGCAGCTGCGGTCTGTATTTTCACGCAGCGGTTTTACCCAGTCATATTATGACGGAAGCATAAAGGATATGCAGGGTATACGCACCAAGGATGATGTTGAGGCAACCTCTTCAATCCTCAAGGAAATAAGACAGCTTTACGACAAGCCCTATAAGCGTCATAAGGTAGATATTTCAATTGTGATTCATGCGGAAAAATCCGTTGCAGCGACAGTAAAATGCGGCAATATTGCTTTTGAATATGACGGCGGCGTTATTCCTGAAGCCGCACGCAGCAAGGCGCTTACGGCAGCAGAGGTATGCGACCGTATGTCTAAAATGGGCGGTACTGTTTTTGAAGCGGGTGATATCACCTGTCTTATTGATGACGGTCTTATGATTCCGGCTTCGGAAATCAATCGCTTCAGACGTGAAATTATAGAAAAAATAACAGAAAAACTTACAAAGAAGGAAGACAACAAATGATAACGGATATGACCGTCGGCAAGCCTTCAAGGGTCTTGTGGAAATTCTGTCTGCCGCTGCTTATAAGTGTGGCGTTTCAGCAATTCTACAATATTGCCGACAGTATTATTGCAGGTAATTTTATAGCAGACGGTGAAAACGCCATTGCCGCAATCGGTGCCAGCTATCCTGTCACCATGCTTTTCATGGCGTTTGCAGTAGGGTATAATTCAGGCTGTTCGGTAATCTGTTCGAACCTTTTCGGCAGCCATAAATTCGGCAGACTGCGTACCGCCATATGGACCTCGGTTATTTCATCTGCGGTTCTGAGTCTTATACTCACGGTGACGGGCATAGTTTTTTCTGCCGACATTGCCCAGGCACTCAATACGCCTTCGGAAATTTTTGAAGACGCTTGCGCCTATCTGAATATCTATGTATACGGCGTGCCTTTTCTGTTTTTGTATAATGTATGCACGGGAATTTTTTCAGCACTGGGCGACTCAAGAACACCGCTGTATTTTCTTATTGGTTCATCAATAGCAAATATCATACTAGATATATTGATGATAACTGTTTTTGGCATGGGCGTTGAAGGCGTTGCATGGGCAACCTTCATAGCCCAGGGCTGTGCTGCAGTACTGGCGTTTATTACGCTTATAAGGCGCATAGGCAGAATGGAAACCGATGGTGAAGCAGCCAGAATTTTTTCCGTAGAGCTTCTCGGAAAGATTGCCGCAATTTCCATTCCTTCAATTTTACAGCAGAGCTTTGTTTCTGTGGGTAATCTGTTTATACAGGGCATCGTCAACGGTTATGACTCGGCGGCGGTTATTGCAGGCTATTCATCGGCTATAAAGCTCAATACCTTTGTGGTAACCTGCGTTTCAACCATGTCAAACGGAATGTCGAGCTTTACAGCACAGAACGTGGGTGCGGGAAATTTAAAACGTATTTCCGAGGGCTTCCGTGTATCACTTGTTATGTCGGCATTTATAGCGATTCCTGTTACAGCGGTTTATCTGATTTTCGGCGAAAACCTTATTTATATGTTCATGAAAGAGCCGGATACCGCTGCTGTGGCGGTAGGCTGCAATTTTCTGAATATAGTTGCACCCTTTTATTTTTCGGTAACTGCCAAGCTCAACTGTGATGCGGTACTTAAGGGGGCAGGTGCAGTGAAATATTTTGTTATTACCACCTTTACAGACCTGATTTTAAGAGTTATACTTGCTTTTGTATTCTCCGATATGTTCGGCGTGGAAGGTATCTGGTGGTGCTGGCCCATAGGCTGGGTTGTTTCTGCGGCACTTTCGGTAGTATTCTATGCGGTAGGACACTGGAAACGTCACATTACTACGGTATGACGGGATAGTACGTTATGCGGCGTGTATTTTTATGCGGCGAAGCCGCATAAAAATAACGGGCGGCAGCCTTGGTGCGTCCGCCATATAGAAGTTTTTAACCCCGCCGTTTTGCAACTGCGGGGTTAGCTGTTTCTTATAAAAGGCGGGAACTGCCCAAAGGGGCTCCCTTTCGGCTGCCGCCCGTGTTTTGCACTTCGTGCAAAACGCACGCCGCGCGTCTGATATCAGAATTGCGTTATCCTGTCGTTGATATATTACAGTCGAATCGGCGCACGCTTCAGGAAAATTTTATAAGCAGTTCTGCGCGCCCTGCCGTTATACCTGTTTTGAAATATTGCAGACTATATAAAGGCAGGAACGGGGTGAAGCGGCACGCTTCAGTCGGCGTGAACAAGCTCGTTGCGCTTGAAATAAAGGGAGATGCACCAGAGTGCGGAGAGAGCAACAAGAATGTAGACGATTCTGCTGAGAACGCTTAAAGGTCCGAAAAGCCAGGCAACAAGGTCAAATTCAAATAAACCTACAAGTCCCCAGTTAATACCGCCCACAAGAAGTATAAATAATGCAATTTTATCAATCATGGATGTTTCATTCCTTTCCGAAAGCTATGCTTTCAGTTTTATTATGTCCCTGTATTCAGACAGTATTCATGTTATTTATGAATAAATATCTCGTATTTTGTTGAAAATATATATGATAAAATAACAAAAGAAAAAAAGTTTTTTAAAACCTATTGACTTTTTTCTGTAAATGTAGTATACTCTAATAGTCGTCAGCGAGGGAAACCTCGACGGAGGATGTGGGAGTTTAGCTCAGCTGGGAGAGCATCTGCCTTACAAGCAGAGGGTCACAGGTTCGAGCCCTGTAACTCCCACCAAATTGGCCCGGTAGTTCAGCTGGTTAGAACGCTAGCCTGTCACGCTAGAGGTCGTGGGTTCGAGCCCCATCCGGGTCGCCAATTTGATGCCTCTGT
>JAGALB010000005.1 GCA_017625405.1 Ruminiclostridium sp. | reverse complement strand
TTATCGAAAAAGAAGTTATATTCATTAAACATCTGCACACAACCGATTATCAGAATAGTGAGTTTGTTATTGAAGATATAGATGGACGTTGGTTAGCATTTGGATTGAAGATAAAAGACTAACTTCTCTGTTAAACAAATTCCAATTTATAAGCAAAACAAAAACCTGAGAAACTCTCTCAGGTTTTATTCTTTTCAGCAGCTTTCAGCTCTGTTGTACCCTGTCAATCTTAAATTTATGTAAAAAAATTCCCCCTTTTCCGACAAAGTTTAAGCAAAACGGAAAATTTTAGAAAATGGTTGACTTTGACGGTAAATATAAGTATAATTGTAATAAGCATTATTTTTACAGAAAGAAGGATATTAACATGGCATTTATTTACTCCGAACCGTCACATACTTTCGGCGAATATCTTCTTGTTCCCGGCTATTCTTCAGCCGAATGTATTCCCGCTAACGTTTCGCTCAGAACTCCTCTTGTAAAGTTCAAGAAGGGTGAAGAAAGCGATATTTACATGAATATCCCTATGGTTTCCGCTATCATGCAGTCCGTTTCAGGCGAAAAGATGGCAATCGCTCTTGCAAAAGAGGGCGGTATCTCCTTTATCTACGGCTCACAGTCCGTTGCTGACGAAGCAGCGATGGTTGCACGTGTAAAGGCATACAAGGCAGGCTATGTAAAGTCTGACTCCAACCTTTCCCCTGATATGACACTTGCTGATGTTCTCGCATTAAAGGAAAAGACAGGCCACTCCACAATGGCAGTTACAGAAGACGGCACACCCGATTCCAAGCTTTTAGGTATCGTTACAGGCCGTGATTACCGTGTTTCCAGAATGGATACAACCACAAAGGTTTCCGAGTTCATGACTCCCCTTGAAAAGCTTATTACAGCTCCTGCTGAAACAACCCTCAAGGAAGCAAATGACATTATCTGGGATCATAAGTTAAATTCCCTTCCTATCATCGACAAGGACGGTAAGCTTCTTTACTTTGTATTCCGCAAGGACTATGACAGCCACAAGGAAAACAAGAACGAGCTCCTCGATTCCAAGAAGCGCTACATTGTAGGCGCAGGTATCAACACTCGTGACTACGCTGAACGTGTTCCCGCTCTTGTTGAGGCAGGTGCAGACGTTCTCTGTATCGACAGCTCCGAAGGTTACAGCGAATGGCAGAAGCTTACAATTGAATGGATCAGAAAGAACTACGGCGATACTGTAAAGGTAGGCGCAGGTAACGTAGTTGACGCAGAAGGCTTCCGCTTCCTCGCAGACTGCGGTGCAGACTTTATCAAGGTAGGTATCGGCGGCGGCTCTATCTGTATCACAAGAGAACAGAAGGGTATCGGCCGTGGACAGGCAACAGCTCTTATTGATGTCTGCGCAGAACGTGACCGTTACTTTGAAGAAACAGGCATTTATATCCCTGTATGCTCCGACGGTGGTATTGTTCACGATTATCACATGACTCTCGCTCTTGCTATGGGCGCAGATTTCCTTATGCTCGGACGTTACTTCTCCAGATTTGACGAATCCCCTACAAACAAGCTTATGCTTAACGGCACATACGTTAAGGAATACTGGGGCGAAGGTTCCAACAGAGCAAGAAACTGGCAGCGTTATGATATGGGCGGCGACAAGAAGCTTTCCTTCGAAGAAGGTGTTGACAGCTACGTTCCTTATGCAGGCTCACTCAAGGATAACGTAAACCTCTCGCTTTCCAAGGTTCGTTCCACAATGTGCAACTGCGGATGCCTCAATATCCCTGATTTCCAGAAGAACGCAAAGCTTACTCTCGTATCCTCCACAAGTATCGTAGAGGGCGGTTCTCACGACGTTATTCTCAAGGAAACAGGCAGAGCAGGCCGTATAGAATAAGTCGGCAGCGCCGACAGGCAGTTCCGCCTCTTTATAGGCTGAATTAAAATTACAATGAAAATTAACGGCGGTTACCGAAACTGGTTTCCGCCGTTTTGATTTATATGCCTTTCTCCTTTTCCTATGATTATTTTCCCCGACATCTTTGTGCAGATAATTACGGGCACGGCTTACGCCGTGCCCGTAATTCGCATTTTCCGCTGCCTGCGGAAAATGCGCCTGCGCTCGCTCCGCTCGCGCCTTTAATCATAACCCGAAATGCTTTACAAGTGCATCAAACATTTCTTCTCTGGTATCATTTTCAAAATCTGAACGTGTATATGTAAAAAATCCCGTGTTATTCCAGTCAATCTCCACAGGTGGATGATACGATGCCCATGAATTGAAGTTTTCAAGAGTCGCTTCGGGGTCTTTACACAGCTTTATCTGGTCCATCATGAATTTTTTATCAGGATCATCACGGTCAAAAAAACGTGTGGAACAGATATCCGGCGGATCACAAAGCATAATTGCCACATGATTGAAATCAGAAATTTCCCTGAGTACGTCAGGCGGAATATTTGTGTCAACAACGACCCTTTTACCGCTTGCTGCCAATTTAATAAGCTCAAGTATCTCTATTTCAATGCATTCCTGCGAAACCTGAGTTACCCAATTATAATGCTCCTCAGGAGTCATATTCAGCCATTCTTCCCAGCCGCTCATTGTGTCAAAATAGCACAGACCTGGCTGTTTCCAGCGTGACAGCTTTTCCCGTGGAAACACATCGTGATAATTTTCGCCGCAGAATATCATGTCATAGCGCTCAGACAGCATTTTCACCATCGTTGATTTGCCTGCATAGCTATGTCCGTTGATAAAATACACATTGCGCAGATAATGCCTGATAAGATTATCACTGATTTGTATTTTCATATTATCATTCCTCTCTGTATCTTAATAAATTCTTACCTCAGAAAAGGATTGTATCTTTTCTCTTCCTCAAGAGTTGTTGCTTCGCCGTGACCGCTGAGAATTATATAGTCCTTTTCAATATTTTTAAGCTTTTCAAGAGTTTCCTTCTGTACGATATAATCTCCCGAATATCCATCGCTTCTCCCGATAGAGTCCCTGAAAATCGTATCTCCCGCAAACATATAGTTTTCTTCTGCGGTCTCCACAAGAAAGCATACACTTCCGGCGGAATGACCGGGGGTGTGCATTACCCTGAAAATTACACCGTCCTGCTCTATGCTGTCGCCGTCTTTAAGAATAACATCCGCCTGCTTCTCTTCAAATTTCTTCGACGGACAAAAATATGCCAGAGCCTTGTTTCCGTCTGTCAGCATGCATTCATCGCTTTCGTGAATATAAACCTTAGCGTCAGTGGCATCCTTTATCTCGTTTACACCGCCTGTGTGGTCGAAGTGACCGTGAGTCAGCAGTATTTTCTCAATTTTCATGCCAAACTCGGCAGCAGCCGCAATAACATCCTTACCCTTATCGGCAGGGTCTATTACAACACCGCTGTTTTCTCCTGTCTTTACAAGATAGCAGTTAGTACCCAAGGGAGGAAGAACAAGTAATTTTATTTCCATAATGGTTTTCCTTTCATTTCCGGTTGTTTTTCCTATTATACCGCAATATAACCCAAAAATCAAGATTTCCTTTTCCGTTGACTGCTGTTTTTATAGTCAGGTGCAGATAATTGCGGACGCAGCTTGCGCTGCGTCCGCAATTCGCATTTTCCGCCTGCGGCGGAAAATGCGCTCACGCTCCCTTCGGTCGCTCCCGACAAAAAAAGCACGGCGCACCGTGCTTTTCAATATTATTCGCTCGCCATCTTGTTAAGCACCTTATCGGTACTCCAGAAGAAGTTTTCTTCACCGATTTTCTGTTCAAGTCCGCAGCGCTGGAACATTTCCGCAACCGCAGGATTTACACATGAGAAATAAATTTTCTTATCCTGTGCAATAAGCTGATCGCAAAGCTCGCTGAATGCGTTTACACCCGAAAGATCCGCAATGGGCACACCACGTACCGAGAAAATCACATACTCCTCATCGTCGGTTACAACTTCAGAAAGACGCTGACTGAGCTTGTTTGCAGTACCGAAATAAAGAGGTCCCGTGATGTAGGCAACCTTTGTCTTTCTGAATTTCTTCATCGTATCTTCGCTTACATCCATATTGTCTGTGCGTACATCGCTGATATTTACCGTCATTTCGGAAACCTTGAGAACGAACATGATAACAGAGAAGAGAACACCGATTATAATAGCAATTGTAAGGTCAAAAATTACAGTAGCCACCATTGTAATAAGGAACTGGAACATGGCAGTCTTGATTTTTCTGCCGAAGATGTCCTTGATTACTTCAAATTCATTCATTCTTACGGCTGTAACGATAAGTACGCCTGCAAGAGCAGCCAGCGGAATCTTTGACATTACACCGCCGAGAAGGAACATGGAGAGAATAAGCACAACCGAGTGAATGATGCTTGTAAGACGTGTCTGACCGCCTGCCTTGATAGCTACGCTTGTACGGGCGATTGCCGCTGTTGCGGGAACACCGCCGAAGAAAGGAATCACCATGTTGCCAAGACCCTGTGCAACCAGTTCAATGTCGGAATCAAGGGGTTCGTTCTTCATTCTGCCTGCGGAAGCACCGCAGAGTAAGCTTTCAATAAGACCGAGAGCCGCAATACTTATTGCAGGAACAATAAGGTTGTTGATCTGTGACCAGTCGATTGCTGTGAAATCGAGACGATTTTCAAGGAAAAGTGTTTTCGGGATTTCGCCTACAATTGCAACATCAAAGTTGAATATGAAATTTGCAACTGTTGCAAGAATAATTGCCACCAGCGAAGAAGGAACAATACCGTTGAGCTTCTTGGGGTAAATAAACATGAATACCATAACCGCCGCACCGATAAGGAAAGATGTGGGATTGAAGGTCTGAGGAAGAGTAAAATAGCTTATCAGCTTGTCTATTGTGGATTCACCCTCGCTTGCAAGACCTGTGAGATTGTTTATCTGACCGAAGGCGATGATGATGGCGATACCCGAAGTAAAGCCTGTGATAACGGGTGTAGGGATGAAGGAAACAATTCCGCCCAGCTTGAAGATACCGCAGATAAGCAGAATGACACCTGAGATAAAGCAGGCGATGAACACACCGTTAAGACCGTACTGTGCAACAAGTGAAATAAGAATTGCCGACATAGCGCCCGTGGGTCCGGAAATCTGATAGGATGCACCTGAGAAAATACCCATGATAAGACCTGCCATAAGTGCGGTAACAAGTCCCGAAGCAGCGTCAGCGCCGCTGGATACACCGAATGCCAGCGCAAGAGGAAGAGCTACTGCCGCAACTGTAATACCCGCAAGCAGATCCTTGCCGAATTTTTTTCCGTTATAGCCTGAAAATTCTGTTTTCAGACGATTTACATAGCGTTTTGCAATGTTCATTTTTCTATATCCTTTCAATTATTCAACATACTACATTTTACCGCTGCAAACGGTTTTTGTCCACGTTAATAAAGCAAGAATTTTCGGTTAAAAAACGGTTAAAACTTAGGAAAATTGTCAGTTTACGCCTCTTCTGGCGGATTTTTCAACGGTTATACTGTCTGTAAACAGAAAAAATAAGCAGTAAAAGGAGATAGTGCCATGAAAACTGATACTGCAGTAAAAATAAAATCCTCGTTTATCGGCCTTACAAGCGGTGTACTGAACGGCCTTTTCGGTTCAGGCGGCGGAATCGCAGCCGTTCCCCTTCTTGAAAAGCTGGGCATTGAGCCTAAAAAGAGCCACGCCACCTCGGTAATTATCATATTTTTCCTGAGCATTGCCGCCACCATCGGCTACTGTGCAGGCGGCAGCATTGACTTTCAGACCGCCTTTTCCTATATTCCCGCAGGTCTTGCAGGCGCAGTCATGGGCACAGTTCTGCTGAAGAAAATAGATAACAGTGTGCTTCGGCGGATTTTCGGGGTAATAATGCTGATTTCGGCGGTAAGGATGATTACGGGATGAATATTATTATCGGTTTTCTCACAGGCATTGCCGCCTCCATGGGGCTTGGCGGCGGATTTATACTGATAATCTGGCTTACGCTGTTTTCGGGTATGCCCCAGGCCGAAGCCCAGGGCATAAACCTGCTTTTCTTTCTGCCTGTGGCGCTTTTCTCAGCGGTTATTCATGCGAAAAACAGGCTTATAGAGTGGAAAACAGTACCCTTTGCGGTAATTCCGGGAATCATAGGTGCAGCTGTCGGCAGTGTTATCTCGCTTTCACTTTCCGACAATACCCTGCGTACCCTTTTTGCGCTGCTTATAATACCTGTTGCACTGCGTGAAATACTGCATAAGAAAGCAGGTTGAAAACCCATTATTTTCCATAATTATACTATCAGTAAAATATTGACAAATTCATTATAATAAGGTATAATAATATAGAATATATACTGGGTTGATTATGCGGAAAGGAGAATGTCGTCTTGGCTGTAAAAAGTAATATCAGCAGTGATATTATAACACGTCAGTTTGTGCTGAACGAAAACACACCGACGGTAATTTCCGATGCGTATAAAAAAATCCGCACAAATATTCTGTCCTCGATGCATGAACGTGGCTTCAACTGCATAGCGGTTACCAGCCAGTGCAAGAACGAAGGAAAATCCACTACCTCTGCAAATCTGGCGATTACCATGAGTATGCTGGGAAAACGCACCCTGCTTATTGACGCTGACCTGCGCCGCCCCAGTCTTCATGATATATTCAGGCTTAAAAACCGCACGGGACTGAGCACCGCCCTCACAGGAACAAGCGATGTTTACAGCGCCATCTGCACTGAAGTCCTGCGTGATTTTCATGTTATGCCGTCAGGACCTGTACCGGACAACCCTGCTGACCTTCTCGGCTCGGCAAATATGGAACGTCTTATACGGCTCCTGTATAAGTTCTACGACTGCATCATCATTGATACTCCGCCTTTGTGCGTTGCCAATGATGCGCTTATGTTCGGCGGGTTCACTGCGGGAGTTGTGCTTGTAGTGAGAGAAAACAAAACCACTCATCAGGACCTGAAAAACGCACTTCTGACTATTTCACTTGCTAAATCCGACCTTATCGGCGTTGTAAAGACCCATTGTGCCGCTGTGCGTGATGAGGCGGCGGACTACCGCACTATTCTTTCGGCGCATTCCGATAATGATGAAGAATAGAAATGGACAACACGGAAAATGATAATTTATATTATTCTTCCCCTGCTTCTTGTTCCGGGATTTTTCATGAAAAACAAAAGCCTGTGCTGCCTCTGGTGCGGCGTTGTGCTTTTCCTTATGTCAGCCCTTTATTTCAACCCTTCTTTATCGGGTGTGTATAACGCCATTCCCTCGATTTCGGTTTCGGCGCTGTCCTTTACGGGGCTGCCATACGCATATCTTTATATAGCGAAGTTTTTTACCATGATAGTTCCCGATTACCGTGTCTTTGCGGCTATAATGTCACTTGTAAGCACTGCGGGACTTATGATTTACATACGCAAATACTGTTATTACTGTGCAGCTTCGGCGGTTACAGCCGTTGTTGCAGGCTTCTGGTTCATGAGCCTTTATGATTCTGCGGCGTTTCTCGGCCTCGTAATATCAGCCTTTGCCTTCAGATATGCCTTTGAAAAGAGATTTGTGCGCTTTGCGGCAATTCTTCTGCTTGCTTCCTGCTTTATGCCTGAAGCAATTCTGCTTATTCCCCTTTTTATTATTTTTCTGTTTCCCCCTACCGTATGGCATCTGCCTGTTGCGGCAGGTGCGGCTTTCCTGCTGATTGCGACGGATGTTACAAAAGGGTTTGCATTCTTCGGCGAAAACGCTGACGGTGTTCCCGATTTTGTAATGCCGTTTATTATAACGGTTTGTGCTGTTTCCTGCACCTTTGCCATAAAAATCATAGCACGCAGAGGCAGCTACAACCTTAACGCAATCACTCTTTTACTTACAGCGTCGGTGCTTTCCGTGGGTGCGCTCAACGACAGCAGACTTATGACCTATGCGCTTATCTGCTTCTTCCCTGCTGCGCTTACACTTATCCCCGAAATTATTTCGGTGGTAAAAGCTCTGATTTCGCTGGTATTCAAGGAAAAGAAACGCCCCTTCATCATCTGCTCGGCAGTTGTTCTGCTGGCTGTGGTTGTGATAATTTACGGCTATATACTGGAAGGCGGCGTATTTACAATACCCACATATGAAACGTGGCTCGGTGCGGAGGTGACGGCATGAATCTTTTTGACAGGATTGTTACCTCAAATGTCCACGCAGCAAGCTTTGTCCAGCTTCGCACGGAATCCTTCTTCGGGACAAGCGGTGCTGAAAATGTGGCTTTCCCTGCGGCAGCTTCGGCCGCCTGCGGATTCATCTGTGCCGAAAACGGTGCGGACCATCCTCTGTCCATTGCCGCTTTATGTGTTATGATTCTGGCGTGGCTTCTGGGCGGAATGCTCAGCGGATTCTTACGCAGATGGTATTTTATCCCGTATGCTGCTGTATTCAATCTGCTTCCCTATCTTTTTATAAGCGAAACCAGAACCGGCGGTTCTGAATCCGACGTTGTGCTGGCATTCGGTACAAGCATCATATCGGAAACTGCTGTTTCCCCGCTTCTTGCGCTGGGAATTGACAGCTTTACCGCTTCGGCAGTTATTGCAGCCGCTGCATCACTGTGTGTTGTTATCGGCTTTTGTA
Source organism: Ruminiclostridium sp. (assembly GCA_017625405.1). GTDB lineage: Bacteria > Bacillota > Clostridia > Oscillospirales > Ruminococcaceae > Ruminiclostridium_E. The sequence continues at coordinate 21,168 of JAGALB010000005.1, read as the reverse complement.
TAAGAAAAAACGCACGTTCCTCAAGAGCATACTGCAAAATCAGAATCAATATGCTCAGCAAGGGAAAAGAATAAAAACGGAAAAATTCTGCTCAATGAAAGGAAGTTTTCTATGAAATTCAGAAAATTGATTGCACTACTTACCGCCGCTGTCATTGCAGCGTCCCAGTTTGCAGCTATGCCTGTATATGCCGCAGGTGAAACAGTCCCCGGCGCATCATCACCCACTGATTCTCCCGTGACGCCTCCGGAAGATGATAACCAGGACTTTGTTTCACGATACGGTCTGAATGCTTTTGACAGACTTTTCGAAAATAAGGATTACTCCGGTTTCGAAGATTTTCTCAGCAGCTATATCTATCAGAACGGCATTCCCGGCAGCGTAACCCTTGAACGCTATGCTTCCCTCAATCCTGATGACGGCAGCTTCCCCGTATGCCTTTCTTACGAAAACATACTCACTCTCAGAAGATATTACCTGAACGAGAACCGCAGTATCGTAGTCACAGTACATGTAACTGACCCCAGAACAGGTATAGTTTATCATGTAAAGATTACTTCCGAACAGGCAGGAAAGCTTACAGACCAGCAGCTTCTCACAATCAAGAACAAGACTGACGGTATTTACTATGCTATCAATTTCTCTTTTGACGACAAGAACAAGAGAGTAAATCTGATGGGATATGACACCTCCTATAACGATATCGGCTTTTCTTTCAGATATCAGATATACAACACAGATTTCCTTTCCATGCTCAGCAGCGCAAAGCTTATCAACGATTTCGGCAATTCTGACGGCACACTTGCTCTTTATGCTCTTGGAACAGACGAGCTGCTGTATACAGGCTCAAACGTTGATGCACGCCATGACCTGATTTTCTCCATAGGTGACACAAACCGCCGTGGCTCTTACATTGCGCTTCTTGACGAAACAGAGGAAACCTTCAAGAGAACCGAAGCGATTGCATATGTGGAAGAGCTTCTCAATAAATACATAGGTCTTGAAAACGGTCAGGTTGAGGGTATCGACTCCGATTTCAAAAACACCAATGACTTTATCAAGAATGCTATAATTGACATCAGCGCAGAGCTTCAGGATTTTACAACAGAATCAAAGCTCAGACAGATGGTGTCCGACTATTATTTTGAAAACAAGCCCGAGCTTCTTAAAGCTATGGTTGCCGATATAGATATTTCCAAGTCAATCCGTGACGAGCTTGACGAGATACTCGGCGACGAAGTGGAAGAGGATGACGAAAAGGACCTTGAAGAATACATCTACGAAAAGGTTGTGGAAGAAATCCTCAAGCTTCTCATACAGTATGAAACTCCCATTGACTCCGATATATTCAAAACTCTCCATTTCCTTCTCTTAGGCAGAATCACAGACTCTGTGGAAGATCTCCGTGACGACATCATCGCTTCTATTACAAACGGAAAGAGTATTTCCGAGTTCGTTGAATCTCTCAGAGGTAAAGACGGCGCTGACGGTAAGGACGGCGAAGACGGAAAAGACGGAACCGACGGTAAAGACGGTCAGGACGGCAAGGACGGAACCGACGGTAAGGACGGCGAGAATTTTGAAGACTGGGTTGTAAGAAAATACGGCTCACTGGATAACTTTATTTCTACAATCAGCTTTGAAGGCTGGGCAAAGCGCAACTACGGCTCTGTTGACAATTTCGTAAAGGCTATGACAGGCGATACAGGACTTTCCGCTTATGAGCTTGCAGTAGAAAACGGCTACCGTGGCACTCTCGGTATGTGGCTTGAATCCTTGCAGGGTGATGACGGACTTTCCGCTTACGAGCTTGCTGTCAGAAACGGTTACAGCGGCACACTTTCCATGTGGCTTGAATCCCTGAGAGGTGAAGACGGTCAGGACGGCAGAGACGGACGAGACGGCCGTGACGGTAAAGACGGCAAGGATGGCAAGGACGGTACTGACGGCACCAACGCAAAGGTAGTTTACGTAGCTGCCGACACATACAGCTCCGGCGGTGACGATGTAGTGCTTATCTCGCCTTCCAAAACTCCTGTTGCGGGAAATGTAAACCCCTCCACAGGTATTACCGCAGGTATTCTCCTTCCTGCTGCGGCAGTAGGCTCTGTGCTTCTTGTCAGAAAGGGCAAGCGCAAGAGAGGCAGAAGAAGATAAAGAGAAAGGACCGATAGAAATAGAACTCAATATTGTTCTTGTTGAGCCGAGAATCCCTCAGAATACGGGAAATATCGCCCGCACCTGTGCATTAACAGGTGCAAGACTGCATATAGTTAAGCCTATGGGATTTGAAATTGATGACAGGCAGCTTAAACGTGCAGGTCTTGATTACTGGCATCTTCTTGACATAACATATTACGAAAACCTTGATGAATTCTTTGAAAAGAATTGTAACGGAAGCTTCTACTATTACACTACAAAAGCTCCCAACACCTATTGCGAAGCGGTATATGACGACTGTGCATATCTTCTTTTCGGCAGAGAGGACAAAGGACTCCCCGAAGACCTTCTTCACAAAAATAAAGACCGCTGTGTCCGTATTCCTATGCTGGACAACGAAGCGGCAAGAAGTCTGAATCTTTCAAACAGCGTAGCAATAGGCGCATACGAGGTATTAAGGCAATGGGGTTTCCCAAAGCTTAAAAATAAGGGTAATCTTACCCAGTATGATTGGAATTGAGAAAGGAATTATGACAGAAAATGGCAAAGTATAAAATAATCAGTGACAGCGGCTGTGATATTTCAAAAGAAAACGAAGCCCGCTACAACATTGACCTTATGCCCTTTGAAATTACACTGGGCGACAACTCCTTCTGGGAGCGTCAGGGCGCATACGGTGAAGAATTCTTGCATCTTATAAACGATTCTCCCGAAATGCCCAAAACTGCACAGATTACACAGTTCCGTTTTGAGGAAAAGTTTGAAGAATGTGTAAACGAAGGCTATGACGAGGTTCTTGTTGTTCTTATCAACGGCACAGGCAGCCAGACATTCTCAAATGCTGTTCAGGCTGAAAAAACAATGCGTGAAGACGGAAAGCTCGGCAAGACAAGGTTTTATATCATTGACAGCCACACTTATTCCTTAGGCTACGGATATCCCCTTATAGAAGCTGCAAAGAAGCTTGAAAACGGTCAGAGCATGGATATGGTTGTAAATTATCTTGAAGACTGGTTTGCAAGTGTTGAGCTCTACATCACAGGCTTCAATCTCCGCCACATGAAGAAGTCAGGCAGAATCAAGGCTGCTGCCGCTTTTTTAGGCGAGCTTATGAACTTAAAGCCTCTTATCGCACTTAATGACGGCGAAAGCGTAGTTTTAAAGAAGAGCCGTGGCGAAAAGGCTGCAATTGCAGAAGCCGTAAACTACATCTCAGGCAGAGCAATTCCGAAAACACCTTTTGTTCTTGTAAAATCCCTCAGAACAGCTGAAGAGGAAGAATTTATCAAGCAGTACCAGAAAAAGACAGGTGCAGAACTTGCCATGACTGAATGGGTAGGCTGTGCGGTAGGCTCCAACATCGGCACAGAATTCCTCGGTGTATTCGTAAAGGGTCAGCGCAGACGCTAAGGTGTGCCACCTTGGGCGGTTCCTGCCTTTTACAACTCATAATAAAAAATAAGGCTGAGATTTTATCTCAGCCTTTTTAATTTCCATTAGCCTTTCGCCAGTCCGAATTTGAAACGAACTCCTCGATAAAAAGCTCGTTTTCCTTCTGTTCCAGCGCTCTGTACTCTTCAATCTGATGCTCTTCAAGCTTCTCAAGCTTTGAAACCTCACGTGTGGCATCAACCACCACCTGAAGCTGCGCTTCTATCTCACGCTCCTTCATGAGAATCTGATGACGCTTCATGTGCAGCTCCTGCTGCTTTGCAGAAATATAACGCTTATGCACCGAGATTTCAAGGGGAGTAGTCCCTTTTTCGTAGAGAGCCACCAGCTCACGATTGAGCCGTGCAAGCTCCTCAAGAATGTCCTCAAGCTCCGCCTCAAGACGATTCAGCTCGCCTCTCAGCTCCGAAAGCTTACCCTTTTCGGTTTCAAGAACCTGATCCTGATACCGTTTAAGGCTTTCAAGAGTAAAAACAAATTTTTTCAATATCTACACCACATTTATAATGTATTATCAGCTTACCGCTTCCTTTAAAAGCTGTATTGTTTCTTCCAGCGAAAAGCTTTCGTGAGTTCCCTGACAAAGAAATGCATTGATTTTGTCAATTTTGGAAATCGCCTCGTCAAGCTTCGGGTTTGTTCCCATTTTATATGCACCGATTGAAATAAGGTCAATGTTTGAATTATAGAGCGAAAGCAGGTTTCTGAGCTCACCTGCCGCCTGTTTATGCTCCTCATCGCAGATAATGGACATAAGACGGGAAACGCTTGGGAGAATATCAATTGCGGGATAATGGTTCTGCGCCGCAATCTTTCTTGACAGGATAATATGACCGTCAATGATACCTCGTACAGTATCCGCAATGGGCTCGTTGGTGTCGTCACCTTCTACGAGAACGGCATAGATGCCCGTAATGCTTCCCTGTTCAAAGCAGCCTGCACGTTCAAGAAGCTTGGGCATTGCGGAATAGATAGAGGGGGTATAACCACGGGCAATAGGCGGCTCTCCGACGGAAAGTCCGACCTCACGCTTCGCCATGGCAAAACGTGTAAGGTTATCCATCATTATAAGAACGTCCTTACCCTGGCTCATGAAATATTCCGCAATGGCGGTAGCGGTCATAGGACACTTTTCACGCATCATGGCAGGCTGGTCAGAGGTTGCAACAACCACCACAGAACGAGCCATGCCCTCAGGGCCTAAGTCGTTTTCGATAAATTCACGTACTTCACGGCCTCGCTCGCCTACAAGGGCAATAACGTTTATATCAGCCTTTACTTTTCTTGCAATCATGCCCATAAGGGTACTCTTACCAACACCTGAGCCTGCGAAAATACCGATTCTCTGCCCTTTTCCGAGGGTCAGAAGCCCGTCTATGGCCTTTACGCCAAGCTCGATAGGCTCGGCAATTTTAGGCCTTGTAAGAGGGTTTACAGGCTCACCGCTTATGGAAACGCTGTCTGTATATTCAATAGGGCCGCCGCCGTCGATAGGATTACCGATAGCGTCGATTATACGTCCGATAAGTGCTTCACCGGTTTTTACACGAAGCTTGTCGCCCGTGTTGTCAACAATACTTCCGGGACCTATACCCTCAATATCGGTATAAGGCATGAGCAGCACCTTTTCCGACTGGAAGCCTACAACCTCGGCGTTTATGTAGTTCTGCATATCCTTTGAGTAGATACGGCATACATCGCCGATACTGCATTCAGGACCGCTGGATTCGATTGTCATGCCGACAATCTTCTCGATTTTACCCATATAGCGGTAGGTATCCATAGAGGACAGCTCTTTTCTGAAGCCTTTTAAATCCATCAGCCTTCACTCTCCTCTTTTTTAGGGGTTCTGCGTCTTGTTACCTTTTTCTTTACCTCCTGCATTATATCAATGGGAGGTGTTTCTTCCGATTCTTCTTCCGCTGCCTGTTCAGGCTCTGCCGCAGCTTCCGCTTCAGCAGCCTGCTCACGGCGTTCCCTGAGAATCTCCGTAGGCGCCTTGTCACGGTATCTGCCCTTACCCAGCTGTTCTATCATTTTGAGCTGGGTCATTACGCTTGCATCGGTAATTTCAGTACCGTTGTCTATTATAAGCGTACCCGAGGGTGCATCATTCAGGATTTCAAATTCAATGTTGCTGCCGCCCTTGAATACCTCTTCCAGTATTTTGTCATCCACTTCGGAAACATCGGATATATCAAGTCCCGACAATGTGATTTTGACGTTCTTGCTGCCTCTGAAGCGTTTGCCTGCTTCCTTCAGCATCTTCATAATAACAGCCTTATCCTTCTGCTTAAGACTGTCAAGGGTGATTTTCTGTGCAATATCAAATATAGCATCAAACAAGGAATGCTCATAGTCAAGATAAATCTGCGACTTATGTGCAACAACATCCTCGCTGAGCTGCTTCAGTTCAACAAGAGTATCCCTGCACTTTTTCAGCGCATTCACGTACCCCTCGTCATAACCTTTTTTATATCCCTCGTCATAGCCCTGCTTAAGACCTTCGGTTGTCGCTTCCTTTTTCAGCGACTCACACTCGGCTCTTGCCTCATCCATGGTACGATGAGCTATTTCACGGGTCTTTTCGTAGATTTCTCCTGCCTTTTCCTTTGCACGGAGAATGTATTCTTCCGATTCTCTTTCGTATTTCTGCCTGAGCTGCTCATATTCCTCAAGAAGCTTTTCACGCTCGATTTTAGCGTCTTCTTCACGGATATACTCGACATCATCCGCCTTCGGCTCAATTTCAATGGGCTTTTCTGCCGCACGTACAACAGAAATCTCCTCGACAGGCGTAGCTTCAGCAATCTCAGGCTCGGGAGCGCTGACAGGCTTGTTTCCGTATACAGTTTTCATGCTTGAATTATATGAGCTGTCACCCTGAACAGGGATATAACCATAGCCCTTAATTATTCCTGCCATAATGCCTCCTGTGAAAAACGTCTATTGGTAACTAATCCGAACCACCTATTATAGCTAATTGATTTCCATTTTTATCATAAAGAACAAGTATACTGATTCCTACTTTATCAGGGTTATATTCACATATCTCAAATGCGGTAAACCCTATATAATATTCATTGCCATCATCTGTAACAATATTATCTATGTTGGGCGTATATCTCTTCATAACTGTTCTGCCCTCACGTAAAGATTTCTCTACATAACCTTTATCAGTGATATTATAAGATACCGAACTGCCTTTATAGGCTAAAAAAGCTGATTCAATTTCTTGACTTAAGGTAGCCTTTGATTTAATTTCATCACAAAACAAATCACTCAATTTATCTGCATCTTTGTTATCAAAACTTGTAATGATTTTTTCGCCGATCGTTTCAGCATAAGCAGATTCGAAAACTGAACAGCCTGTCACTAAACATAATGTAATAAAAATCAAAAACAATTTTTGAGCTTTCATAGCATTTTTCTCCTGTCACTCATGTTGAAATCGCAAAATGAATTTAATATAATACAGGAAGATCTTCTTCATTGATTTCTCTTATTTCCGTGTACCATCTGACAACCCTGATGTCAAGTGTAAAGAAATCAGGCTCAAAATCTATTTCGTGACCGATATAATACCACTGTCCGTTCAGTTCGACAGAACCGCCGGGCTGTCGCTTATAGCCGTGCGTAGTCTGATCAGGACTGACTGTTACCTCGGGATATTTATGAAATATTTCCGTCGAAAACAACTCAATAAGCTCTTCTGGAGTATCAGCTCCCGTATACTGATCATAGGATATTTCCTTTTGATATTCATCAGACAGCATTTCATAATCAATATACTTATTTATTTCAGGCTGCATATCGTAAAACATACCTAAATAGCCTGCCTTGTCACGGCAATCTGTAACACAGGCATTGAAATAAGCCCATAAATGGGAACAGAAAAGTATTATCCCGACCAAAACAACAGCTAAAACGATAAATACCGCTATAAGCTTCTTTCTTTTTGCCATAATTTCCTCTTTTTAAAAGAAAAACGCTCTCATATTGCCGTGAAAGCGTTTTTCGTCTGTTTATGCAATAATTTCGTCGCTGCCGCCCTTGGAAATTGTAAGCTTGCCCTCGTCTTCAAGACGACGGATAATGGATACAATTCTCTGCTGAGCCTCTTCAACGTCACGCATACGTACATTGTGGAGATATTCAACGTCGGTACGTGTGGATTCCTTACTACGTGTGGACATATTTGCGTAGATAACTTCCGCAACCTCTGCGGTAGAGCCCTTGATTGCAACCGCAAGATCCTTCGGCTCGACTTCGGAGATAAACGCCTGAATGGACATGGAATCCAGATGAACGATGTCTTCGAATACGAACATCTTCTGTCTGATCTCTTCCGCAAGCTTGGGATCTCTGAGGTTGAGTTCGTCAAAAATGAACTTTTCGGTGGAACGTTCAACCTTGTTGAGTACGTCAGCAATGTAGTTGATACCGCCGACTTCCATACTTTCGGTAGTTACAAGGTTTGCGAACTTCTTTTCAAGTGTGGTTTCAATACTCTTGATGACATCAGGTGAAGCCGCTTCCATCTTTGCAATTCTTTCAACTACCTCAATTCTGATTTCCTTGGGTAATTCCGAAAGAATAGCGGAAGCCTGCTCACTTCTCGCATAGGACAGGATAAGAGCAATTGTCTGAGGATGCTCGTTCTGTACGATAGCAAGTAAGTTTTTATAGTCTGCTCTTCTTACAAAGGCATATGCCTTTGTCTTGAGCTGCTTTGTGATTTTTTCAAATAAAGCCGCAGCCGCCTGCTGTCCGAACGCTTTTTCCAGAATTTCACGGGCATATTCAACACCGCCCTCGGAAATTACCTTCTGTGTAAGACAGATTTCATAGAAATCGTTAAGAACCTCGTCTACAACCTCCATGGGCCAGTAGTCCATTTTGGCAACTTCAAGAGTCATCTTTTCAATTTCATCATCTGTGAAAAATTTAAAAACCTGGGAAGCGTTCTCCGTACCCAGTGCGGAAATAACCATAGCCGCCTTCTGCATGGTGGTTGCGCTTGCTGTATTCTGCGTCTGCTCTGCCATTTTACTTCCACTCCTTTATTCTGAGATAGTTTTGTGCGGTCTGCCGCCTTTTACAAAATTCCAATAATAAATTTATCCGCTGACGGCGGCTTTCACATCAGCCGCACCGAATGCCTCGCATCCGCTCGGCATTGGCATTTTTTGCTCCGCAAAAAATGCCCTCACGCTCGCTTCGCTCGCTCCCCGCCTTCCATTTCTGCAAAGCCCTCAAAGATAAGAACAGGGTCAAGCGGCACGCTTATTATTATTTCTTTCCGCAATCTTCCGCTCCTGCCGTTCAGCACACTCTTCGTCTTTGCAAAGCTGTAAAAAGGCAGGAACAGGGTCAAGCGGCACGCTTAATATTATTTCTTTCCGCAATCTTCCGCCCCTGCCGTTCAGCACACTCTTCGTCTTTGCAAAGCTGTAAAAAGGCAGGAACCGCCTGCGGGCGCTGCCCGCTATTCGTCATTTCTCATCCATGTACGGATAAGCTGAGCAACAATTTCGGGGTTAGTCTTGGAGAATTCACGGATTTCACGCTTGAGAATAGCCTCACGTGTTTCTTCTCCGTCATCCTCGGTAAGACTTCTGATTTCAAAGTCTTCGGGAGCTTCGTCGTAGTTGACCTCACGGCGTGCCTCTGCTTCATAATCAACAGGAGCCGCAGGGTTGGGGTGAAGTGTAGCAGCCATAGCGCCCTCTCTTCTTGCCTTTGCACGCTTCTTTCCTGAGCCGGAAGCTACAAGAGCAATAACCAGCAGGATAACAAGCAGTACGCCAAGTGCAATAATAGCAAATATAAGTGAATTCTTCTGACCTGAAACAACAACAGTACCATCGCCGCCAAGACCGCCTGCACCGCCTGTGCTGTCCAGCATGAAGGGAGAAGCCATAAAGCTTACCTTCTCAAAGTCAGCGCCGATAGCGTTTGCGATAACGCCCTGCCATTGTTCGATTTCCGCCTGGGAAAGACCGGTTGCGTCAACAACTACCGTAGCGGAAATATTGTCGTAGCTGTATCCGTCCTTTTCAACCTGTCTGATTTCTTCGTTTACAAGATACTTTATCTCGTTCTGCCATTCGTAGTAGAATTCGCCGTCCTCGCCTACTTCAAGCGTAGGATAATCGGGAGAAATATCTGCGTCGATAGTAGTTCCCACAAGACCGCCCTCGGCAGCAACGCCGCCGCCTGCGGAAACCTGATTTTCGCTGGAAACCATACCGCCTCGGTTGCCTTCTCCGTCAACGGAGGGTGTGTATTCGGTGGACTGAAGCACCTCGCTGTCGTAATTGAGCTGTACGTCAACACCTACACGGAAATCGGAGAATACGCCGTCAAAGATTTCCTCAAGCTTATCCTTAAGGATTTCTGTAATGGAGTTTTGAACTTCAAGACGCTTGTAGTAAAGCTCGATTTCTTCGTCGTTGTCAACCACAAGAACAGGCATATCGTCATAGGAAAGAAGATTTCCTGCGCCGTCTGTTACTGTGATATTGTCTTCTTCAAGACCGGGAACCGCAGTTCTTACAAGGTTGTAAATACCCTTTATTGTGTCGTTGGTAAGTTCCTTGCTTATCTGGAGAAGTACCGAAGCAGAGGGTTCATCCCTGCTTCCGCCGATTACATAGTCGTTTGTTTCGGGGATGCTGAGAATTACCACTGCGGAATCAACACCGTCAAACATTGCAAGGGTTGCACGGAGATTTTCCTGAAGCTGCTGCTTTTCCAGCACACGCTTGTCGGATTCGGTGGAGAACAGATCTTTACCGTTCTGCCATAAATCATAGTTGAAGGTGGATTTTGGGTAGCCCATGATACTGAGCTGTACTCGCAGGTTTTCAACCTCTTCCTTCGGTACTATGATATCTCCGTTGTCGTTATATGTAACCTCGGTAGCTCCGAGATCGTTCTTTACAATTGCAAGGATTTCCGTTGCTTCCTCAGCGCTTGCGCCGGGATACAGAACGGCATAATCCGTACGTGTAGCAAGAATAATGGCGATGATGGCCGAAATAACAACAACACCTGCTACGGAGAAGAAAATTATGTGTCCCTTTCTGCCGATGTCGGTCCATTTTGTTTTAACGCCGCCAAAAAACTTACTCAGCGTTTCTTTTACTTTATCCATTTATATGCTCCCTGAATTTTTTAGGAATAATCAGATGCTCATTCTCATAATTTCGTTATATGCGTCAACCGCCGCATTCTTTACATTAACAAGCAGCTGCGTTGCAAGCTCTGCCTTGGTAATGTTTATCTGAAGTTGTTCAAGGCTGTCGGTATCACCAAGCATAAGATTGACCATATCCTGATTCTTTACCGCCTGTGCTTCCGCCGCATTGTCCCAGAGCCCTTTCATGGCATCGAGAAAGGTGGGTTCTGCCGTTTCTTCAGTCTTCTTTGCTTCTTCCTCTTTCGGGAATATGCTTTCAATAGGCTGAAGAGGTGTTATATTCGAGTTTAAAGGGATTATGTACATAAATTATCCTTTCACCTGAAAAGCTTACTGTCCGATGGTAAGTGCCTTTGTGGCAAGAGTTTTAAGACTGTTGAAGATTGTAAGATTTGCTGTATAGGACTGTGTAGCCGCAAGCATATCAATCTGTTCTTCCGCAACGTCAACGTTGGGCAGATAATAATATCCGTCCTCATCCGCATCAGGGTGCGAAGGGTCGTATACGGGAGTAGGCGGAGTAGGATCCTCCACTATCTCGGTAAGCAGTACACCCTTTCCCTTTGTTACATCAGGCTTTCCTGCCAGAGGCTTCAGTTCGCTCAGATGCTCGGCAACCATGGAACGGAAGTCAATCAGGCTTTCCCTGTCGCTTTCACGAGTAACATTTTCGGAGAATACCACGTTCTGTCTTATGTAAGGGCCGCCGTCTGCGGTACGTGTTGTTTCTGCGTTTGCAACGTTCTGAGCGATTACATCAGCTCTTGTACGCTGTGCAATCATGCCCGAAACGGCAACATCAAGATTACTTAAAAAAGCCATAACGTATCCTTTCTGTTATTACTGACGTGACATTGCTGTACGCATCATGTTGAATTCGGAATTCATCTGCTTGATAATAGCCTCATACTGAATAGCATTCTTGGCAAAAAGTGCCTGCTGTGTGTCGGAATCGACATTGTTTCCGTCAGGCTGGTCCTTGGTGTTTTCATCAACGTAAACCGTAGATTCAAGCTCAAGCCTTTTCTTGCCTGTGGGAACGCCCTCCTTGTCCATCTGATCCTTGAGAACGCCCGCAAAATAAAGATACTTGCACTTGTAATCGGGAGTGTCCTGATTTGCAATATTGTGAGCAATGATATTCTGCTGCTGACTTAAAAGGTTTATTCCCTGTTCCATGATGCGGAACGAGGTGTAATCAAACAATGCCATATAAGCGCCTCCTGGATAAAAATACGGGCGGATATTACATCAATATATAGATATAATATTATATTTTAATTATACATATAGTATTATACTACATCTTACAACGTTTTTCAATGGTTTTCACAAAATTTTTTCCTGTTTTGACAAAAAATATCGCAGACTGATGCAATCAGTCTGCGATATGGCTGGTATATGCTGTCCGGAAGACGGATTTCAGCGGAATTTCTCCGCCAAATATGCCTTTTTCGTTTCCCACAATCTTCCGCCCCTGCTGTTCAGCATGTTTTCCGTCTTTGCAAGACTATAAAAAGGCAGGAACAGGGTTAAGCGGCACGCTTATTTTTTTCCCGCAATCTTCCGCCCCTGCCGTTCAGCGCACTCTTCGTCTTTGCAAAGCTGTAAAAAGGCAGGAACAGGGTTAAGCGGCACGCTTATTGTTTTTCTGCAATCTTCCGCCCCTGCCGTTCAGCATGCTTTCCGTCTTTACAAAGCTATAAAAAGGCAGGAACAGGGTTAAGCGGCACGCTTATTGTTTTCCCGCAATCTTCCGCCCCTGCCGTTTTGCACACTCTTCGTCTTTGCAAAGCTGTAAAAAGGCAGGAACAGGGTTAAGCGGCACGCTTACCATTTTCGGCTGTAATTGAAATCTTCGGGCATGACCCTGGGCTTTGCCCTGCGTCGGATAAAGTCTGCTTCCTTGAACACATATGGCTTCGGAGCAGGAATTTCTTCAAATCTTTCCTTTGCTTCTTCGATTGCACCGCAGAGTTTTGAGGGATTGCCGAAAACCGCAGGTATGCGGAGCGTTTCTATTGTTTCAAAGCTGCTTTCGTTAAGCAGCGCACGGTCAAACTGAACTTCGCCGGCAACCACGTGGTAACCGAGATTATGGCTGTTCATGCAGTAATGACGCATTTTCCCCGTAACAACGATATTTCTGCCGTTTTTCGAGATTTCCGCTTTTCTGAGTGCCGCAAAAGGGATGTAATAAATATCACGGATAACAACTCTTTCGCCTGATACGCTGTATTCTCCTGCATAAGCGCTGTAAATGAGGGTTTTAAGCTGAATATCAACATATGTATAACGGCTGCAGCGGCGTATTTTCCTGCTCAGAAGCATCTCGGTGAAGAAGCATATGAGCATACCCGCAAGAATGGTGATGCAAATGACTGCAATCATATAGAAAATCACCTGGTAATTTCTGGCTGTAAGAAAATTGAAAATCAATACAATGAAAGCGGCAATGCATATTTCAGCGCAGAAACAAGCGGTAATCATAACCGTGCGCTGAATGGTTTTTCTTAATTTTACAGGAGAAAAATGAAAAAAATTACGCATAACCTGCCTCCTTGTACTGATATTTTTTTCAGTATATCACAAAAACGGCTCAATTGTCAAAATTCCTATCCGATTCGTGAAACTGCATAAAATAAAATGCCTGCAAAAGGGATTTTGAAGCAAAAATTTGTGCAGAGTGCCAATTATTATAGCACACCTGCCGTATTTTCGAGGGAATGGGAAAAAAGTTGTTGTTCACTATTGACTTTTTTGTGCATTTTAATGTATAATTAATAATAATCGGTTCCTGCATTTTTTCTTTTCAGCAGGACTTATCTTGCTCGAAAAGGAAGGAGAGTTGCGGATGTTTGAAAAAGACAGGATTTACAAAATTGAAGTAACTTCTCCCGGCGGCAGAAAGCTTGCTGTGGCGGAAAAGGACCAGTTCTCCTTCCCACGTTTTTACATCGACGATATGCCCGTAACCAACGTGATTATCATGAAGGGCCGCCGCTATCCCGAGCTTGACAGGGATCAGGCAGTTTATGTCATCACGTACATGAAAAACGGCGACAGAATCCGCTATCCCGCAGCTGTAAGAATGTCGCTGGTTGACCAGCTTAACGTACAGCTGAGAAGTGATTTCGGCACCCTGATGGAAGAACGCCGCAGGTATTACAAGGTTGAATCGAACATTGAATGCGAGGTTCTCGGATATATCCGTGACGATAATTACATAGAATTCAATAAGCCCATGGAAGGTGTTATCAATAATATCAGCATCGGCGGAGTTTTTCTCGGCTGTGATGATGTAAGGTTCTCGCCCCACGATATTGTGAATCTCAACTTCTTCGTTGAAGACAACCCCGTTGAAATATACGCCGAGGTGCTGCGTGTCCAGCGTGTGAACGGCGAGGTTGACGGCTACGGATGTCAGTTCCAGAACGTTGACCAGAATCAGGAAGAAATCTTCGGCCATTTCGTGTATACCATCCAGCTTCAGAAACGAATCGAGGAACAGGAAAAGGAAGAAATGAGAGAAGAGGCTCTTTTAAGGGTGAAAGACCCTGAAACTACATAAATACGAAGCTGCGGCTTCTTTTAGACAGTCATTTACTGCCAATAAAATATATATCCGGTGCAAAAACGCCGGGAAAGGAATGGTATTAAAATGAACATTAAGGTTAAAACATCGCTGCGTGTCATTCTCATAGGCGTAACGGTACTTCCGCTTCTGCTGCTTATGCTTGTTGCAGGCCTGAACATCTTCGGCTTTGCAAACAACGCTATTCTTGATGAAACAGCAGTTGCAGGCAAGGCTCACAGTGCAGGTATCGTAAACATCCTTGAAGGCTACCTCAGCGACGCAAGAGCTCTTTCCGCTGTTCCTTCCGTGGATAAGGCTGTTTCCGACCTCAATTCGGTAAAATCCGAAATTTCGGAAATACGTGACAGCTTCAGGGCTAACCGCACCAGCATTGTTGACGTGGTTATCACCGATGATGAAGGTGTAATAATCACAGACGGTATCGACTCTGCAGCAGGCACACATTTCTTTGCTTACAGCGAAGAATGGAGCAGCAGACAGGGTGCTTTCATTTCCGACATTTACACTGCAAACGCTGAATACGGCAAGGATATTTTCGTAGCAACAGCTATGACAGCAGGTGAAAGCGGTTACGTTTCCTGCGTTGTTGAACTTGCTCCCGTTACAAACTACATAAACAGCTGTTCTTACCTCGGTTACGGTGCACTTACCGTTTCCGACGGCACAAAGATTATCGGCAAGGGTGCCGTTGCGGATCTTTCTTCATCCTCTCTCCCCGAAGGTCTCAAGACCAAGATCGCTTCCATGCCCACAGAAGCATTTGACAGCGGTAATGAAAAGAAGATCAACGATTTCGGCTATCTCGGTGCATACGGCGAAGTTGCAAACAGCGACTGGGTATGGATTTCCCTCTTCGCTTCCTCCAGAGCTACCGAAACAGTTCTCCCCGTATTTATTGTAGGTCTTATAATCCTTGTTGCTCTCGGATGTATCTGTGTTCTTGCCGCAATCCTCATGACAAGAAAGATTATCAATCCCCTGACAGACATGATTTCAACAATGAAGGATATCAACGGCGGTAACCATTCCGAACGTATCAACACCAAGGAAATGGGTAAGGAATTCGCAAGAATGGGTAACACCTTCAACGACCTTATGGATGACGCTCTTCTCAGTGATGAGCTTCATAAGACAGTATCCAACCTTTCCGACAATATGCTGTTTGAATACGACTTTGTAAAGGAAACAATGTTCGTATCCGACAACTTCAAGGAAAAGTTCACTCTCGAATATTCCGGCGCAACTCTCAACAACAGCAAATTCATCGATTCTCTTATGTCTGAGGATGACGCTGAACGTTACAAGAAGGATATCAACACTCTTCTCAAGACAAAGGACGATATCGGCGGCGAATATCAGCTCAAGGACAACGCAGGTCAGGATATCTGGGTAACCATGAAGGCACACTGCGTAACCGACCGTCTCGGTGAAATCATCCGTGTAATCGGTGTCCTCACTGACATCAACCAGGAAAAGAACGCAGCTCTCAAGCTTGCTGAACGTGCAAGCTATGACTTCCTCTCACAGCTTTACAACAGAAATACATTTGAACGTGAATTCCAGGCAGAGCTTGACAGAAACCAGAATGGTAAGGTTGCTGCTCTCTTCCTTGACGTCGATGACTTCAAGTTCATCAACGACCGTTACAGCCACGCAGTAGGTGACGAAGTAATCAAGTACGTAGCAGACGTTATCAAGAGCAAGACCGGTGAAACCGGCTTTGCAGGACGTTTCGGCGGTGACGAATTCGTACTCTGTATCTCTGATCCCAAGATGATTGAAAATCTGGAAGTTCTCTCCATGGACATCATCGACGACCTTTACAGCGGCTACTACTCCAAGACTGTTGACGCAACTCTCAATATCAAAGCAAGTATCGGTATTGCGGTATCTCCCGACCATGGTACAGACGGAAGAACCCTTATCGCTTGCTCCGATACAGCTATGTACTTCGTTAAGAAGAACGGTAAGGCAAACTACCACATCTACGATCCTTCCGACGAAGAAACAACACAGGGTGCACACACACTTTAATCACAGCTTAACAACAACACCCGCCGCACATAATTTATGTGCGGCGGTGACTTTTTAAAAAGATAAACGGAGGAAAAAATGGCTAAGGTTATTGCTGTTACAAATCAGAAGGGCGGCGTCGGCAAAACGACCACCTGTGCTTCCCTTTGCGGCTGTCTGGCTGCTCTCGGTAAAAAGGTGCTTGCCATAGACCTTGACCCTCAGGGAAATTTCAGCTTCAGTCTGGGTGCAGATGCCGATGACGGATATACAATTTACGATGTTTTCAAGGGCAATGCAGATATATATGACACAGTGCGCCACTGCAGCTGCTGTGACGTCATCCCTGCCAACATCATGCTTTCGGGCGTTGAGCTGGAGCTTACTTCCGTAGGCAGAGAATACATACTCAAGGAGCATCTTGCAACTATTGCAGGCGGATATGATTATGTTATAATCGACACCCCTCCTGCACTGTCGATTCTTACTATAAATGCGTACAATGCGGCAAATTTCCTCATTATCCCCATGATTGCGGAAATTCTGTCATTACAGGGCATTGCACAGCTGAAAGAAACTATTTTTGCGGTAAAGAAGTACTACAACAAGTCCCTTGAAATAAAGGGCATTCTCCTGAATAAGTACAATCCCCGTCTTATTCTCACAAAGGAAGTTGAGGAGCTTGCAAATATCATTGCAGAGCAGCTTGATACCGACGTTTTCGAGCAGAAGATTTCAGGCAGTGTAATCCTTGCGGAAGCTCCCGCCCATGCAAAGACAATCTACGAATACGCACCCCGCTCCAAGGCGGCAAAGGAGTATATGAATCTCACTTATGAGGTTCTGGGACTTGAAAAGCCGAAGACAACCGAAAAGAAACTCGGCCGTGGCAGACCCAGAAAACAGCGGAGGCCCGATGAAGAATGAGGAGCGCAAAAACCGATAAAATCCTGAATCTCATCGGCGGCGAGCAGGCTGAAACTGCAAACCCGCTTCTCCGCATCCCCGAAACCGAGGATATACCCGTAATTTTTCAGAAAACAGCCCCCGGCACTCAGCTGGTTAACGTGGTTTTCCTGCTTTTAAATGAGCAGCTGGGCACGGTTATGGAACGTTTTCACTGCTGCACCTGCGAAAAATGTGCCGCAGCGGTGAGCCTGGAAGTAATGAAGCGCTATCCGCCTGTTATTGTAAAGGTTAAGCGTAAAAGTGATGCTGACGAGGTGAACAGAATCGCCGCAGAGCATCGCTCCGAAATAATTTCTACGCTTACCAAGGCAGTCATTACCGTAAAAGCCAATCCACCCCATATATCCGCTGACAATAATAAAGCCTGAACATATGAGGGCGCTCAGATGGAAGCTTTATATGTATTTATCGGTGGAAACCTTTCTGAAGAAAGGTTATCCCCCGTACCCCCTTCCAAAGACTTTCAATATCAATTACAGCCTGACAGGTTTACCCTGTCAGGCTGTAATTAATATTTGAAGTTTTAGGAAAGGAGTTTGAGGAATAACCCTTTTACAAAAGGGTTTTCCTCAATAATACGTAAAAAACTTCTATACAAGCGCCCTCATATGTTCAGGCTTTATTACTCGTCATCCTTCTTGAAGGCTTCGTTTTCTGCCCAGAGGTTTTCCAGCGCCACCAGGGTTGTATCCAGCTGGGGGCGGCAGCGCATGCCTACTGCCACGAGAAGTGCGTTTATAAGGCTTAAAGGCGCTACAAGGCTGTCTGCGAAGCTCACCATATCGCTTTTTGCAAGAAGCAGCTCATCTGCATATTCGGCAAGGGGAGAGGTCATACTGTCAGTAATGGCAATAATATCCGCACCCTGTTTTTTTGCATAGGCGGTAGCGGTAATTGTATTCTTTGAATATCGGGGGAAAGACAGTGAAATCATAACATCCTTTTCACCGATACGGATAAGGCTCTTTAAAATGCCGCTGGAATTGATTGGGCTGACATAAATTACATTTTCAAATGCAAGGCTGAGATAATTATGCAGGAAGCGTGAAAGAATATCGCTGCTCATTGCACCGAAAATATATATCTTATCTGCCAAAACAATCTTGTCTACCGCACGGTTGAAGCTCTCCTCGGAAATATTTTCAAGGGTAGTGCGTATACGGTCCATATCCTGTGTCAGCACGTTCTTGATGAGATTCTCGCCTGCAAGTCTGTCGCTGGCAATGTCCAGACGCTGTAAGGTTGTAAGGCGGTTCTTGCTGTAATTCTGAAGCGCCTTCTGCATTTCGGGATAACCCTCAAAGCCCATTTCAATAGCAAAACGTACAACCGTACTTTCGCTTACATTAACCGCTGCACCGAGCTTTGCGGCAGTCATAAAGGATGCCTTTTCGTAGTGATTTATGATAAAATCTGCCAGATAACGCTGGCTTTTGGAAAATTCGGGAATACGGCTTTCAATATCCGCAAGAAGATTATTATGCATCTTCTTATCCTCCTGTTTTCTTTATTGCATTACTACGGTTTATTATACTACAACGGTAATAAAAATGCAAGTCTTTTTTTAAAATCCTGCAAAATTTTACTGCTTTTTATAACGCTTGATTTTTGACTGATACAATGGTATAATATTCCTGATACGAAAAAGTTCCCGAAAGGTAAAATAAATGGAAAATAACTTTGATTGTATAATAATCGGAGCAGGTGCGGCAGGAATGTTTGCGGCAATAACCTCCGCTTCCGAAGGATACAGAACAGCAGTAATAGAGCCTAACGAAAAGGTGGGCAGAAAGCTTGCCATAACAGGCAAGGGTCGCTGCAATGTCACCAACAACTGCGATGCTGATACCGTCATGAAAAACGTACCACGCAACCCACGTTTTCTTTACAGCGCATTGTCCATGCTTTCCCCTGCGGATGTAATGGACTTTTTTGAAAAGGAAGGCGTGCCGCTGAAAACTGAACGTGGCAACCGTGTTTTCCCCGTTTCAGACAAGGCTTATGATATAGTGGATGCCCTTTTTTTCAGAATGAAGCGTGAGGGCGTTTCCCTGATACGTGCAAAAGCAAAGGAAATCACAGCCGAGGACGGCTTTGTGACAGGCGTTAAAACCGATAAAGGCTTTTTCGCTGCACCTAAGGTAATTCTTGCCACAGGCGGAATGTCCTACCCTGTTACAGGTTCAACAGGCGACGGCTACAGAATGGCGGAAAAGCTTGGACACACCGTTACGCCGCTGAAGCCATCCCTTGTGCCTCTGGAAACGGCCGAAGACTGTGCACAGATGATGGGGCTCAGCCTGAAGAATGCGACGCTCTCGGTTCGTGACAATGTGAAAAACAAGGTTATTTTCAAGGAAATGGGAGAAATGCTGTTCACGCATTTCGGAGTTTCCGGACCTCTGGTGCTCAGCGCAAGCTCACGCATGGAGGATGTTGAAGAAAACAAGTATACATTATTTATAGATTTAAAGCCTGCGTTGTCTGAAGAGCAGCTGGACGGCCGTGTTCAGCGTGATTTTCTGGAAAGAAAGAATATGCAGCTTGACAATGCTCTGCGTAAGCTTCTTCCTGAAAAAATCATACTTCCACTGCTTGAAAAGTGCGGTATTGACCCTGAAAAACAGTGCAACAGCGTCACAAAAGAGGAAAGAAACGCACTTGTCCGCACTGTAAAGAATTTTTCTCTGACGGTTACAGGCTACCGTCCCATTTCCGAGGCAATAATCACCGACGGCGGCATCTGTGTCAAAGAAATAAATCCGAAAACAATGGAATCCAAGCTGATAAACGGTCTGCATTTTGCAGGAGAAATCATTGATGTTGCAGGCTTTACAGGCGGATTCAACCTGCAGATTGCCTTTTCCACAGGCTATGCCGCAGCTCACAACGAATGGTAAGGAGATTTTATGAAAAGAGTAGGAATTGTGGATGAAACCCGTGGACTTGCGGTAATTTCCATGGTAATATATCATCTTTATTTTGACCTTGTTTATTTCTACGGGGTAAATATGGGAGCGCTGGTTGACACAATTTTAAGCGACTGGTGGCAGCCTCTCATTGCAGGAACATTTATTTTCGTTTCAGGTATTGCGGCAAATTATTCAAAAAATAATTTCAAGCGTGGCGTAACCTGCTTTTTTGTAGGAATGGCTTTCACATTCGCAACCGCATTTATAACACCACATGCCCCTATATATTTCGGAGTGCTTCATTTTCTTGGAATTTCCATGATGATTTACGGCTTTATCGGAAAATATACAAGCCGTATACCCTGGATAATCGGAATGATAGTATTCGGGCTTCTGTATATTCTGACTTTAAATGTGCCGAAGGGCTATATTGGCTTCAACTGGCTGTTCAGAATAGATCTTCCATCTTCTCTTTACGGTGCGGAGCTTTTATTCCCTCTCGGTTTCCCCTCTGCAAGCTTTTCATGTCTTGATTATTTCCCTCTTCTGCCTAATTTCCTTTTATTTATGTCAGGTACATCCCTGGGTGTTCTGTTCAGGTCAGGCAGAGCCGCAAAGGGTATGTATATGACAAGATTTTCGGGTCTTGCATTTATCGGCAGACATGCTCTTTTAATCTATATTCTCCATCAGCCTGTGACAGTTGTGATTCTTGAGCTTATTTTCAAGTGTATGGGAAAACCGACTATGTTTATATGAGGCGAGCCGCCTTTATAACACACAGCAAAGTTTAAGGCGGGTACATAACTGTACCCGCCGTTATTGTTTTTCTGATGTCGGAGCAGATAATTTCGGGGCGC
>JAGALB010000022.1 GCA_017625405.1 Ruminiclostridium sp. | reverse complement strand
CGTTGTTAAGAAGTGTCGGTTTTGCAAACAAACCTTTAACTGCCGGGAACGGAGGACGCGGACGCGGTTCGCCACGTTTACCTTCGATAGAGTTCATAAGTGCTGTTTCTTCGCCACATACGAATGCACCCGCACCAAGACGGATGTCCATATCGAAGTCAAAACCGCTGTCGAAAATGTTCTTACCGAGAAGTCCTACTTCTCTTGCCTGGTTGATAGCGATCTGGAGACGGTTTACAGCGATAGGATATTCAGCACGTACGTAAACATAACCCTGTGTAGCACCGATAGCGTAACCTGCAATAGCCATAGCTTCGATTAATACGTGGGGGTCACCTTCGAGAACTGAACGGTCCATAAATGCACCGGGGTCACCTTCGTCGGCGTTACAGCATACATACTTCTGATCAGCGTCCTTGACAAGATCCTTAGCAAGCTGCCACTTCTTACCTGTGGGGAAGCCGCCGCCGCCACGACCACGGAGACCGGAATCAAGGATTGTCTTGATAACGTCATCGGGAGTCATTTCCTTGAGAACCTTGTAGAGAGCCTGATAGCCGTCTACTGCGATATATTCTTCAATATTTTCAGGGTTGATAACACCACAGTTTCTTAAAGCTACACGCTTCTGCTTCTTGTAGAAGTTTGTTTCGTTAAGAGACTTGATTTCATCAGCAGCAACAGTTTCATCATATACAAGACGTGTTACTACACGACCCTTGAGAAGGTGTTCTTCAACAATTTCGGGAATATCATCAATCTTAACCATTGAATAGAATGTTCCCTCGGGATATACAATCATGATGGGACCGAGTGCGCAAAGACCGAAGCAACCTGTTCTTACGACCTTTACTTCATCAGCCAGACCGTTCTTCTTGATTTCTTCTTCAAGCTTATCAGCAATCTTCATGCTGCCTGAGGAAGTACAGCCTGTACCACCGCAAATTAAAACTTGTGAACGATACATATTAGAAATTTCCTTTCAATTTTACTTTAATTCGGTACTGATGGTGTACTTTTTAACAACGTCACCGCCGATGAGGTGCTGTTCAATAACTTCAGCAACCTTTTCAGCTGTCATCTTTATATATGTAACCTTTTCCTTGCCGGGTTCGATTACTTCAACGATGGGTTCATACTGACAAAGGCCGATACAGCCTGTCTGTGTTACCATAACATCCTTGAGACCCTTTTCCTGAACGCCTTCAGCAAAAGCGTTGAGAACAGGTCTTGCGCCTGCTGCGATACCGCATGTAGCCATACCAACAACAACTCTTACAGCAGAACCGTCTTCAGCTCTGAGGTTAACCTGCCCCTGCATCTTGTTGCGGATTGCCATTAATTCTTCAAGAGTTTTCATAAGTTATTACATTCCTTTCATGAATGATTTTCAAAATGACCTGCCGCCGTTCACTTCTTCGGAATTTTCAATGAGATATGATTTTATATACTCGGAAACCTCCGGAACATTGAACGGAACATCGCCCAGTATTTCTCTGAATTGCCTTGTATCAAGTGTAAAGCTTTTACCGTCAACAGTATAACGATAGAGAAAATCAATACTGCTGTTAAGAGTAACCAGTGTATGTATTGTGAAAACCATGTCGCCGAGAGGCATTCTGTCAATATGGGAAAGACCGAAAACAGCCTTTACCTTCGTACCGACACCCACTTCGGACGCAATTTCAAAACTTCCACCGGTATTTTCAGCTGCAGTCTTGAAAAACGGAACGCCAAGACCGATTTTTCTTGTTTTACGGGTTGTGTAAAACGGATCGGTAACAGCAAGCAACTGTTCTTCAGTCATGCCGCAGCCATCGTCATTTATACAGACGGTAAGTGTATCGGAAACACTGTCAATATCAACAGTGATTTCAGTCAATGCTGCACCTGCAGAAATTGAATTCTGCGCAACATCGAGTATATTCAAAGAAATTTCAGGGAGCATATCAGTCAGCGTACTTAGCTAAAATGTCGTCAATATCGCTTACTACAAGCTTACCGTAAACATCATCATTGATTGTGATTACGGGAGCAAGACCGCAGGCACCGATACAACGGCAGGGTTCGAGAGAGAACTTTCCGTCAGGTGTGCATTCGCCTTCAGCAATACCAAGCTTTTCCATAAGCTTCTTCTGAATGTCGCCGGAGCCCTTTACATAGCAGGCTGTACCAAGACAGACAGAAATCTTGTACTTACCCTTAGGATAAAGGGAGAACTGTGAATAGAAAGTCGCAACGCCATAGATCTTCTCCATGGGAACGCCTGTCTGCTCAGAAATCATAGACTGTACTTCGATAGGAAGATAGCCGTAGATATCCTGTGCCTTCTGAAGAATAGGCATAAGAGCGCCATTCTGGTCTTTGTGCTCGTTAATCATACTGCGGAGAGCCTGTTCCTGCTCGGCAGTACCATTAAAAGGCACGGTTGTTTTTTTTGTGGAACCCATTAATAGAACCTCCTTATAATTGAACCGCCGGATATACAATATTACACGCGCGGTATATAAGTTAATTATATCACAATCTTATATAAAAAGCTACTCGTTATATCATACTAAAATATTGTCTTTTTTTTGTCAATTTTCAACAAAATCACTATATGCCTGTTTTTTCTTCCTGAATTTATGTTAATTATTACTAACGCCACCTGATAACTGCCATTTAGCTGTTTTGCACAAAAAAAGCTCCTTTTTTTCAGCTTTACATAACTTTCAGCTTATGATATAATTGAATTATCTGTAAAAGACAAACCATTGTTTTGCCGAAAGGATGATTTTATGACTATCAAGGATATCAGCGAAATTCTTCATGCAGAGGTTTTATGCTGCGAGGAAAATATTACACACGAGGTTCATACAGCCTGCGGTTCCGACATGATGAGCGACGTACTGGCTTATGTAAAGAACCAGTCCGTTCTTCTTACAGGACTCTGCAACCCCCAGGTGGTAAGAACAGCAGAAATGATGGATATAATCTGCATCGTCTTCGTGCGTGGCAAAATTCCCGACGAAGGTATGCTCGAACTTGCAAGGGAAAGAGGTATTCCCCTGCTTTCAACAAAGCACCGTATGTTCAATGCCTGCGGTCTTCTTTACGACAAAGGGCTTCGTGGAGGTGACCTGAAATGAGTAATTCAATAAAGCTCACCTATCAGGTAAGCGACGATGATTTCACAAGAGCAGGCGAAGCCTCCAGCAACGTAAAGAGCAAGCTCAAAATGATGAATGTCCCACCTGATGCCATCAGAAAAGTGGCAATTTCCATGTATGAGGGAGAAATCAACATGGTTATCCACGCAAACGGCGGAACAATTACCGTAGAAATAAGCAAGGACTGCATAACTATGGTACTTGCGGACAAGGGCCCCGGTATCAAGAATATCGAACAGGCTATGCAGGCAGGTTTCTCTACTGCACCTGATAATATCCGCACCCTGGGCTTCGGCGCAGGTATGGGTCTGCCCAATATGAAAAAATACAGCGACGAAATGGATATCCAGACTGAAATCGGTGTGGGTACCACGGTAACAATGAAAGTATACATACAGTAACCACTACGGAGGTGAATTACAATGGAAGAATTTTACCATTCGGTTCATCTTGACAGCTCATTGTGCAAGGGTTGTATCAACTGCATCAAGCGGTGTCCTACCCAGGCCATACGTGTACATAACGGAAAAGCAGTTATAAAAAAGGAATTCTGCATAGACTGCGGCGAATGTATAAGAATATGCCCGCACCATGCAAAACAGGCCACATATGACAGTCTGGATGTACTGAAGAATTACGAATATACAGTAGCACTTCCCGCTCCGTCTCTTTACGGTCAGTTCAACAATATCGACGACGCCAACATCATACTGAGAGCTCTTATCAAAATGGGCTTTGATGATGTTTATGAGGTAAGCGCCGCAGCGGAAATGGTTTCCGAAATGTCAAGACGCTATATTGCCGAGCATGAACAGGACAAACCATTTATAAGCACTGCCTGCCCTACTGTTGTAAGGCTTATACGTGTACGCTTCCCCAATCTTATTCCGCATCTCTTCCCTTTCAATGCTCCGGTTGATATTGCAGCCGCAATCGCAAGAAAGCGTGCTATGGAAAAAACAGGACTTCCCTCGGAAAAAATCGGAATCATCTTTATTTCACCCTGTCCCGCAAAGGTTGCGGCCTGCAAGGACGTAATAGGAAACGACACCTCCGAGGTAGATGCGGTTGTTGCAATAAAGGACGTATACCCGAAGCTTCTCCCGCATATGAGCTATGATGATGACCTTGAGGTTGACCATGTGCGTTCAGGAAGAATCGGCGTGGGCTGGGGCAACAGCGGCGGCGAAGCAGGCGGTCTGCTTACCGACAGCTACCTTGCCGCAGACGGAATAGAAAACGTAATAAGAGTTCTTGAAGATCTTGAGGACCAGAAATTCACAGATCTCGATTTCATTGAGCTTGATGCATGCAGCGGCGGCTGTGTCGGCGGCGTTCTTACCGTTGAAAACCCTTATGTTGCACAGGCCAAGCTCAAGAAGCTGTGCAAATACCTTCCTGTGGCACGCAACCACATGAACGGCAAATATCTGGACAACGCATTTTTCCAGAAGCCTATCGAATTCAAGCCTGTGTTCAAGCTCGGAAAAACCTTTGCGGAAAGCTTCGATAAAATGCAGCAGGTTGAAGACCTCTGCGTCAAGCTTCCGGGTCTGGATTGCGGCTCCTGTGGTGCTCCTACCTGCAAGACTCTTGCAGAAGACATTGTAAGAGGCGAAGCATCCGAAAAGGATTGTATCTTCGTTCTCAGAAAATATATCAGTCTTATTTCAGACGACATTGACGATGATGATTAATTTAAAAAGAGGATAACGCTTATGAAAATCAGTGAACTTACTGCTAAAAATTTATTTGCAACCGTAAATGACGGAGGAAACGGCGATACCGAAATAACAAAGCCATTTGCCTGTGACCTGCTCAGCTTTGCCATGAGCAAGGCAAGCAGCGGATGTGCATGGTTTACGGTTATGGGTAATGTAAATACAATTGCTGTTTCCGTACTTGCCGACTGCGCTTGTATAGTTCTCTGCGAAGGCGCTGAGCTTGACGAAGTTGCCACACAGAAGGCGCAGCAGCAGAACGTTACCGTATACCGCACCGATATGCCGGTTTTTGATGCTGCTCTCATGCTTTACAAGGAAATGCAATGAAGCTGAGTTACGATCTTCATATACATTCATGCCTGTCCCCCTGCGGAGACAACGATATGCTGCCGTCAAACATTGTCGGTATGGCTGCGCTGAAAGGCCTGGATGTAATTGCTGTAACGGATCACTGCTCCTGCCTTAACTGCCCTGCCGTAGCAAAGCTTGCGGAAGCATACGGGATTACTGCACTTTTCGGCATGGAGCTTACAACAGAGGAAGAAGTCCATATTCTGTGTCTATTTGACAGACTTGAAAAAGCTATGGACTTCGGCAGCTATGTCCGTACGCAATATCTGGATATTCAGAATGTTCCCGAAATTTTCGGTGAACAGCTTATTGTTGACGAGGATGACAACATTATCGGAAAAGAAGATACACTCCTTATCAACGCCACTCAGATAGGCTTCGAGTTTGTTCACGGGCTTACGGAAGAATACGGCGGAATCATGATTCCCGCACACGTAGAAAAGAAGGCCAACAGCCTGCTGGCAAACCTGGGTGCTGTTCCTGAGGAAAGCCGTTTCACCTGCTTTGAAATGAAGCACATAGGCTATCGTGACGAAATTTGCGAAAAGCACCCGTACTTCAGAAATTGTAAGATGATTACAAATTCGGATTCACATTATCTGGAATACATAAACGAGCCTGTCAACTTCATCGAAGCTGATGAGAAATCTGCACAGGCTGTTCTCAAAGCACTTAAAAATATAAATAACTGAAAGGTATTCTTTACAAATGGATTGGTACAATAAAGCCTGTTTCTATCACATCTACCCCTTAGGCTACTGCGGTCAGCTTCAGCCTAACGATTATGTCAGCGAGCCTACCGGGAAAATAAAGGATGTCATAAAACAGATTCCTCAGATCAAGAGTATGGGTTTCAACGCAGTTTATTTCGGTCCTGTCTTTGAATCCGTAAGGCATGGTTATGATACGGTTGATTACAGAATCATCGACCGCAGACTTGGTACAAATGCAGATTTCAAGGAAGTCTGCGATGCACTTCACGAAAACGGCATAAAAGTAATTGTAGACGGTGTTTTCAATCATGTGGGACGTGATTTCTGGGCATTCAGGGATGTGCGTGAAAAGCGCTGGGACAGTCAGTACAAGGACTGGTTCCATCTGCGTGACGGAAATTCAAACTACAATGACGGATTCTACTACGAAGGCTGGGAAGGCTACTACGATCTTGTAAAGCTGAACCTTTACAACCCCGATGTAAGAAATCATCTGAAGGACTGCATTTCGGGCTGGGTTAATGAGTTCGGAATCGACGGACTCAGACTTGATGTTGCATACTGTCTTGACGAAAACTTTTTAAAGGAGCTGCGCCGTCACTGCAAGGGCATCCGTGAGGATTTCTGGCTTATGGGCGAAACGCTCCACGGTGATTACAACAAATGGGCAAACCCCGATATGCTGGACAGCGTTACAAACTACGAATGCTACAAGGGGCTTTATTCCAGCTTTAACGATATGAATATGTTTGAAATTGCATATTCAATGAACAGACAGTTCGGCAGCGAGCACTGGTGCATTTACAGAGGCAAGCACCTTTACTGTTTCCTTGATAACCACGATGTAAGCAGAATTGCTACAATTCTGAAAAATAAGGAGCATTTAAAGCCAATTTATGCGCTGCTCTTTACAATGCCCGGTATCCCTTCGGTTTACTACGGCAGCGAATACGGCTGGATGGCTGACAAGAAGGATGGCGATGACGGCTTACGTGTTCCCTACACCGCGCAGGAAAACACTGAGCTTACAGATTTCATTTCAAAGCTTGCAAAATTCCACACAGAAAGCAAGGCACTCTGTTACGGCTCATACAGACAGCTTCAGCTTCAGAATCATTTCTATGCATTCGCAAGGGAATGTGACGGAGAAGCCGTTGTAGCTATGATAAACGCAGGCGCAGATGTTACATTCAATGTAAACATGGGCGGAATGTACGAAGACATTCTCACAGGTGAAAGGTTTGACCTGTCTCAGGGTGTTCCTGTAAGCGCAAATAACGCAAGGGTATTCAAGAAAATTTAACATAAAAAGTGCAGGGCGATTGCCCTGCACTTTTTGTTATTTACGATTGCTGCAGATCTTTTTCAGCTCGGAAACAATACCTTCACAGTTATATTCCTGTTCATCAAAATCAGTTCCATATACCTTTTTCGCAATACGGAAAGTAAACTTCTTCTTTTTACCGTCAACCATGAATTCAAGAACTATCTTGTACTGGCCGAATGAAGCTTTCTTAATTTTTGATGAAACAAGGTCTTCAAACACGAGAGCGCCCATGCGTATAGGCGCACCTGTAAGTGCATTGCATTCTACAAACAGCAGACGGCGGAATTCGGAAATTGCAAGATAACAGCCACGATGCTGATTATATGCGGTTGCAAAGAAGCTTGTGTTCTTTATTACGCCGTACACAGGGTACTGATATTTTTCTCCCTGAAAAACAACCTGATCAAGAAGCGAAATCATCGCTGTTCTGTTAAAAACGCCCATAATTAATCCTTTCTCGGTCTAAGCTCCATTATTGCCGCATAATGAAGAATTTCAAAGCTCTCCGGGGCAATCTGTTCCAGCAATGCCTTGTGTTCCTTTTCCCACTGAGCTACTTTCTCAGGAGAAAGGCTTGCACCGACACCGCGACATGCTTTCATTCTGCCGTTCCAGCTTTCACGTGTAAAGGGCACTTTAAGGTCATATTCTTCATGATAAACAATTTCAAAATTGTCAAAGACGGACTTTTCATCAGGAAGCCATATGGGATGACGGGTTTCCCCGGCACCGTTCCACTTAGGACTGTACTTAAGCACAAGCTTTTCGCTTTCCCCTGCTATTCTGTCTTCAAAGGGCAGCCACGCCATATACAGAAGAAGCAGTCTTCCGTCAGGCTTCAGCATTCTTTTAAGCTCAGGCATCACGATTTTGTGGTCAAAATACCAGAAGCACTGGCAGGCTGTAATTACATCATATGTATTATCGGGTGCATTTACATTTTCAGCGGAAACCGCTTCAAATTTTATATCCATACCTGATTTTTCAGCAAGGATTTTCGCCTGTTCAATCTGATTTTCCGATATATCCGTACCCAGCCATTCTCCGCCGTAGTGGTACATATTGCGGGGAAGAACGCCTGTCCCCGTGCCCAGGTCAAGTATTTTCTGACCCTTTATGCATAGTCCCCTGTCAGCAATTTTCTGATAGAAGATTTCGGGGTAAATATCACGGTAAAGGGCATAATCCGCAGAAGTGCGTCCCCAGTCAAAGCTGTTGCCGCTGTCAATATGGGATTTTGAGATTTCCATATTATCACCCATAAACCTTCTTCGCAATATCTACCGTTTCCTTTGCATCCTTTGCGTAGAAATCGGCACCGATTTTTTCAGCATAATCAGCTGTCAGAACTGCGCCGCCGACTACGATTCTGCAGCCAACATTCTTTTCTCTGATAAGCTTTATGGTATCTTCCATTGCGCCGAGGGTTGTTGTCATAAGAGCACTTAAGCCCACAAGCTTTGCTTCGTGCTTCACTGCCGTTTCAACAACCGCTTCGGGAGCGACATCCTTACCTAAATCTATAACAGTATAGCCGTAATTTTCAAGCAGTGTCTTTACGATATTCTTGCCGATGTCATGAATATCGCCCTTTACAGTTGCAAGCACAACCTTACCCCTGGAAATCTGCTCTGTGCCGTTTTCCATTTTTGATTTAATAACCGCAAAACAACCCTGTGCGGCATTTGCGGAAAGAATAAGCTGAGGTAAGAAGATTCTGCCCTTTTCAAAATCTGCGCCTGCACGGTCAAGAGCAGGGATAAGACAATTGTTGATAATATTCATGGAATCTTCGGTTTCAAGCTGCTTTTCTGTAAGAGCCGCCGCTTCATCACGAAGTCCCTTTTCGATTGCATAGGCAAGCGTCATTTCGGATTTTGCCATTACGGGCTTTGCAGCTTGTTCACCGCTGTAACGGGAGATAAATTCAGAAGAATTCAGGTCAAAGCCGTTAAGGGCACGGAAGGCGAATACCGCACCTGACATAGAGGAAGCGTTGGGATTAATAATTGCAAGGTCAAGACCGCTCTGAAGCGCCATTGAGAGGAATGTGCTGTTGAGAAGCTCACGGTTGGGAAGTCCGAAAGAGATATTGGAAACGCCCAGAATCGTTCTGACATTCAGCTCCGCCTTGACAGCTGCAAGGGAAGCAAGAGTTGTTCTTGCCGAGTTCTGGTCGGTGCTTACTGTAAGAGTAAGACAGTCAATATATATATCATCACGGCTTATACCATAGTATTCAGCACGCTTTACAATTTTTTCGGCAATAGCAAGGCGGCCCTGTACAGTTTCGGGAATACCCTTACTGTCAAGTGTAAGTCCTACAACCGAAGCGCCGTATTTCTTTACCAGGGGAAGAATTGTGTCAAGGCTCTCGTCCTCGCCGTTTACGGAATTTACAATGGCCTTACCGTTATAGATGCGAAGTGCTGCTTCGATTACTTCGGGCTTGGTGCTGTCAATCTGCAAAGGAACATCAGTAATACCCTGAAGTGCCTTTACCACACGCACCATCATTTCCTTTTCGTCGATTTCGGGCAGACCTACGTTTACATCAAGTATATCTGCGCCTGCGTTTATCTGTTCAAGCGCCTGATTTAAAATATAGTTTATATCGTTATTTCTGAGAGCTTCCTTGAAAAGCTTCTTACCTGTGGGATTGATACGCTCGCCGACAATTCCGGGATTTGTTACATCAACGGTTTTTGCGTAGCTGCATACACAGGGAAGCTTCTTGTATGCTTCACATTTAACAGGAGCTTTTTCAGACAGAATCTTCTTTATTTCACGGATATATTCAGGTGATGTACCACAGCAGCCGCCGTAGATTTTTACACCGAGAGTGTCACGGAAATATCTGTAATCCTGTGCAAACTGCTGAGCGGAAACGCTGTATTCACCTGTTACAGGGTCAGGAAGACCTGCATTGGCCTTTACGACAAGAGGAAGATTTGTATATTCCGAAATTTCTCTTACGGTTTCGTATAATTCGGTAGGCGCAAGGGAGCAGTTCACGCCGATTGCGTCAGCGCCGAGGGCTGTAAGTGTAACCGCCATTGCAGAGGGAGAACAGCCTGTAAAGGTTCTGCCGTTCTTTTCAAAAGTCATATAGGTGAAAACAGGCAGGTCGGAGTTTTCCTTTGCTGCAAGAAGTGCCGCCTTTACTTCATAAAGGTCGGTCATAGTTTCAATAACAATGAGGTCAGGCTTATTACCTGCCGCTTTTATTACTTCGGCAAAAACATCGTAAGCTTCCTCAAAGGCGAGAGTTCCCGTAGGCTCCAGAAGCTGTCCGATAGGTCCGATATCAAGCGCTACAAGCGTATCGCTGCCGCTTACAGCTTTTTTAGCAATATCAAGTGCCTTATTTACCGTTTCTTCAACCGTATAGCCTGTATCCTTCATTTTAAAGCGGTTGATACCGAATGTGTTGGCGCTGACAATATCAGAGCCTGCATCAACATATGAACGCAGAACTGCACAGACCTCGTCCTCCATTCTGAAATTCATAATTTCCGAGGTTTCACCGGGCTTCATGCCCCTTTTCTGCATTTCTGTGCCGAAACCACCGTCAAGTATTATATAATCACGCTTTAAAAGTGTTTTAATGTCCACAGCTTTTTCCTTCCTTTCTGAAATTGCATCTGTCACGCATATTACAGCTTTCACAACCGTCTTTTTCTTTATGCTGATGGTTTTCGCTTATCCCTATCACTGCTGTTACGGATTTACGTGGAATAAGTATATGGCTTTCGGTTGCGGTAAGTCCTATCTGCTTGTCTGCCGATAAATAACGGATGAAATCCGCCTGGGCAGAAATGGGATAATCACCATAACCGGGACTGAAACGCCATGTAAAGAATCCCCCGAACTTTTCCTGAAGCTCTGACTGGCATCTGTCGCAGTAATCCTCAATGAATGCACTGGCATAGGCATCCAGCACCACCGCATATGCCATATCCGTAATTTCAGCCGTGCGGATAAGCCGGTCAGCCTCTGCCCCGAGGGTTGCCGCAAAGATTATTATCCTGTCACAACCTTCAAGATGCTTTTCAATATCATTTCCTTTTAAAAGCATTCCGCAGTCGCCTTTTTCCGCAACCTTCCGGCAATGAGCAGGCTTTATTTCCGTAAAAGCATTCTCTGCACGTTCAAGCAGACCGAGAGTACCCGCATCGGGTGTTCCCTTATAACCGAGATAGCGCAGCGCTTCTGTTCTTATATCCATCAGAGAAGTTTTCCTACTATTTCTGTAATTTTTCTTGCAACATAGGGGTTATTCATTGTATAGAGATGAATGCCCTCAACACCGTTTGAAATAAGGTCTACAATCTGGTCGGCAGCATAGGCGATACCTGCATCGACAAGCGCCTCCTGATTGAACTCGTACTTCTGTATCATCTTTGTGAATTTCTGGGGCAGGCTTGCACCGCACATAGTAACCATACGTTCAATCTGGCTTTTGTTTGTCACAGGCATGATACCTGCGGAAATCGGAACGTTGATTCCTGCGATTCTCGCCTTGTCACGGAAATCATAGAATGCACTGTTTTCAAAAAACAGCTGGGTTACAAGAGTCTGGGCGCCTGCATCAACCTTTTTCTTTAAATTGAGAATATCGGTAATCATATCGGGAGCTTCTGCGTGCACTTCAGGATAGCACGCTCCTGAAATTCCGAAATCGCCGTGCTCCTTAATGAATGTCACAAGCTCGCTTGCATATCTGAAATCAGTTTTCGGAGGAATATCGGGATTTATGTCACCACGAAGGGCAAGGATATTTTCAATGCCTGCTTCGTTGAAGCGTCCGAGAATTGTTTCAAGGTCTGACTTTGTACAGTTTACGCAGGTAACGTGCGCCATAGCCTCGGTATTGTACTTATTCTTGATTGCCGAAGCTATTTCACAGGTTGAATTGTTTGCGAGATTTCCGCCTGCACCGTAGGTTACGCTGATATAGGCAGGCTTTAAATCCGTAAGCTGCTCAATTGTGTTGTAAACCGTTTCGATGCTGCTTGTCTTCTTGGGAGGAAAAACCTCAAAAGAAAGAATTGTTTTTCCCTTTCCGAACATTTCTGCTATTTTCATTACTGTAATTCCTTTCCGTTGTATGTAACCTTTATATTTTCAGCCTTACCTGAAGAATAATCATTGCCGAGGTCGAAATTCGACCAGTCGGATTTTGTGATTCGTGCCTGAATCTGAAGAGTATCTCCGCCTGCAAGCACGCCGCTGCTCTTCATGGTACATTTTGTATCTGCGTTATTTCCGCTTGCAGAGCCGAAGCTTCCGCTTACGGTATCGGTACAGGCCTGATAGCCGCTGCCCGAAATGTCAGCATAATCACACCAGAATGCAAGCTCCTGGCTGCCGTCCTTTGTAAACAGATAATCAATAGTGAGCTTGCTTAAGTCAATACCTGTGCTGCCTGTATTCTTTACCTTGATTGTAAAGCTTATGGTGTTGTTATTGCCCTGTGTTGCCTGCTGTGAAAGCTCGACACTTACCGTACCCTTGTCGGAAACGTTTGTTGCAGGTGCAGAGGGCGGTGCCTGCTGATTGTTATTCTGATTGTTCTGGTTGTTCTGATTATTATTGTTGTTCTGGTTGTTTCCGCCGTTGCCGCTTACAGACTCAATCTTTACGCCTGTATTGGATTCATTTGGCTCCATACCGAAAACATGCCTGCTGCCCTCATATAAAGCCATGTTATACGCCTTTGTGAGAGTTCCCGAAGAAACACTGGCAACATCCATATAAGACGGGTCGTTGGAATTGTCCCAGACGCCTTTTGTATTACGGATTCTGAACTGAACTTCCTTCTTGTAGCTTTCCTGACTGCCGGGGTAAATATTTACACCTGTAAAGTCAATTGCAACATAGTAAAGATTCTTTTCTTCGTTCCAGCACATTACATCACTGGCTGAGCCGCCCTGCATATAATTTGTTGTAACCTGTAAATCGGAAGCTGAGCCGCCTGCGGCGATTATTTCCGAAATATCAAAGAAATAACAGAGCTTAAGGTCGTCAGTCACACGGGCGGGAGTTGTGGTCTTGTTATAAACCATAGCTTTGATTTCGATGAAATCCTGTCCGTTTACATTTACGGCAGCATCTGCATAAAGCTCTTCGTCTGTATTTCCTTCAACTGCTCCGAAATTTACCAGAGTCTTGCCGCCGTAGGTTTTGTAAAGCTTTGCAAGCGCTCCTGTAAAGCCTGCATTATAGTCACAGGCAACCTCGTTGTTTATGTAATTGTTTCTGTCGTCTGTGTAGCTGTCATTACTGTCGGGACCTCCCACAAGCGCACCGAAAAGTGTGTGTCTTGTTTCGGCAGGCTCGCCGATATTATTTGAATAAGCACCGTGCGCTGTACGATGATGAGGATTCTTCGGGCTGTTTTCACCGTAGCCTATAACGTAGCTTCTGCCTGAGCTGCCCAGAGCATAATCAACCTGAGCTTTGCCGAAATTGCTGTATGTTTCCTTCTTGTCCGCAGGGCAGACATCGCTGTCTGCATACACAAGTGCAAGATATGCGGTTGTTGTGGCATATCTGAGAGCTCCCCACTGGTCAAGCCATGCAAGACCCTTGGGTGTGTATTTAACCTGATTCAGCCAGAAGTTCATGTGCTTGTCAACTCTGTCCTTATATTCCTGCTCTTTCGTTTCAATAGCGAGAAGAACAGATGTACCGTAGGATACATCATCCCAGCAGTGCGCCCACTTGAAATCACAGCTGCTTTCAGAAAGATACTGCTTCGATTTCTGAAGATAAGCATTGTCTCCTGTCGCCTTATAGAGCCAGAATGCCGACCACGCAAGCTCATCCTTATAGCCGCTGTTCGATGTATAGAAGCCGTTGGCGGCTGTATAGCCCGAATCGCTCTTTACTGTTTCAGCGTAGCTGAACAGTTCCTTTGCGTGCTTAAGACACTCCTGCGAATATGCGGAATCGCTGTCCTTGAAAACAACCGCAGCAGAAGCAAGGGAAGCGGCTGTGCCTGCGGCAACGGTAGAACCGCCGTTATTCATATCAACCTTGTAGCTTGGACGCTTCATATGAGCTTCAACGACTTCGGCACTTCCCCAGAAGCCGTGGTCTGCACCGCCGTCGCCTACCTGATAGTAATAAACATTGGCTTCGGGGTGGCACTTTATGAAATAATCGTTGCCCCAGCGGATATTATCAAGTATGTAAGGAAGCTGTCCGCTTTCCTTGTAGGAATCATAATCTTCGATTACCGACCATGAAAG
This sequence comes from Ruminiclostridium sp., assembly GCA_017625405.1. Lineage (GTDB taxonomy): Bacteria > Bacillota > Clostridia > Oscillospirales > Ruminococcaceae > Ruminiclostridium_E. The sequence goes on along the minus strand of JAGALB010000022.1, from coordinate 896 downwards.
CATTGTACAGGTGTACGACATGGGGAGATTGAACTTTACATTATCGCCTGCGTCAAGAAAACCGCCGCTTAAATCAAGTCCTGCATCCGCACCATCATTAAGACAGGAATCTCCTCTCCAGTCGGAGCGGAAATCGTCGGGAAGGTCGCCCGTACGCTGTAAATCATAGAAAAGTATGGATTTCTGAAGGGCTTCGCCGTAATTATATGTTGAGGTCTGTTCCCTGCCTTCATACTCGGTGGCATAAGCGGAGAGTCCCGATGCTGCCGCAGGAGAAGAAGGTTTCTGAGCTTCTGAAGCTGTTGTAGTTTCAGCCGCTATATCCTGTGAAGCAGCGGAAGAAACGGTGGTTTGTGCAGTTGTGCTTTCGGTTGCCGAATTGCTTTCCTCTGCCGCATCTGCTGCGGTTGTTGTTTCTGCGGTGCCGACTGTTTCTGCATCTGTTACCTCAGGGGTTGTAGCAGTGGTCTTTCTGTCGGGATATTCGGTTTTGCATGATGATAAAAGCACCGCACAAAGAGTTATAAGAGCTATTATCTTTTTCATTATATCTCTCCTTTTATATAAAAATAAAAATACACATAAATATACAGTTTAATTTTACCACAAAATCAGCCGAATTTCAATAGAAAACGAAAATTTTGTTTTAATGCGGTAAATTGAAACAAAAACAGGCGTGATTTAAGAGCGGTACTCATATAGAAGCTTTATAAGTATTTATCGTGGGACACCTTTCTGTAGAAAGGTTATCCCCCAAACCCCCTTCCAAAGACTTTAATAATGATTTAAGCCTGACAGGGTAAATTACCCTGTCAGGCTTAAATTAAAATTAAAAGTTTTCGGAAAGGAGTCTGAGGAAAAGCCCTTTTACAAAAGGGTTTTCCTCAGTAATGCCT
>JAGALB010000004.1 GCA_017625405.1 Ruminiclostridium sp. | reverse complement strand
TTTTGACTTCGATATGGACATCCGTCTTGGTGCGGGTGCATTCGTATGTGGTGAAGAAACAGCTCTTATGGCTTCCATCGAAGGTAACAGAGGCGAACCCCGTCCTCGTCCTCCTTTCCCTGCAGAAAAGGGTCTCAACGGCAAGCCTACTGTTCTTAACAACGTTGAAACATATGCAAATATTCCCCAGATTATCTTAAAGGGTGCTGACTGGTTCGCATCCATGGGTACTGAAAAGTCCAAGGGTACAAAGGTATTCGCACTCGGCGGTAAGATCAACAACACAGGTCTCGTTGAAGTACCTATGGGTACAACACTCCGTGAAGTTGTATACGAAATCGGCGGCGGTATTCCTAAGGGCAAGCAGTTCAAGGCTGCACAGACAGGTGGTCCTTCCGGTGGTTGTATCCCTGCAGAACACCTTGATATTCCGATTGACTACGATAACCTCATTGCTATCGGTTCTATGATGGGTTCCGGCGGTCTTATCGTTATGGACGAAGACAACTGTATGGTAGATATCGCTAAGTTCTTCCTCGAATTCACAGTTGATGAATCCTGCGGTAAGTGTACTCCCTGCCGTATCGGTACAAAGCGTCTTTACGAAATGCTTGAAAAGATTACTTCCGGTAAGGCTACAATGGAAGATATCGACAAGCTCGAAAAGCTCTGCTACTACATCAAGAACAACTCTCTCTGCGGTCTCGGTCAGACAGCTCCTAACCCTGTTCTCTCCACATTACGTTACTTCAAGGACGAATACATCGCACACGTTCAGGACAAGAAGTGTCCCGCAGGCGTATGTACAGACCTCCTTCAGTTCAGCATTATCAAGGACAAGTGTATCGGTTGCGGTATGTGTGCTAAGCAGTGTCCTGCAAATGCAATTGAAAGAACAGATTACATAGCTCCCGGCAAGAAGCTTGCAGCATTTGCAATCGACACAAACAAGTGTGTTAAGTGCGGTGCATGTGTAGAAAAGTGTAAGTTTGGCGCTATTATCAAGGGTTAATAGCAAGTAACAGAAAGGAATTATTTAACTATGGTTAATATTAAAATTAACGGCGTTGACTATGCTGTTGAAGAAGGTACAACCATACTTGAAGCCTGCCGTATGAACGGAATCAAAATTCCTACATTATGCTGGCTCAAGGAAATCAACGCTATCGGCGCATGCCGTATCTGCGTTGTTGAAATGACAGGTGCCAGAAGCTTAGTTGCGTCTTGTGTATATCCTATTTCAAAGTTCGATGAAGGCAAGAATATCCTCACACATTCTCCTGCTGTTCTCGAAAGCAGAAAGACAACATTACAGCTTCTTTTATCCAACCACAACAAGAAGTGCCTCTCCTGCGACAGAAGCGGCAACTGCGAACTTCAGGCTCTCTGCCGTGAACTCGGTGTTGATGACGAAAACGCATTTGACGGTGCAATCAACGAATATGAAATTGATACAAGTGCTGCTCACATGTACAGAGACAACAACAAGTGCATTAACTGCCGTCGTTGTGTTGCTGCTTGTGAAAAGACACAGGGTATCGGCGTAATCGGTGCAAACAACCGTGGTTTCGCTACTTCTATCGCTTGCGCATTTGAAATGGACCTTGCTGATACAGCATGTGTATCCTGCGGTCAGTGTATCGCTGTATGTCCTACAGGCGCTCTCGGCGAAAAGGACGATACAGATAAGGTATGGGCAGCTCTTGCTGATCCTACAAAGACAGTTGTTGTACAGACAGCTCCCGCTGTTCGTGCTTCTCTTGGTGAAGCTTTCGGTTTCCCCATGGGTACAGATGTACAGGGCAAGCTTGCAGCAGCTCTCTTCAAGCTCGGTTTCGCACACGTATTTGATACAAACTTCGGTGCTGACCTTACAATTCTCGAAGAATCCAACGAGCTTCTCGAAAGAATTACAAAGGGCGGCGTGCTTCCTATGATTACATCCTGCTCACCCGGCTGGATCCGTTACTGCGAAGCTTACTATCCCGAATTTATTCCTAACCTCTCTTCCTGCAAGTCTCCTCAGCAGATGACAGGTGCAATGCTCAAGACATACTGGGCTGAAAAGAACGGTATCGACCCCAAGAACATTGTAAGCGTATCCGTAATGCCCTGTACAGCTAAGAAGTTTGAAATCGGCAGAGATGATCAGTCTGCAGCAGGTGTTGCTGACGTAGATATTTCCATTACAACACGTGAACTTGTTAAGATGATCAACAAGGCTGGTATCCGTTTTGCTGAACTCGAAGACGCTCAGTTTGAAAGCCCCTTCGGCAGCGGTACAGGTGCAGCTGTTATCTTCGGCGCAACAGGCGGTGTTATGGAAGCTGCTCTCAGAACAGCAGTATGGAAGCTCACAGGCGAAAAGAACGACAGCCCCATCGAATTCTCCGAAGTTCGTGGTGTTGACGGTGTTAAGTTTGCTGAATACACAGCAGGCGGCGCAACAGTTAAGGTAGCTGTTGTTTCCGGTCTTGCAAACGCTAAGGCTCTCCTCGAAAAGGTTAAGGCAGGCGAAGTTGATGTTCAGTTCATCGAAGTAATGGCTTGTCCCGGCGGCTGTGTAAACGGCGGTGGTCAGGTTATCGTTCCTGCTGATGTACGTAACTTCACAGATATCCGTGCAGAACGTGCAAAGGCTCTTTACAACCTCGATGCTAAGAACACAGTAAGAAAGTCCCACGAAAGTGAAGACGTCAAGAGAGTATACGCTGAATTCCTCGGCGAAATCGGCGGCCATAAGGCTCACGAATTACTCCACACAACTTACAAGGCTTCCAACTTAAGCAAGTAAGATATAAAAGTTATCCGCCGCATGGCTTGCCATGCGGCGGTGTTTTTTTTCTGTAATAGTGTTCAAGCCCTTTCTCATATAGTAAATCGTAAGAGATGAGAGGGGGCATATCTATGCTTGAATTACTTGAAACAGCGCTTCAGAATCTGTTGTTTTTTGCACTGCATCTTGACGGCGGATATTTTCCGAAGCAGTTTACAAAGAAGGAGGAGCAGGAATGCATAAAAAGAATCTCAGAGGGCGATGTAAATGCAAGAAATGAACTTGTTGAACATAATCTCAGGCTGGTTGTATTTATTGTAAACAAACATTACAGTGATTCCAGGGAGCAGGAGGACTTGATTTCCATAGGCACAATCGGGCTTATACGTGCTGCGGAAACCTTTGACCCTGAAAAGGCCATAAGCTTTTCAACCTATGCAAGCACCTGCATACGCAATCAGATAAAAATGCATTTCCGTAAAAACAAGCATAAGAGTAATGAGGTTTATATGAATGAGCCTATTGATACGGATAAAAACGGAAATGAACTGACAATAGCGGATATTTTCAAGGATGATGTATGCGTTGATGATGAGGTGGACCTGCGTATAAATATGGAGAAGCTCTATAAGCTTATCAATACGGTTCTTGATGACAGGGAAAGACTGATAATTTCCAAGAGATACGGTCTTGTATGCGAGGATGGAACAGTATCACGCCCTCTGGCGCAGCGTGAGGTTGCGAAGCTGTTGAACATCTCCCGCTCCTATGTGTCAAGAATAGAAAAGAAAGCGCTGGAAAAGCTGAAAAAAGAGTTTGAAAGATAGTTACATAAGCTTTCCCAGTTCTGAGTCAAAGTCGTCAAGCAGAAGCCTCAGCGCAGCAAAACTCATAAGGGGATAACGGTTGTAAATTTCCTTTTCAAGAGGGAATTCCAGCGGCTCTATGGCTTTGCCTGAAAGGGCGGTTATGCCCCGGTTCAATGAAATGGTAAGTCTTTCTTCGGTTTCGCTCGAAAAGGATATGGTTGCGGTTGTGCTTGTGCCGCAGGTTACGGTACGTATGCCTTTTTTCTGAACAGCCTTCAATTGATTTTCGTTATCGGCATTTATTATTGCTGTTATGTCTGTCGGCAGATTTTCGGGCACTGTACCGTTTTCTTTCATAAGTAAAATGCTGCCATTTACATTTATTGCAGGTTTATCGGAATCCAGCACTATAAGATTATAACCGCTTCCCGATTTTGAAAAGCCTGAACGGCTTATATAAGTGACAGTATAGCTTTTTGAAAGCCTGTTCTTGATGAGCTCTTCCATTTCTGTGTCTTTTTTATTCCCTGTAACAAAAATGTCGGTCATAAATCCTCCGTATAATAAAATACTCTGTGACTATTATAGCCACAGAGTATTTTTTTATGACTGATTATTTGTGTGACGACTTCGCACCGCCCCATTCAACTACGGTGAAGCCATTTCTTTCGGTAGGTGTAAGCTCCTGCTTCGGAATATCAACATATTCGTCGCTTTCATAGAATGCCATAAATACACGTAAAACCGTATCAGGCTCAGGCGTTACGGAAAGTACCGCATTATCCGTGTAGCAGTCATACTGGAAGGAAATTACGTTATATTTGTTGTCCTGCATGAACGGCAGCCAGAAGACAATGAATTCGTTATATTCTCTGGGAGTAAGGCCAAGGGTTGAAAGTGCACCACGTAAGAATTCAGCAGTATCCTCGCCCTTTACACAGAACCCCTTGCTGAAATCGTACTGAACGTCACTTTTTCCTTCCCAGAAAAGGTAGGAATATTCATTTCCGTCCTTATCATAAAGAGTACCGTCAGGCATTGCTGTAACGTTCCAGCCGTCGCCGTATTCGGGATAGGTAACAGTAAGCTCGCCGTTGTAATCAAGCTTTACGGACACATCCGTCTTTTCTTCGGGATAGAGATAAATTACAGGCTTGTAGTCCATGTCTTCCTGAAGCTGAAAGCTGCTCTGGCTTATTTTCGCATCTACAATGAGGTAATCCCATTCACTCTGCTGATACATATTACCATAGACAACTTCAATGTTGTCGCCTACGCAGTATTCGTCAAGAATATCGGTATTTTTTATTTCCACAGTATAAACCGCAGGATAAGGCCAGGGGAGAGAGCATACAAAGCTGTTTTCAGTAATTTCATTAATTGCAAGAGTGATACTTCCGCTGCCCTGAGGAGTGCCTATGCTTGTAACCTGAAATTCGATGTACTTATTCGTACAGTCGCACATAGGTTTTACAATTCTGTACTTACCTGCTGTAAGAGGCTTTTTGAAATACTCGTCGTTAAGCTGCAGAGTTTCGCTGCCTCTGGTGTTCTTGCTGTCCATTCTGATGACATCCTCGCTGAACTTTACCTTTTTGCTGAAAGGATAAGGCTGCCATCTGCCTTCTTCGTCCAGCTTCTGCACTTCAAAATCGTTATAAATCCAGAAATCGGCGTCAGGGTCGTTACCTGTGTATTCATACTGAACAGTAAGCGCCTTGAACTTTGTCTTTTCTTCGATTTTGTCGTTTGCAAGGGTAATTTCAAGGTCGTCAAATTTCTTGTGACTATCAAAGGCTTCAACAACTACAAATTCAAATACAGCGTCAACATCCTGATAGGAGCAGATGACCGCCCTGTAAGTACCCTCTGTAATCGGCTCGGTGTAGCTGCCGTTAAGCTCTATTCTGCGCTTGAAAGAGCGCTGGTCGGGTAAAATCAGGTCAATTCCGTCGCAGAAAGCAACTTCGTCATTGAAATAAAAGCGCTTCCATTTGCCGTCTGCTTCAAGCTTTTCGATATAGTAGTCTGCCATATTGAATTCGTACTCGAATTCTTCTTCATTACCGTTGTAGGTAACCTCAACATCAAGCCATTTATCATCGGTAGTGATTTCCATCTGCACACCGTCAACAAAGTCAACGGTGAAAAGGTCAGCGTTCTTTACATCAAATTCGATACTTACACTTAAGCCCTGACTGCATTCCTGTACAACTCTGTATTTTCCTTCTTTTAAAGGCTCTGACAAGAAATTTGTATTGTAATTTATGCTGATTTTCTTGTTTTTCGGCGTGATTTTTAAGCTTCCTTCGTCATAGCATTCTTCTTCGTTGAGAGGGATTCTGCTCCATTTTCCGTTTTCAAATTTCTGAACATACTGATTTGTGTCGCTTAACGGGAATTCATATTCAAAATCCTTCTGATCGCCGACATATTCAATATCGAATTTTATAAGGGGAGAATCTGTTTTAACTCCGCCGCTGTTGGTGATTGTTGTTTTAAAGGGTGCTTCTTCAACGACTTCAAACTCCGCATAGAAATCCTTTGTGTCTGAAATATTCTTTTTTACGCGGTATTTTCCTGCTGTTATCGGTTCTCCGAATTGACTGAAGAGTACGGAATCTGTTGCCTTTCTGTATCCGGGCCCTACAATAAGAGCGTCATCGTTCCATATAACTTCATCTGCAAAGGGAATTTCTCTCCACTTGCCATTTTCGTATTTTTCAAGTGCTTCAGGTCTGCCGAACTCATAGTTTACAAAATCATCGCTTCCAATGTATTCAACGGCAAGAGTAATGCTGCTTGTACTTGGAGTGATTGCAACACCGTTTTCCGCTTCTTCAATATACACATGAATATCCTTTTCCGTTGGCTCAGGATCATAATTGTATTTTTCGTTGATTCTGAAAAGGAGAGTGTAGGTTATATCCTCAACAGGCTTTACAATTCTGTATGTACCTGCGGTAAGAGGCTCAGCATAGAAATCGTTGCTCAGATAAACGGTTGTGGACTGGTTGGGGCTTTCTGTACCGATTAAATAGCCAAGTTCGATAAAGGCTGCATTTTCCGAGAAGGGCACAACCTCCCATTCGTCCTTATCATTTCGCTTTTCAAGCGTATATTCACAGCCGAAGCCATACTCTGCATATTCCGCATTGCCTACATAGGTGTATTTTATAGTCAGGTCATGGAGATTATCCACTGTGAGCCAGTCTGTATCCGCAAGATAAAGCTCGATATCTTCTCTCTTAAGAGGAGTGTTTCGCTGTCCGACAACAAAGAAGGTTTCGATTTTCTTGCCGTTTACGGTTGTACTGATGCGGTAATCATCTCCCGCAACAAGTTCGTCGGGAGTGAGTGTAAGTATAAACGGGTCATCGGGCGTAACTGTGCCGAGGCAGTCAACATTACAGGAAAATACCGATACCCAGTCATTTCCGTTCTTTCTTTCGAGGTTGAAGCCTCCGCCAAGAGTGCTTTCCTGTGAGCAGTTTACAGCAATTTTTATTTCCTTTGTATCGCTGTAAATTTCTCTTGTCTGAATATCTATCCATGCGTCAGGCATACCGGGGTCATATCCGGGAACATACATACCTGTTTCGTCGCTTACAACAGGACTTTTTGTTGTTGACGAGGTTGTAAGGGGATTTGCAGGCTCGGTATATCCCTTGGTAGTCTGCGATACGATTCCTTCGCTTACGGTATATGCGGCGCTTGTCGCAGTTGTTGTGGTTTCAAAGGGGGCCCATGTATGAATAGCGGTAAGAACCGCAGTAGTTTCAGGCGCATTCCCCTCAGAAACGGCAGTTGTTGCATCAACAGCAACAGTGCCGGTTGAGGGTGCGTTCTGACCTTCTGCACATGATGAGATACTGAGAATAACAGCTGTTAATGAAATAAAAGATAACAATTTTTTCATAAAATCAATCCTTTCGTTAGTTTTATCGGCATAATTTAAATTATCTTTATAATTTAATCCACAAAAACGTGGTTTATTGACTTTTTTTCAAGGAAATGATATAATTAATTGTTATTTCCAAGGAAAAGAGGTGAACGCAATGGGAAAGAAAAACAGGTCAAGGCGTCAGAAAAAGACTCTCCGCAGCTACGCCATAGGCTTATCTGCCTGTGTTATTGCCGCAACAATCCTTGTTACAGCCAGTCTTGTAAACAGGCAGGAGCATATTCCTGTTGTGTTCTCTGATATATTAGACGGTGCTACTGTTGTTTCGGGGACAGGAGATGAAGAATTTTCCGAAATTATTTCAGATGAAGAATATCTGTATGAGCGGTTGTTTGAAACAGAAACCATAATTCTTACAACAACTCCCTCGTTTTTTGACCGCACAACCACTCGAAGCAACGAAGAAACATCAGGGGCAGGCGGTATTCTTCTTATTGACACCACCTCAACAACAGCTGCGCCTCCCGAAACCGAAAAAACTACAGATAGCACGACAACATCTTCCGAGCCGACGCTGACTTCGGTTTCCACAACAGCGGAAACTACTTCAAAGACAACCACTCCGCCTGCGGAGGAGATAACCTATAAAACACAGATTCAGATTATTACATCAGCACCGCCTGTAACTACAACAAAAAAGACAACAACGGCTGTTACAACAAAGAAAACCACGAAGAAGACAACCGCAAAAACCAGCGGAACATCGAAAACGCCTTTTACAAATATCGGCGGCGGTATTATATCCGATGATGATGAGATATACGTCAAAATGCTCAATCTTGTCAATGAAGCACGAGAGGATGCAGGCCTCAACAAGCTGTGGTATTCCGCGCGTGTCCATGAGGTTGCGACACAGAGAGCATATGAGCTTTCTTCTTATTATTCACACACAAGAGAGGACGGAAGAGGCTTCCATACTGCATTTATAGACAATGGAATAAAGTACAGGACTGTCGGCGAAAACATAGCATACGGCAGAAATATGTTCAAAACACCTGAAGAAGTCTTCGAAGCATGGATGAATTCCGAATCACACCGTGCAAATATTCTGCATCCCGATTTTGAATGTGTAGGATTTGGTTTATCAACTCTTAAAATCGGCAAGGATACATATTATTATTGGTCACAGGAATTCGCCCTCTTCTGAAGCGTGCCGCTTCACCCTGTGCCTGCCTTTTAAAATATTGCTTTAATCCTGAAAAAAGAATAACGGCAGGGTAAAAAGTATTGTTTTATCGCAAAATTCTGAAGCGTGCCGCTTCAAATGAAATAAAAAACGGTAAACTGCAAAGCCGATCACCCATACAGAAGTATTTAATATGTAACCGAAAGGTTGTGTAGGAAAACCTACGCAGCCTTTCTTTTTCTGTCGTAAACCATACTGTCAGCAACAGCGGTTGCAACCGCAACATTGAAACGAAAATGAATATCAATCTGCTGTGTTCTGTGTCCGCTGGACTTGTCAGGGGCGTGTACGACAATCTTTTCAATGAATTCGTGCATAATTTCAGGAGTGAGCTTCGGGATTTCGGAATACTTGCGGACTATTCCGATAAACTGAGCTGTGTCAGCATTCTTCTGTTCACTCGCTTTGATATACTGAGATAATTCGGGTATAGATTGATGGATAATAATATCATACAGAATAATTTAAATGATTGATACGCTTAACTTTGAAAATATATCTGAGTTGGTGCGTAACTAACTACGGCAGAGTTATCTCCGCCTATTTGTGCAACTCTAAGATAATTATAATTAAACACAACAATGAATATTGCTTTATCGACATATTGGTGGTATAATAAAGAAGAAAGGTGGTGCTTTTGTGAACATTTTGCATATGAAATATGCCGTTGAGATAGCAAGAGTCGGCTCGCTCAGTCAGGCTGCACAGAATTTGATTCTTGCTCAGCCTAATCTTAGTCGGTCAATTAAAGAGCTTGAATCAGAAATCGGCATTAAAATATTTGAACGCAGTACAAAGGGTATGCTTCTTACTCCCGAAGGGGAGGAATTTATCGGCTATGCAAAGGAAATCCTCAATCACATCGACCACGTTGACAAGATATATAAAACGGGTGCAGCGAAAAAACAGAAATTTTCTATTTCCGTACCGAGAGCCTGTTATATTTCCGAAGCCTTTGCGGAATTTACAAAATCTATTCCTGACACGCAGGTTGAGATTTTCTATAAGGAAACAAATTCCCAGCGTACAATCAGCAACATTATTAACTCTGATTACAAGCTGGGGATTATCCGCTATGCTGAAAATTATGACAAGTATTTCAAATCAATGCTGGAAGAAAAAGAGCTTGTCTATGAAATGATTGCAGAATTTTCTTACCGCCTGATTATGAGCAGGGATTGTCCTCTTGCCCAAAAGGAAAACATCACCTTTGATGATTTGGAAGACTATATAAGGATTGCTCACGCTGACCCGTATGTGCCGTCACTTTCTATGGCTAAGGTTGTAAGGGAAGAACTTCCCGACAATGTAAAACGCTGTATATACATTTTCGAAAGGGCAAGTCAGTTTGATTTGCTGTCAAAAAACAATCAGACATTTATGTGGGTTTCTCCTGCACCTGAAGATGTTCTTGAAAAGTATAACCTTGTTCAGCGTAAATGTGAAAGCAATACGAAAATTTACAAGGATATCCTGATATATAAAAATGGATATAAGCTGACCGAGCTTGACAAGAAATTCATAAC
>JAGALB010000021.1 GCA_017625405.1 Ruminiclostridium sp. | reverse complement strand
GGTGGAGGTAGCGAGTTCGAGCCTCGTAATCCGCTCCAGAAGCCGTACACATAGTGTACGGCTTTTTTCTATGCCCGTATATCCATAAATTACCTTATTTTTTGTAAATCTGCACGAAATGTCAGTTCAAAATTTAACACGGCTGACAAAAATATGCTTTTGTGGTTGTTTTAATTTGTATTTTATGTTACAATATAACCCGAAGCAGTTTTATGAACAGTGAGATTAATCGTTTTCACTGTTTTGAAGAGGAAGGGTCAGATTCTATGAAGAAAATACATATCACAGCCGTACTTCGTTGCGCAATGTCACTTTTACTGTCTGCGGTGATGGTGTTCAGCCCGGCTCAGTTGTTTTCGGTTGATGCATCTGCAGCAGGCGCAATGTTCTGCAAGGTTACATACAGCAACAAGTATACTTATCTCAGTGTTACACCAAGTGAGTCCGGTCATGTGATACGATATACAATTGACGGTTCAAAGCCTGATGAAGATTCAAAGCTTTATAAGTCAAGACTCCGTGCGTCCGCAGCCGTAACCGTGCGTCTGGTCGAATATGATAAAAACGGCGAAGAGGTTGACCGCAAGAAGCTTACTCTCAAGAGAAAGTGCTGCAAGCCTGAAATTCAGACAGAAATCACAGAAGAGGGCATAAAGGTTACTCTTTCAAGCGATACAAAGGATGCGGTAATTTATTACAGCACAAACGGCAAAAAGCCTACCACAAAATCAAAGGTATACACAGAACCTTTTGTTGTAAAAGACGGCACAACAATCCGTGCTTTTGCAGCTAAATCGGATTGGTTGACAAGCTCTTATCTCAAGACAAAGGTTGAGCCTGAAGACACTGTAAAGGTTGAAACTGCCTCTGAGGAATCTTCTGTAATGGCTGAAGCTGAAAAGATTACTGACAGCGAGGTTATACTCAAGATTTTCGAAGAAACAAACAAATACCGTATGGAAAACGGACTTCCCGAACTGAAGCTTGACGCTGATCTCTGCAAAGCTGCAAGCATCCGTGCGGACGAGCTTCTCACCAGCGATTATTCCTGTGTCCATTCCCGTCTTGACGGCAGAAAATGGTATACTGTCCTGAATGAAATAGGATACAGATATAAATACGGCGCAGAGAACCTTGCGTATACTAAGGGTGAACTGAGTACAGCCAATACTGTTATACAGATGTGGATTGATTCCGAGGTTCACAGAATGAATATGCTGAACAACTACGGCGACAGTATAGGCCTTGCATATACCAAGAACGGTAACAAGGTTTACTGGGTGCAGATTTACGGACAGGAAAAATAAGTGCAGAACCGCCTTTCGCTGAAAAGAGAGGCGGTTTTTTGTGTAATATTACAAAAATTTACATAAAACGTTCAGTTTTATGATTTTTGTCCGATAATACGAATAGTGCAGTTATACTGCAATTTAAGATTGAAAGGCTGGTATTTAACATGGCATTTGAATCCCTGGCAGGTGAAAGAATTTATGTCAGCCAGAGTGCACAGACTTTTCTTATAGGTGATTATTTCTCCGTTTACGGCCTGGAGGATGAAATCCCCATGATATATGAATGGGATGATATAAAAAGTTATTCCGAGCTTCAGAATGGTGTTACCATAACTGTTTCAGACGGAACAGTCTATCACATTCCACGCAACGCTTTTTCGGACAATCTTCAGCTGATACGTTTCAGGGCAATTGCGGAAGGTCAGCTCAGCAGTGCCAACTGCCGTCTCACCCAGCGTATTCTTCCGCCGAAATACAATTATTGTTCTGTTGACCCGCCTGAGCAGTCCTTTTCGGCAAACTGCCGTTACAATGAAAAGGATATCAATTCGGGCAGCGTTGCCAATATGCACAGCAGAACAGGCAAGTATATAGTAGCAATCGGTCTTGTGATTTTTGCGGCAGTTTTTCTTATTCTTGCATATTTCAGAGGCAAGCTTGTGGAAAACTGGTTTTATTATCTTCCTATCTCGGCTTTCTGCGGAATTGCTGTGGCTGTGGCCGTTTATCTTATCAGCAGCGTTATTGCAAGGCTCAGATTTGCCGATTATGTAAAGCATGATGTATCGGCACTTGAGGATACGGTTATTGTTATTGCCCATGCAGGCTTTGCGGCAGTTGAACAATCCGTGTATACAGGGATGGAGCTTATTCCCTGGTCATCAGCGGATTACTTTTTTGAAACCAAAACCACAATCGTTATAACCTGCAAGGATAAATCCGTATGCTGGATTCCCAAGCGCGTTTTCCCGAAAAATGTCCAGAACGACATTTCTTCCTTTATTTCAAGCCGAGTGCAGGCAAAATAAAAAACGGAGGAAAGAATTTTGAAACCTACAATTACAATAGAATCCTCACGAAATATACTGGGCGAATACCTGCTGGTCAATGTTGTGAACGGTAAAGGTATCATAGGTATATGTGATACAACAAGAAATCCCGGAACTGTCCGCCGCAGTCTGTTTGTGGGCAGTGAAAGCCTTGTCAGCATTTCCAGTCCTGATGATGAAACTTCAAACCGTCAGATATGGCAGAACTCGTCCATTGATAAATGTAAGAATGTGCTGGGCACTAAGCTCAAGCACGTTGTGGAAGATTATTTCTATGAGGGTGTTCCTCTTGCAAAGGCGGTGCAGCCTGTTCTTGAAATGCTTACGGACGGACTGTATATCGTCCATGAGGGAACTGCTTATCCCACTGACGGGGCAGGAAACTTTTTCTGGAATGCTTACTTTGTAAGACATGAACTCAACGGCACAGCTCCGTCTATCCCCGCAATCGGAAAGAATAAGGTGTTTGCGCCTGCATTTCTTGTGCCTACACAGGGATTTTCAATGTACAGCGAGAAGAATATTTCCGTAGCGGCTGCCCGTATTAAAAAGGGAAGACGCATAGGCGGTCTTGCATATCATCTTACAGGTATGTTTTCTGCGCTTTTAAGCGGTCACACCAATGCCTGTGCATGCCTTGCCAGAGGTGAGGATTTCCCCTGTATAACAATCGAGCCCGTAAGCGATGTGCTTTATCTGCATGATGAAATCACAGATAAAGACCGCATTCTTGCGCTCTCCGCACCCTATGCAAAGCTTCCTCTGGAAGCTATTTCACGCAGTGTTCTTGAAAATTTCCTGCTTAACCGCCGTGTATCTGTTCCCGAGTTCTATCCCGCAATACGTGCAAAGGCAGACAAGCCCCTTGTTTTAAAGGGCGGAGTAAAGGGAATTTCATCGCTTATTTCGGATAATATCGAAAAGCTTCCCGATGCGGAAATGCTTGCATCGGCTTTTGCGATTTCTGAGCTTCCCGACGAACACCTTCAGCTTCTGCTTGCAGGCGAAACAAAGATAAATGATCAGGTTATCATTTCTGCGAACTACTACGAAAGTATTGTGTATGCCTGCAATTTTCTTCAGTACAAGGATAAACGCAGATTCATCGAGTTCACAACCACAATTCTCAATACGCCTGCACTGGCTGCTACATACAAATATGTGGCAGAACGCCTGCGTTTTGAAATGGATGCAAAAATTAACGAATTGTTCAAGAATATCAAGGAATCTGAAGACCCGATATATGTTCCCATAAAGGAGATTGCGGAGAAATACCTTATCCGTTATCATGAGCATATGGAAAAGAGTGTTAATCAGTATATAGGTGCTGAGCCTGAGCTTATTATTGAAGCACAGCCTGAGCCAAAGAAGGGCAAGGCAAAGGCAAACGAGTCGGTAGAAGCGCTTGCAAGACTCCGTGACGGCAGCGGTGCGGCAGCACCTGCCGAAGGCGAAAAGGAATATTCGTCACTTGAGCTTGCGAAGAAGGTTGCCAACGCACCAAAGCCCAAGCATAAGGAAAGTTAAAAATCCACCGTATGGGTATGCTCATACAGAAGCTTTATATGTATTTATCGGAGGAAACCTTTCTGTAGAAAGGTTATCCCCCGTACCCCCTTCCAAAGACTTTTAATATCAATTACAGCCTGACAGGCTTGCCCTGTCAGGCTGTAATTAATATTTGAAGTTTTCGGAAAGGAGTTTGAGGGAAACCCTTTTACAAAAGGGTTTCCCTCAATAATACCTATAAAATTACTGTACGTACTTACACCATACGGTGGATTTTATACGGGCATAACCTTGTTTGCCTTGTCAGCGTGAACGTTGTCGATACCGTTGTTCTTGTCACGGCGCTTTTCAAAGAACTTTTCAGCAACCTGACCGAACATAGCGTAGCTTAATACGTCTTCTTCCTGTTCTGTCCACTTTGCAGCGTCAGCCTTGAGCTTGTCAAGTTCGGGAGCAATAAGGTCTGCGGGACGGCATTCGATAGGAGCTTCGTCGCCGAGAATCTTCTTGCGGAAATCTGCGCTGATAGGAGCGGGAGTCTTACCGTATTCACCCTTTACAAGTCCCTTGAATTCCTTGGTAACTGTCTTGTAGCGTTCGCCGAGGATTACATTGAATACAGCCTGTGTACCAACGATCTGGGATGTAGGAGTTACGAGAGGAGGCATACCGGCGTCTGCACGAACTCTGGGTACTTCTCTGAGTACTTCTTCGAACTGGTCAGACTTGCCTGCCTGCTTTAACTGTGAAAGAAGGTTACTGAGCATACCGCCGGGAACCTGGTAGATGAGTGCGTTAGCGTCAACAGCAAGCATCTTGGGGTCAAGAAGACCGCTGTCGATGTACTTCTTACGAAGACCCATGAAGTAGTCACGGATTTCTGTGAGAAGCTTTAAGTCAAGACCTGTGTCGTATTCTGTGCCTTCAAGAGCAGCAACCATGGACTCTGTGGGAGCATGGGATGTGCCGAGAGCAAGAGGAGACATAGCTGTGTCGATGATATCAACGCCTGCTTCGATACCCTTGAGTAAGCACATGGAAGCAAGACCGGATGTGTAGTGTGTATGAAGCTGAATCGGAATCTTTACGTTAGCCTTGAGAGCCTTTACAAGCTTTTCGGTTTCGTAAGGAGTGAGGAGAGCAGCCATATCCTTGATGCAGATGGAGTCTGCGCCTGCAGCTTCAATCTTCTTTGCGTAATCAACATAATATTCGTTTGTGAAGATTTCGCCTAATGTATAGGAAATAGCGATCTGGGTATGTGCGCCTTCCTTCTTTGCTGCCTTTACTGCTGTTTCGAGGTTTCTGATATCGTTGAGTGCGTCGAAGATACGGATAATGTCGATACCGTTTGCAACGGATTTCTGAACGAAGTATTCGAGAACGTCGTCAGCATAGTGGCGGTAGCCCAGCATATTCTGGCCGCGGAAAAGCATCTGAAGCTTTGTATTGGGCATTTCCTTCTTGATTATTCTGAGTCTTTCCCAGGGATCTTCATTTAAGAAACGTAAGCAGGAGTCAAATGTAGCACCGCCCCAGCATTCTACTGAGTGGAAGCCTACCTTGTCCATTGTGCTTAAGATAGGACGCATTTCGTCCATTGTCATACGTGTAGCAATCAGAGACTGATGTGCGTCACGGAGAACGGTTTCGGTAACTTTAACCTGTGCCATTTTATTTGTCCTTTCAGTTTATTATGCGTTGATTGTAGCGATAAGTGTGCCTGTGTTTACAGAGTCGCCCTTGTTTACATTGATAGAAGCGATTGTACCGTCGCAAGTAGCGGGGATTTCGTTTTCCATCTTCATAGCTTCGATAATTACGATAGGTGTGCCGTTTGTAACCTTATCGCCGACCTTTAACTTGACATCCATAACTGTACCGGGCATGGGAGCTTCAATCTTCACATTGCCTGCGCCGCCTGCGGGGGCTGCTGCCTTGGGAGCTGCTGCCTTCTTGGGTGCGGGAGCGGGAGCTGCTGCAGCTACGGGTGCTGCGGAAGCGTCTGTTTCTTCAACTGTTACATCATATGCTGTGCCGTTTACTGTGATATTGTATCTTTTCATTGTCTTAAAGTCCTTTCAATTAATATACAAAGTTAATGTGCTTTCTCTTGGGAGAATCAACTCTCTTGCTGCTGAGCATTTCAACTGCGGAGAGAACTGCGTCACGTGTTTCGTAAGCTTCAATGATTCTGTCAACATTGCCCTGTGCTGCGAGAGCGAAGGGAGAAGCTTCGGTAGCTTCATAATCAGCGATAAGCTGAGCTTCGTTTGTGCCGTTGAGCTCGTCGCCCTTTAAGAAGATAACCGCTGCCTTGGGAGCTGCCGCAGAGATAACCGCATTTTCGAGAGCAATTACCATATCGCTTGCGGGAGCAAATGCACAGTAAGCAGCGCCGTAAGCCTTGCCTGTGATAACTGTTACCTTTGCTGTTGTAGCGCTCATGTAAGCCTGAGCAAGCTTTGCTGTATCTCTTACACTGCCTGCAAGCTCAGCGGCAACGCTGCCGTCGAAGCCTTCGCAGTCGAGAATTGTTACAACGGGAATAGAGAATGCGTCGCAGAAGGAAACAAAGCGTGCAATCTTAGCGCTGTCAGCGGCTGTAAGCTTGTCCGAAGCGGAAACAAAGCCTGCTGTTCTCCAGCTGAGGCTGCCCAGTGCAACTACGGAAGCAGAGCCGAAGCCTGCGTAAAGCTCTGTAACGCTTTCCTTGTCAGCGATAGCCTTTATCATATCGAGTCCTGTAAGACCGTCTGTGATTTCAACATCATTTTCAGAGAAATAGTCATTGCCTGAAAGTTCGAGATTGTTGGAGGGGAGAATGCCGATAAGCTTCTTGACTTCGGCAATAGCCTTTGCGTCATCCTTTGCCACGATAGCTGCTGTGCCGGACTTCATAGCGTTTGCTGCTGTGCCTGCGCCTTCTGCATTGCCGTCGGCAGCAACGAAGGGAGCTGTCATGAAGAATTCAGCAGCTTCTGTCATTACAACGAAGTCAGCCATGCATGCTGTCATAGCAGCTGCACCGCCGCATACGCCTGCCACAAGAGAAATCTGGGGAACAACGCCGGAAAGCTTTGCAGCTGCGCCTGCCATGTCTGCGTAAGCCTTTAATGTAGCTGCGCCCTCTGCGATATTGCCGCCCTTGCTGTCGTAGATACCTACAACGGGAGCGCCGTTCTTTACAGCTAAATCGTACATCTTTGTGATTTTTGCCGCAGAAGCCTTGCACATTGCACCGCCCTTGACGGTGATATCCTGTGAGAATGCGTAAACGGGTGCGCCTTCAACCAGACCGTAGCCTGTGATTACGCCTGCTGTTTCGCCGTCGGGAGAAACAAACTTATCAATTTCAACAAAGCTGTCCTCGTCAAAAAGAGAAACAAGTCTTTGTCTTGCTTTGCTGTCAGTGAGCGCCTGCTCCATCTCAGCCAATGTCTTTTTTTCCACTTGAGAAATCCTCCAGTCGTTTATTTTTTGAATGGAATCCACATAAGACCCCATGATAATTTACTATAATATATTATACAATAAAAAGGCGCAAAAAACAAGTCTTTTGCGTCTTTTTTTGAAAATATTTTAACAAATCTTTACTGTTCCCGTATTTCTTCGTAATTCCCGAGAAAACGGTAATATTTCATTTCATCTTCAAGGTTGTTCAGAAGCTTTACAACGCCGTCATCCCTGATACTTCCGATAAAATCCAGATAGAAGATAAAGTCAAAGGCGTCATCCTTCATATCCGCAAAACCGCTGGGCATAGGCTTACTTTCGATTCTGGAAAGGTTGAGTCCGCAGTAGGAGAAGCGGGTAAGGAGTCTGTAAAGGCTGCCGGGAGTGTGGGGAAGGGTAAGCGAAAGAGAAATTACATTCGCATTGTCGGTAACCTCCAGTCGCTTTGAAATAAGAATGAAGCGTGTGTAGTTGTCCTTTATGTCGGAAATATTGTCGGCGATAATTTCAAGTCCGTTCATTTCTGCACAGGGAGCAGAGCAGATAGCCGCACAGTCTGTTTCATCAGTTTTGGCAACAATCTGTGCACCCTTTGCCGTGGTGCTTGCTTCAATGGGGTTAAGGTTGTTTTCGTTTATGAATTCGCTGCACTGACGTATTGCCATTTCGTGAGAAAACACATTCTTTACATCGGAAAGCTTTGTGCCTTTCTTTGCGGCAAGTACATGGGAAATGCATATATCAATGGTTTTGCAGATGTAGAAATTATACTTACCCATAAGATCATAGGTAGCGGTTACATCACCTGCGGTAGAGTTTACCAGAGGAAGCACACCGTAGTCAACTTCGCCCTTTTCAACCATTTCAAAGACCTCTTCAAAGTGCTTTACATAGGTTACGTCGCATTTTCCGTCAAAGAATCTGTCGCAGGCAACGGCGGAATAGCTGCCCTTTGTGACTGTGGCTGCAAGAGGTCTGCCGCTCATGGGCTTGTGAATGTGAAAATCCCTTTTTTCGGTCAGCAGATGATGCTGACGGCATTTTGACAGGTCCATTATAGTGGTGAAGGTTATTTCAGCACTGTTCTTCATTTCATCGCTGACAGCATCTCTTATCCTGTCAATAATGAACTGCTCACGGCCCTGCTGCATTACCTGCATATGATTTTCTCTCTTGTATTTAGCTACATCAACTGCCAACTGCGAACGCTGTTCAAGCAGCTTTACAATCTGGTCGTCAATGGCGTCGATATCCTTGCGGATTTCATTTAAATCCATTCTTTCTTTTTGTCCTTTCGGTGTACATCCGTTATTCTTCGCTCTGTTCAGGCTGATTTTCTTCCGTCGGAGCTTCGGTCTCTGCTTCGGATTTTTCGGGAGCGACTGCATAATATACCGTTACAGTTTCGTCCTCGGAAATCTTTATCATATCGCCCACTTCCTTGTCGCAGCGGACAACGTAATTTTTCTTGAACTCGGTAGTTTCTTCCTTTTCGGTTTCATATCTGATACCCAGTTCTTCAAGCTCCTTGGTATAGTCCTTTACCTTTTTGCCCAGATAATCGGGAAGAGCAACTGCGTCAGGCCCCTTACTTACCTTAAGAGTGATGACAGTACCGCTTGAAACCTCGGTGCCTTCGGGAATATCCTGTTCAAATACGATTCCTGCGGCATAGTCTGCGTTATACTCGTAAATCGGCTCGAAAACAAGAATCGAATATCGTGATTCAAGAGTGTTGTAGAAACGGTCAACAAAGCTGGGAAGCAGTATTATTTCCTCGTTTTCTTCAGCTTCTTCCGTAGTTGTTTCGGTGGAAGGAACTGTTGTTATAGGCGGGGTTGTATGTGTTGTGGTGGTTACCGCAGTGGTCGTTGTGGCTGCGGGATTTACCGGCTGATGACTCTGGTCGGAAAAATAGATGATCGCCACAATAAAGGCAACAACGATTATAAGGAAAATGGAAACGCCGACTATTGTTCCCGCATTGGAAGATTTTTCCTTTTTCTTCTTTGATTTCTTTACAGTCTTCTGCTGCGGCTTTCTCTGGGGAGATTTCTTTTCCTGCTTTACGGGAGAAGGAATGTTCTCAATAGCTACCGCAGGTCTTACGGGACCATCGGAAATATCATTTTCCTTCGGTTCTTCAAACAGCTTTGACACAAGCAGATTCACGTTGTGTATACGTGCGCCGCTGTCAAGCATAAGACCTGACATTATTGCACGTGAAACATTATGGGGAACTGCATGGTTTACAAGGAACGGCTCTGCGAGGGTATCTTCCTGCAGACGCTTGTCGGCAGACTGGGGCGAAACACCTGTGAGCACACGGTAGAGAAGTGCGCTGACACCGTATATATCCGTCCAGCCGCCCTGGCGTTCTGAAACAGAATACTGTTCGGGTGCGGCATATCCGCTGAAAAGCTCACAGTTAAGACTTGAATCAGCGGTACGGCTTGCGGAAATTCCGAAAGCGCCCAGCTTTAGCTTTCCTCTGTTGTCGATAAACACAGATTCGGGGCTTAAGCCTCTGTGAACGATAGTTGCGCTATGGAGCATATTGAGGGCGGTAAAGAGAGGCGGGAAAATTTCCTTTGCCTTTTCCCATACCATGACGCCGTCGGTTTTTTCAAGGTATTCGGAAAGAGGAATACCTGTAAGGTGTTCCATAACGACATAGCCTGTATTATTCTCCGAAAAAATGCCGTATATCTTCTGGATACAATCGGTTTCTATGCTGTTCATAAGTGTTTTGTAAAGATCGGCATATTCAGAAAGATATGATTTGTAAAGAGGGAGTGCATCGGGATTTACGGTAATCTGCTTTTCGTTCTTTTTTCTGGTACACAGCAGATCAGGCATATATTCCTTGATTTCTACCGCCTTGTTCTTTTCGGTGTCGTAGGCGATATATACTGCGCCTTCACCGTTATGGGAAAGGAGTCTGCCTATGATATACCTGTTCATAAGAACGGTTTTAGGGGCAAGATATGAAGGAAGATATGCGGTATTGTCCATATATCCGCACATTTCACAGGGGCCGCTGTATTCCTTGCGGCACATACAGCCCATACATAATTTAAGATCGTTTTCCATATTTATATCAATCCTTTGTTCTTTGGATAAATTACACATAGTTTATTTTACACGCTATTTTGATTACTGTCAATGGTATGTATGCACAAACCTTGACTTTATTCGGCAGAAATGGTACAATAAAATTACAAAATTCATTATGAGGAGTGGCTCTGATGCTGTTCGGTAAGAAGAAAAAACAGGATGGAATGCCTGTTGAAATGCTTGTTAAATTTGATAAGACACCCATAAAGTATGTTACGGAACGTGACAGCGAAACCTTCCGTGAAAAGAAGCTGGGCGACAACGGTGCGCTCAATATAATGAACGGAGAATTCGTCATAGTCTGCGGCGGTATCAACGTAATGCGCTGCGAGCTTTCGAAGGTGCGTGTTGCAGAGCTTATGAATCTTTCGGGAATGACTGTCAAGGGCTTTGACCTTGATGAAAAGCGTGAAAAAAGCGTTATTGCATATTACAGCGACGGCTACGTGAGCGCTTCAAGAGCAAAGCAGCGCTGATTTCTGTATTAATTATATCATTTCAGAATGCCGAAATCAATTACAAAGTGGTTACAAATTATTACAATCTGGTTACAGAGGCGAGCCGCCTCAGGCGATTCCTGCCTTTTGAGAATCACATCGATGCCGGAACAAGTGTGACGGCAGGGAAACGCAAAACAATTTATGGAAATTGAATCGGAGCGAGCCGCCTGAAACAATAACTATCAAGGAGTAACAATGCACAGAATAGTTTTTATATGTCACGGAAATATGGATATTGAAATTGGTGGTTTGCGGTAAATCGGTGCAAATCGTGGCACAGCTTTGTAAGGGACAGGTAGGTTGACTACTGTTTTACTACTATATGAAGTCACAAATACACCACGATTTGCTTAAGTTTGCTCTGCACATCGCAATTCTGTGATAAATAAATGATAAGTTTAATGGTGAGTGGTTAAGAAATTAGTAGAGAGGTGTTTATGAAACTTAATATTATGGAATGGAATGTGAATTTTGGAGGCAATAAGAGGGCTAATATATGTTCTTTTGCTAAGGAATATCTTGAAGAATCAGATATTATTATTCTTACAGAAGTAGTGGAAAATAACAGTATTGATGAATTGTTTAAAAATGAGTATGTTACATTTGCATCGAAACCAAGCAATTCAGAATGGTATAATCAAGTAATAGTTGCTGTTAGAACAGAATTACAAGATAAATTGATAATTAATAAAGTTGAAATTGACGAGAAAAAATGGAACTCTAATGAACTGCCTGACATATTGCATATTACAATTAAAACATGCGAAGGACGTTTGTTCAATATTATAGGAACAAGAGTAAGAATTGGCATAACCAACAATGCTGAAGAAGATTATAAAAATCGTTACAAGCAATTTAAAAAGCTGGTTGAGTATTTGCAACCGTTAGAGAATGTACTTGTAATGGGAGATTTTAATAATGGAATGATAAAAGCTGAATCTGATAGTAAGTATTCAGATGTGAAAAAAGAATATGAACTAAGACGGGATAAAACTAAAAGCCTTCTAAGATTCTATAATTTTCATCTTATGAAAGATATTCTCGGAGATGATTATGAGTTGAAAGAAGTAATGGGAGAAGACAGTTCTTGGGGATTAAGGATACACAATGATGACCAATTGTCGTATGGTCTAATCAAAAACGACCAAATTATCAAGAAGAACATACAGCTAGTAGAATGTTGTTATGATTGGAAATTTGTTCGTGACAATGAACAGGAATATAAAGATATGCTTTATAGAAAGTGGGACAAAAAAGGTAACAAGATAAATCATGGTTATCCTGATCATGCGATATTAAAGGCGGTAGTAAACATATAATGAAAACCTTAGTAGTAATACCCCCGATTTCTACTACTGTTTTACTACTATTGAAGTCACAAATACGCCACGATTTGCCGAGTTTTGCTCTTAACACCCCAATTCTGTGACAAACAAGCACATTGCAGAACACCGCAAATCGTGGCATAACAACGCAAAACAGGAGGATTTACATAGATGTACAGGATTTTATTTGTCTGCCACGGCAATATCTGCCGTTCACCAATGGCTGAGTTCGTGTTAAAGGATATGGTGAAAAAACGTGGGATTGCGGACGATTTTTTCATTGAATCCCGTGCTACCAGCACCGAAGAAATCGGGAACGGTGTTCATCACGGAACAACCCGCAAATTAGCTCAGTACGGTATTTCCACAGTCGGTAAAACGGCAATTCAGCTGAGAAAGAGTGATTATGAAAAATACGATATGCTTATCTGCATGGACAGCTGGAATGTGCGGAACACCATGCGTATTATCGGCTCTGACAAGGATGAAAAGGTAACAAAGCTGCTGAGCTTTGCAGGCGAGGGTGGCGACATCGCTGACCCCTGGTATACAGGCAATTTCGATGATACATATGATGATGTGCTGAGAGGCTGCGAGGGACTGCTTTCATATCTGGGATATTAAAAAACTGAGAAGAACATTGTTCTTCTCAGTTTTTGTTTTGTGTTTAAATTCAGGCACGCCTCTCATTCGTTGCGTATTGCTTCGAGAGCGCTTATCTTGACTGCTCTGTTTGCGGGGTAGAAGCCCGAAATCAGACCGATTATAGTAGAGAAGACAAGGGCGAGCAATACCAGCCACAGAGGAATAATAGAAATCTGTGAATCGGCTGTCTGCATTCCCATCATGCTTCCGAATAAGCCGCTGCCCAGAAAATTCATGACAGCTGAAATTACGTAGCTGATGATTGTGCCAAGCACACCGCCCAGCAGACCGATCATGCCTGCCTCCATAAGGAAAACAAGGCGGATATTGCTGATAAAACAGCCCAGAACCTTCATGATACCGATTTCTCTTGTTCGTTCATAAATCGACATTATCATAGTGTTGGTAATACTGATGGCTGCTACCAGCAGGCTGATTGCAGCAAGGCTGCCCAGTACCATCTGGATAACGCCTAAATAACCCTGCATTTCCTGACGCACCTGAGCCATACTGCTTGCTTCGTAGCCCATGGCTTCAACAGCCTCCTGTACAGCCTCGGTATGTTCTATATTGTCGGTAAGAATCTTGACCTGAGTGTATTCTGCGGGCTTATTATCCCTTATGCCGTTCAGACGCTGATAATCGCTTATAATCTGCTTTGCAAGATTGATGTCAATAAAAACGCTGTACGGTGTTTCCCACATAGGGTCGGTTTCAAGCACCGCCGTACCCAGCATCTTGAATTCGTAGCCTCTTCCGCCGTACTGATAACTGCCGTCGTCGTTCATTTTTTTGGTGTTGTTTATGTACAGCATTATAGTTTCGCCCACAGGCTCAACAAAAGGCTTTGAAAAGGTTCCGTCAGGCAGCTGCTGCTTGTACGTGTAGGATGCCTGCCCCTTTTTCTTTGTATCCCTGAACTGATAGGGGACTTCGTTGCCGAAAACAATTGCGTTTTCGTACATTCCCTCTTTCGGGAATTCTCCCTGCGCAGCAGTGTAGTTCATTTCGTCAAAAAGCGAGAAATCAATTCCGTAAATTTCTGTCCAGGAAATTTTATATCTGTCATTTTTTCCTGATGCAATAGTCACCATTTCGCCGGAAACGGACATCTTCGGTATTACGGCGGTGACATTTTCTATATTCTTGAAGCTTTCAATAGCTGTATCGTCCAGCAGAGGCTTATCCTCTTCAGCTGACGAGTTGCCGTAATTATAGTTATAAATTGTAACTGCGGTAAGATCGCCTAAAGTGCCGAGCATACCGTCCATGGCCTTGTTCATGCCGATGCCGAGGGAAATCATTACAATAACCGCACAGGAACCGATGACTACACCCGTTACCGTAAGCATGGTACGGCCTTTGCGTCTCCACAGATTGCGGAAACACATCTGCAGCATATCAGATATCTTCATCGTCGTCCTCTAATTCCCTTTTCTGTTTTCTTTTCTTTACAATAATAACGATTGTCACAATTACAGCGATAACAACAACCGCACCGATAATAAGCGGAATGATATTGAAGCCGCCTGCCGGAACTTCAGGCACAGGCTCGGTCATACCGGGGTCAACGAAGAAATCGTCCGTAGGGTACATTTCTTCGTAGTTGAACTGCATGGCTGTGAAGCTGAAGGGCTTGCGCTGTTCCTTTTCGGTGCCGTTTGCGTCCTCGTAGGTGATTACGATTTCGCCTGTGATTTCGCCCTCCATATTGGGAGTAAGCTGAACATCGTAGTATTCCTCGCTGCCGCTGTTGATATTTCCTATGTAGTAGGACTTTTCGTTCAATGTAAAGCCTTCGCCCTCAACGGTTGCGGTGACATTATAAACGCCGCTTTTGCCCTTGTTTACAAGGCTGGTGCTGATGTAGCACATTTCGCCTACATTTACGGCATAATTGGGGTATTCAGGCTGGTTTACAGTGAGTCTGTCCTCCTGCTGGAGAGGAATTGTGATAGTTTCGGTTACGGGGCTTCCCTGATAGCGTTTTCCGCCTGATCTGTATTCATAGGTAAAGGAAAGCTGTAAGGGATAGCTGTTGGGTACGGCGTCAACCTTTGAAAGAAGGTCAAGGGAGATTTCCGATATATCCTTTGCAGCCAGTGTTTCAAAGAAGAATGAATTTGAAGAATTTGCGGGTGAAAATGCAATAGTACCGTCGGTTGTGCTGGGTACGCCGTTTATGGTAACCTTGAGGTTTTCAATAACAGAGCTGGAGGAGGTGTTCTTCAGCTTTACGTTAAGTCTGAAGGTTTCGCCTGCAGTAACGAAATCGCCGCCGAAATCATAGCTTTCAATAATGATGTTGGGTGCAAAGTTACCGTTTTCACCGTCTGCCGTTTCTGAGGGAGCACAGGGGATAGTAACGCTTGCTTCGGAAGAGACGGTTCCGTATTCAATAAGCAGCGGTATAACCTCTCTTATGGATGAAATGCCCGCGCAGCCTACGATTTCAAAGGTGAATGTTTTTGTTTTTCCTGCTTCGATATTGAAATCCCTGTATGTAAGACCGCTGTTGATTGCGAATTTCGAGCCGTCAAGACCGAGAACGTTAAGTCTTGCATTTTCGATTTTAGTTTCACTGGAGTTCTTTAATGTTACGGAAAGGGTGAAGCGTGTGTTTTCGGCTACGGCAGGGGAACTTACAGAATAATCGGTCATTGTAAGGTCGTGCTTGCCCATTTCCTTTTTATCGCTTTCGGGAACGCAGGTTACAATCACTGAAGTTTCAAGGCTCTGGGCAGCGTCGGGCTTTGCGGGATTTACATTGTATACCGCCTGAATGCCGATACTTTCACGCACGGAAGATATGCCCTCGCACGCAACAAGAGGGAAGGTCACCTTTCCTGTTTTTCCGTTCTTTATGCTTACAGTCTGCTTGGAGAAGCCGCCGTCAAGAACAAACTTTGCAGCGTCAAGACCTGCAAGGGTCACTTCGATATTTTCAAGGTCGATACCGCAGCTGTTTTCCAGTGTAAGGGAAAGCTCAAACTTATCGCCTGAACGGATTTCCTGCTTGCTTGTCTTGTAGGATTTTATGGAAAGTGCGGATGCGTTTACATTGCTTTCAACCTTTACGGGAAGGCTATATGTATAGTTGCCTGCGGCAACGCCGTCCTTGCCGAATACATTTACATTGAGGGTAAGTGTATACACGCCTGCAGAAGCAGCTTCAGACGCACGAATCTTAAAGCTGAAGGAGGGGGAGAGGGATGCGCTTGTCTTTTCTCCCACATCTTCAACGGTGATATCGGGAGTGCCGGATGTGAGCATTGCGGAAACAATCGAAACATAACCTCTGCCTACAGATCTGAGACCTACGCTGATACTCTTTGTTTCGCCTGCTTTAATGGAAAAAGAACTGCCGGGTGCAAGCGTGAAGGAGGGGGTGGTAACCTCTTCCTTTTCGGGCTCTTCTTCGGGTACGGTTTCAACACATTCGGGGACTGTACAGGTAAGCGGAACGCTGACGCTTGAGCCGCCTGCGTTATAGCATACCTTATAGCTGAATACATTGCTTTTTCCAAGATAAATTACGTCGATAAAGTATGAATCAATACGCAGAAAGCTGCCTACGATGCTGTAGCTGTCTTCCCAGGAATAGTTTGTAAGACAGTCGAAGCTGTCATTGCTTTCCGAAATAGAGAAGATATTGCCTGTGTCAAAGTCTTCGGCAGTCATTCCTGCGGCAAAGTTGTCGATAGGAATATATGTGGTTACGGTAACACCTACATTGTCGCCTTCAATTACCTTGGCGCTTCCTGGTTTGCTGAGAGAAATGCCTGCATTGAAGGCGGCGCCGTTAAGTGAGGGATCGCTGTTCTCTTCTGTCTGGGCAGGTGGAGTTGCAGCCTGTGCGTACGCACTTAAAGGCAGCATTGTCACCGACATTGCTGCCGCTGCAAGCAGGGCTGTGATTTTTCTGATGGTTCTGTTCATTATTCTGTTTCCTCTCTTTCATTTTCTGTATTTATATCTTCTGCGTGAATATTTTCTTCAACGCTTGTAATTTCGCCGTCGATTATGTGCACTATTCTGTCTGCGTAAGCGGCAATCTCAATATCATGAGTTACGATTATAAGGGTAAGATTATGTTTGCGGCACATATCCACCATCAGGGTCATAACATCAATAGTTGTCTTTGTATCAAGGTTACCGGTAGGTTCGTCCGCAAAAATAACATTAGGCTTTGCAACAAATGCACGGGCGATACCCACACGCTGCTGCTGACCGCCCGACATCTGGTTGGGGCGGTGCTTCATACGGTCGCCGAGTCCCACCGCTTTCAGCATTTTAAGCGCCTTCTTGTTTCGGATACTTTTTGGCAGTCCCTTGAACATAAGCGGCATGCCGACGTTTTCAAGTGCCGTAAGCTGTGGTATAAGGTTGTACGACTGGAAAACAAAGCCCGTGTTTTCCTGTCTGAATTTTGCAAGTCTGCGCTCGTTCAGCTTTGCGATATTTACACCGTTGATGAAAATATCGCCTCTCGTGGGCTTTTCAAGTCCTGCAAGCATATTCAGCAGGGTTGATTTACCTGAGCCTGATGTACCGAGAATACAGCAGACCTCGCCCTTGTTTATTTCAAGGTCAATGTTTTTCAGGGCGTATACCTTTTCGTTTCCGAGACGGTATATCTTTCTGAGATTCCTGATTTCAATAAAAGCCAATTCCTCACTCCGTTCCATTCGTAGAATCTGTTCTGTTTATTATATTTACAGATTCTTCTATTTATATAAACAACATTATACAACAAAAAGTGACAAAAAAATATACAAATCTTTGTATTGATATCATTTTCGTCACATGTCACAACTTTCAACGTGTATAACTGCTGACTGCAACAATAAAAGTTACACAGAAATAACGGTAAGCTCGCAAAATATAAAACCCCTCCGAATATTATTCGGAGGGGATGATTGGTATTACCGCCGCGCCGGACGTATGGACAAAGAACCCGCATAAAAGCAGGGCGGGTAAGATCGCCTGACAGGTTCACGCTCCCTTCTTCCGCAGTACGGGAGGTCTGCAATCCGCTGCCATGGAGAAATCCCTTTTGTAAATTGTCGGATCATAAAATCCATACGAAATCGAACGAAGCAGTAAAGGGGACGTGATCCCCGACAAATTCCGCCTTCTGAAAGACGGAAAAAATTACAGATTTGCAAAACGGCGGTGCCGGTTTCGATAATATTTTCTGCAGCGCAGAAAATATTATTCCTCGTCAAATTCTTCCGTAAAGAGCTTCATGAATTCGTCGCCGATCTTTGTGTAAAGCTCTTCGTCATCAACGGTCTTGAGGGTGCACTGTTCGCCGTCCTCATCGTCGATGATTTCAAGGATAATGAATTCAACATCGCCTTCGACTTCATCCTCTTCTGTATAGGGTGTGAAGGCACCGTAGATCTTACCGTCAATTTCAGCTGTATCAATAAGCTCGAACTCTTCGCCGTCAAGGTCAACGACTATGGGTTCGTATTCTTCAAGCATTTCAAGTTCTTCAGACATTGTAAAAACTTCCTTTCCGTTATATATTGTTGCAACCAACATTTTTATTATACATTAAAGGTATCATATTGTCAATATAGTCAGGGGTAAAAATGGCAATTTTCTGCACAAATCTTATAAATTGCACACAAAACGGTTGAAAATATCATACAAAATAACCAAGAAAAACCTATTGACAACCGCCCTAAAATATGGTATTCTTTAATCAAGGAAAGAGAGAACGAAAAGCTTCGGGAGAAGCGATACTCTCAGACCCAGGATTCAGAAAACTTATCTTTTGATAAAGTTCTATACAGAAGATTGAAGCAATCTGAGATGCAGCGAGGCTGTAAATTCAACCGGAAAGGGGAGCGAGTCCAATGGCTACGGAGACAATATCATCATCTAAGACTTTATCGGGCATTGACTCTGCTTCGGAAAGGCTTTACTGAAATCTCCGCTTCCTGTGCATGGCACAGAGAACAGATTTGAAACTACGGTGTTTTACCGATTACCTTGGGAGCAGTAAATGAACGATAAAGGGTTGTATGGAACGTGACTGTTGCAGTCAGTTTAACCGCTACTACAAAGCGTTACATATAAAATTTATACGGAGTGGAGTGAGTCCAAAAAAGCACTCAGTTTAACTGCTAAAAATTATTGAGAGGTAAACTCCGATGTACTGAATGATTTATTGTTAGTAAAATAAATTCAAGAGGTAAATTCCCATGCATTGAATATATATCAAAATTGAATATTAACGAAAAAAGCCGCTGCTCAGCAGCGGCTTTTGATGTTTTATTTCTCACTTGTGGTAATTCTCAGAGGCACAACGCTTCCGCCCTCAATTCTTTTCGGTGGTGTTTTTTCTGTTATTATGCCCATGGCACACAGAATCCATATTTCAAACATTCTGATAAATTTTTCCAACATTCTCATTTTTTCATTCTCCTTAAAACAGGGAGGCTTATCTTACAGATATTATTTTAAACTGCAATTGTGTTAATTCTGCGAAAACTGCGTAAAAAAGTAAAAAATTTTTCACAGGTGTAACCATTTGCTTTTCTGAATTGTCTTTATTGCAGAAACGTTTCACGGTACCGAATAAACAAAAAGGAATGATACTTATCGACAGTATAAAATTTACACAGTACGTGACGGCATTTCAGCCCACGGTATTCCGTGTGGCATACAGCTACACGAAAAACTGCGCTGATGCGGAGGATATAACCCAGGAGGCTTTTCTGAAGCTTTACAACAGCAAGGAAAATTTCACCGACGACAAAAACGTCAAAGCGTGGCTCATACGGGTTACATCCAATACTGCAAAGAATTATCTCAGCTCTGCGTGGATTAAGCGTAAAACATCCCTTACAGAGGACATACCGCTTAAAAACGAAAAGGACTATCAGCTGCTGGAAGCACTTAACCGACTCAATAAAAACTACCGTGTTGCTATATATCTGCACTATTATGAGGGTTACAGCGTGGCGGAGATTGCAGAAATGCTGAATATTTCCGAAAGCAACGTAAAGGCACGGTTAAAGCGTGGAAGAGATAAGCTCAGAAGCATACTTGAAAAGTGAGAAAGGACAATTTATGAACAGATTGAATAATTTATATGACCAGATTACACCTAAGACCACCCCTGAGGAATTATCCCGTAAGGTAATGGATACAGAAATTAAGATGACCGCTAAAAAGCGTCCCTCCAGGGCGGTAGCGGCAATTCTTGCGGCTGCTGTTGGTGTTTCCGCCCTTACAGTTACCGCAGGTGCAGCAAACGGCTGGGACTATGCGGGAATATTCAGAAACCTCTTCGGCGCAAAGTCTGAGAATATTATGGAAAATATCGTACCTGAGGCTACTGTTTTACAGGATACAATCGACACTATGGATTTTGAGCTTGTAGCAGCAGCGGCAGACAAGCACGGCGTACTTGCAGTTCTTGACATTTATTCCGAAAACGGCTATAAGCTTATAGAGAAGGATGAGAATGGCAATGATATTGTCAAGCCTTTTGGTGACTTATTTATCCATATTGATTCTGAAAGTATATTCGGTCAGGGTGTAGGCGTTCACATTATTGAACAGAGCGAGGAAAAGGTACGTCTTGGTATAAAAATGAATACCGAGGATGAAATCAAGGGCAAAAAGTGTATCCTGACTGCAAGACGTATGAATAAAAAGGATGAAAACGGTGAATATGAATTTGACATCAACGCAGATTATTCATGGCGTGCTGAATTTGTGGCAGATTATTCCGCTGAAGAAATCCGTTATGAAAAGGATATTGACCTGACATTTGAAAACAAGCTTGGCGGCGTAAATAACTTATTTGCACATATTTCCAGTATTGAGGTTTCTTCAATTTCCGTCTGGTTTGAGGGTGAAAATGTTGATAATATAATGGCTCTTCAGAAAGGTTATGACAGTGCATACGTGCTTCTTGAAAACGGTGAAAAGGTAGCGATTACCCAGATTACAAGTTCAGGTTATATTGAAAATGAAGGCTCCACTGTATTAATATTAGGATATGAAACACCTGTAAATCCCGAAGAGGTATCTGCACTTTGCATTGACGAAACCACAATTGAAATAAAATAGAGGCGTGCCGCCTCCGGCAATTCCTGCCTTTTGCAGATTTGTGCTTTATCGAAACAGGTAAGACGGCAGGTAAAAATATATGTGTATAAACAGAAATGCGGTGCATAAGCACCGCATTTTTATTTAGCTATAATTGATGTGTTATCCATCATTTTTTCAACCCTGCTTCTGAGTCTTATTATAAAGATAATTGACCAGATTCCAAGCACCGCTTCAATCACAAGGGCGATACCAACGATAATCATGATTGTTTCCATTTCGCCGAAGAATGAGGGGAAGATAAGTAGCAGCACGCCCAGTACAGCGGCAACGATTGCGATAATCATAGGCACAAACCACTTGTCAAATTCAAGTCTGCACATGATGATTGCACGCTTGCAGGAGGTGAGTGCTTCAAAAATAACGAATACACCGAGAATGATGGAAGTTACGTTGGTTATGGATTCCGACTGAGCGATAAAGGCGATACCGAGAGCTGTGGAGATAACCCCTGAAAGAATACCCTGACGGAAGGAGGAATTCTTGTTCATGAAATACGAGATGATATTGAAAACGCCTACGCCTGCAAGAATTGCACCGAGAATAATTGTGAGAATCTGCGAGCTGATGTCGGGGAAGATAATAAGAAACAGACCGAAAACCAGTTCGATAATTGCCATAAACATATAGAGCGCTTTTGTTTCGGATAAGGAATCCTCGATAACAGCGGAATAATTCTTTTCTTTCATGTGACATCCTCCGTTTTTGTTGTTACAATAATAATAGCACAAGGAATTTATTTTTGCAATACTCTCATGCGAATTTTGTAAAAATAACATTGACAATAATTAAAGCGGGTGATATAATTTAAAGCGATATGAAAAAGAAAGGAATAGTTAAAAAATGAACTGTCCCACACATCTTATTGACCTTAATGACGTTACAGTTTCCCAGTGGAATTCAATTATAAGCCTTGCTCATGATATCATGGAAGCACCTATGGTTTATGCAGGCGCCTGCCGTGGTAAAATAATGGGTACGCTCTTTTACGAGCCTTCCACAAGAACACAGATGAGCTTCCAGACTGCAATGCTCCGTCTCGGCGGCGGTATTATCGGTTTTGACAACCCTTCCACATCCTCTGTGGCTAAGGGTGAAAATTTAAAGGATACAACAAAGATTGTAAGCGGCTACGCAGATATCCTTGTTATGCGCCACCCTCTTGAGGGCTCTTCAAAGGCGGCAGCAATATCCGCAGACTGCCCTGTTATCAACGCGGGCGACGGCGGACATCTCCACCCCACACAGACTCTCACCGACCTGCTTACCTTAAAGGAGGAAAAGGGCAGACTCACCAACCTTACAGTGGGCTTCTGCGGCGACCTGAAAAACGGACGTACCGTTCATTCTCTTTTAAAAGCGCTTTCCTGCTATGAAGGCAACAGATTCATTCTTGTATCTACCGATGAGCTTAAAGTTCCCATGTATATAAAGGACTATATTTCCGCCAGCGGAAAGACATATGTTGAATACAGAACTCTTGAAGAGGCAATTCCTCAGCTTGATGTGCTTTATATGACCCGTATCCAGCGTGAACGCTTTGCTTCGCCCGAAGAATATGAAGCACAGAAGGACGTTTACTGCCTTGATGCAGAAAAAATGAAGCTTGCACGCAAGGATTTAATCGTGCTTCATCCTCTCCCCAGAGTTGATGAAATTGCGGTTGAGGTTGATGACGACCCCAGAGCATTATACTTCAAGCAGGCAAACTACGGTATGTATGTACGTATGGCGCTTATACTGTCAATGCTTGATTATAAGATGAACTGCAAGCCCATTCTCAGAGGCGAGGTTATAAAGGATGTGACCTGTACAAATCCCAAGTGCATCTGCCACACCGAGCCGTATCTTCCCCACAGTTTCCGCCGTGCGGGCGATGTACTGGAATGTGAGTACTGCGATACACGTATACTTCTTTGATAGAAAAGCGGTGCGTGCGGCTTAGCCGCACGCATTTTTATAGGTGAAAAATGACCGTATATATACTGAAAAATGAAAATCCCGAAGCTCTGCTTCCCTTTATGTCAGAGCAGAGGCTTGAAAAAATCAGCGATATTACCGCAAAAGGTGTGAGAACGGAAAAAATATGTTCTTACGCCCTGCTTCGCTATGCACTTTTTAAAAATTACGGAATAGAGGAAGCTCCCGTCTTTTCTTACGGAGAGCGTGAAAAACCGTATCTTTCGGATTATCCGCACATTTTTTTCAGCCTCAGTCATGCAGGCGGTTTTTCTGCCTGCTGTGTGTGTGATGCTGAAACAGGGCTTGATATACAGGATATACGTCCCATGAAATTCGATATAAGCCACAGGATATGCACAGAAAAAGAGCTGGCTGAGGTAAGTGAAAGCGAAAATATTTCAGAAGAAATATGCCGCCTGTGGTGTATGAAGGAAAGCTACGGAAAGCTTACGGGAAAAGGCTTTGCTGAGGGCTTTGGCGCAATAGAAACCATGGAGCTTACCGGCTGCGGCAGACTGAAAACAATGAAGGCGGAAAACGGAATGTATGTAAGCGTCTGCGGAAATGAGCCGCTGCCGGAAATTGAGCTTGTAACCGTCACCGCTGATGAAATATCAGATATTTTGTCATAATTGCTAAAATTGTATCAAACGAGCCGAAGAAAATTGTTGACAAATTTCAAAAAACAGAGTATAATCTAAACAGAGAGGTAGTTTTATGCAAAAAAAGATCTGTCATCTTGTGGGCGCAGGCGATTTCTGCGGTTTCAACGCTGAAATTTCCCCTGATGATATCGTTATTGCCGTTGACGGCGGATACAGGGTGCTGGAAGAAGCGGAAATCACTCCTGATTTCGTTGTGGGGGATTTTGACTCGCTGGGTATTGTGCCCGAGGGCGATAATGTCACCGTGCTTCCCTCTGAAAAGGATGTTACCGATATGTTTACCGCCATAAATCTCGGTATTGAAAAGGGCGGCGGTATTTTTCACATTTACGGAGGAACAGGCGGCAGACTGGATCACACGCTTGCAAACTTTCAGCTTCTCAGATATTTTGCCGACAAGGGTGTGACGCTGTTTTTCTACGGTGACGGCTTCGGGCTTACAGCTGTAAGAAACGGCAGCATTTCGCTTTCAGGCAGAAGGGGCAGCTATATTTCGGTGTTTTCTCTTTCCGACACCTCGGAAGGTGTTACACTTAAAGGGCTTAAATACCCTCTTGAAAATCACACTCTCACAAATGCTTTTCCTCTCGGGGTAAGCAATGAATTTACGGAAAAAACCGCTGAAATTTCAGTTTCTGACGGAGTTCTTGCGGTTTATTATACAATCGGAAAGGATTGATTCTTATGAAAAAGACTGTTATCACAATTTCCAGAGAATACGGCTCAGGCGGACGTATTATCGGCAAAAAGCTTGCCGAAGCACTGGGCATAAATTTCTACGACGGTGAGCTTTTATCCCTTGTTGCAAAGGAAAGCGGCTATACCGAGGAATTTGTACGTCAGAATGACCAGAAAAAGACCCAGAGCCTTTTATATCATTTGTATATGGGCAGTCAGATTCTTCCTGCATCCGATATGATTTTTATTGCTCAGTCAAGAGTGATAAAGGATCTTCATTCCAAGGAAAGCTGTGTAATTGTAGGACGCTGTGCGGACTATGTACTTCGTGGAAAGGAAGATGTCATAAATATCTTTATCCATGCGCCTCTTGAAAGCCGTGCCGCACGTGTAAAGGACGAATACGGCGAACAGGCTGACAATTACGCTACTCATGTAAAGAAAAAGGATAAGAGCAGAGTGGCTTATTACAATTATTTTGCGGATGACAGCTGGGGAAAGGCTCAGACCTATGACCTTTCGGTAAATTCCGACATCGGCGTTGACAATGCGGTTAAAATCATTGTTGACTATGTAAAGGCTAAGCAGGGTGAGTAAAATGAACGAAAAATTAATGTCAGTATGCGATCAGTTCATATCTGACCGTGATATGCTTCAGTCGGTTTTCAAATGGGCTAATCACTACATTATGCCTGTTTCTGCGCTTACACTGCGTGGAAATTCCGATGCGGAAAAAATGAAGTCATGCAAGAAGATAATTGAAAAGAATACAAGCGTTTTTTCCGGATTTTCTGGAAATGCCGCATTACCTGTTGCTGTAAAGCTTGCTTCTGCTGAAGAACCCGAGGAAAAATTTGCGGAAATTCTTGAAATATATAACATACTTAAAAAACACTTCGGCAACTCAGGCTATCTTGCCTATATAGCAACCGTGCTTGCGGATATGATACCTGTTTCTGAGGCTGATGCAATCGGCGAAAGAGGCAGAAGGATCTACAAGCTCATGTCAAAGAAGCACCCTTTTCTTACAAGTGGAGAGGATACTCCTTTTGCTGTTCTCTTTGCCTTTTCGGAGAAGAGCGACGAAGAGCTTATCGCTGATATGGAGGAGTATTACATCGCCATGAAAAAGCTTTCCTCTAATGCAAATGTTCTGCAGAGCATTTCTCATATGTTTGCTCTTGAGAACGGAGAAAGGGAAGCAAAGATTCAGCGGTTCAAGGATCTTTTTGCTTTGCTTGAAAGCCGTGGCAGAAAGTACAGCAAACACTATGAGCTGTCAGTCCTTGCGGCATTATCCCTGCTTCCTGTTGATATTGAAACGGCAGCCGATGAAATCATAGAGGTCGATACATTCCTGTCAGAGCAGGACGGCTACGGCTTCTTCGGCTATGACAAGAAGACAAGACTTATGCACGCAGTAATGCTGGTTATGAACAGCTATTCCGAATCGGCAGCTGATACTGCAGCGGTAACAAACACTCTTGCCATGGTGGCGGCACAGCAGGCAGCAATGTGCGCTATTATCGCAGCCTCGGCTGGTTCTTCTGCGGCAGCAACCAATTAAAAAGCCTCTTAGTAAAGAAATTTATACGTATTATCGGGGGAAAGCCTTTCTTCAGAAAGGCTTTCCCCCGATAAATGTTTACAACTCCTGTATGAACCGCCAGAGTACAAAGTTTATCTCAAAGGAATCTTAACCACATACTCCATAAATTCATCGGTCTGGTTCTTGCTTGCCTCGCAGTTGATGCCTGCCTCCTTCATAGCGTCAATGGTTTTGTTGAAGGTGTTTATATAAAGATTTACCGCACGGAAATTCCAGCGCTTTTTAATGGTCTGTCTTGGTTTTTCCGTCATAAGCTCCTCTACATAGCGGTCAGTCTGCACGGTATTCAGCTGATTTGCGGCGATATAATCTATGGCGGCTTTGCGTTTTGGGGAATCAAGCTTTAAAAGCGCTCTTGCCTGACGTTCATTCAGCTTGAATTTCACAACCATAGCCTTTTCCTCATCGCTGAGCTTCAACAGCCTCAGCTTATTTGCAATTGTGGATTGTGCAACCCCCAGTCTTGCGGCGGTTTCCTCCTGAGTAAGCCCGTAGTAGTCGATGAGGTTGCGTATTGCATAGGCTTCCTCCATAAAGCTTAGATCCGCACGCTGCAGATTCTCCAGTACCGCAAGCACGGCGCTGTCCTTTGTGGTTGTTTCAATAATTATGCAGGGCACATAGGTCATATTGAGCAGCTTGCAGGCTCTGAGTCTGCGTTCTCCTGCGATAAGCTCGTATGTAAGCCCGTTTTCAAGTCTTCTTACCGTGAGTGGCTGCAGAATACCGTTCTGCTGAATGCTTACCGCCAGTCTTGACAGGTCGTAGTCGTCAAAAATGACACGTGGCTGCGCAGGATTCGGAGAAATAGAGCTTATGGGAATTTCCACAACCCTGTTGACTGCGTTCTGTGTATTTACCGTGTTTTTCTGAAAAATTGCCATGATTTTACCGTTCCTTTCGCTTTTTTTAAAGTATATCACGGCGTATACGTGTATTTCCAGCGTAAAATAACGGGATAAAAAAAGCAATTGCGACAGAAGATTGTGCTATTCGTCGGCAACCTGCGGCATACGATTTACTGTGACAGCTGATTTTGTAAAAGCAGTAGGAAACAGGTCAGATTATTTACCGCAGAATCTGATGAAAAATATTGCTTTTTAGGTTATTGCGGTGTATAATATATGTGTAGAAAACGAATAGGAGAAAAACTGTGAAAAAAACATATATAACCACAATGCCGAATCATATCGGCGCTTTTCTTAAGGCAAGCCGTTGTTTTGCACAGCTGGGTATAAATATTACAAGAGTCAGCTATAACAAGGCGATAGATTCACACACTCTTTTTATCGATGCAGAGGGTACGCAGGAGCAGCTTGAAAAAGCTGACCTGGTGCTTACAGAAATAGGATATCTTCAGCCTGAAAAGGATAGTAAAAGCATTGTTCTGATAGAATTCCGCCTGAAGGATGAACCCGGTAGTGTTACAAGGATTCTTGAACTTATTGACGAGTTTGATTTCAATATTTCTTATATCAGTTCCCAGGAAAACGGCACCGATTACCAGCTTTTCAAGATGGGATTGTTTGTAGATGATACAGGAAAAATTTCCCGTTTTATGGATAGTGCGGAAAAAATCTGCCGTGTAAGGGTGATAGACTATAATCATACGGAAAAAGTATTTGATAACAGTATTTTTTACAACAGCTTCGTATCTGAAATTGCAGAAAAAACGGAACTTGACGCTGAAATGAGAGATAAACTCCTTATAAATACAAATCTTGCGATGCAGACCCTTGATGAGCAGGGGTTATCACCCTATCGTACCTTTGATAGCATCGGCAGATTTGCCGAGCTACTCACCGCCTGCAAGGGAGAATACTTTCTTCCCCGTATAACAAATCACAGAGTCAGCGATGAAACAGAGATTATCCTTATAGAACCGCCCTGCGGAAGTAATACGGCTATTATAAAGTATAAGGATGAGGCGCTGTTTATTGATTGCGGATATGCTTGCTACAAACAGGAAATGGAAAAGATATTCCGCAAGGTACTGCCGAATTATGACAGTGTGAAGAAGACTGTACTTATAACTCATGCCGATGTTGATCACTGTGGTCTGCTGCCGCTTTTTGACGAGATAATTGCAAGTGAGGGCAGTGCGCAATGTCTTATATCCGAGTATAACGGCGAGGATGGATACAGAGAACAGAACCCGCTTCACAAGCCTTATATCAATATATGCAAGATAGTGACGGGGTATTTTCCGCCGTCTCCCGAAAAGATCACGGTTATGCACAAGGGCAGAAGCGACAGCAATATGCCGCTGGTACAGACGGGCTTTTTCAATTTCGGCGATCTGCATTTTGAGGTTTACGAAGGCAACGGCGGTCATCTTCCCGGGGAGATAGTGCTGATTGATTACGCAAATCACATTGCATTCACGGGAGATATCTATATAAACATGAAGGGTATGACTCCCGAACAGGCGAATTACAACCGTTACGCTCCTATACTGATGACCTCGGTTGACACTGACCCTGAATTATGTGCTGTTGAAAGACAGATGATAATGCAAAGACTTGGCACAGGAAACTGGCAGATCTTCGGCGCTCACGGATATAAAAAGGACTATAATGTTAATACGGAATAATTATATACAGCAAAAAATCACTTACCCTTTCAGGTAAGTGATTTTTTGCTGTATATGCATCCGCAGTAGTTCTGCCGATAGAGATTATATTGTGCCGAAAGCTGAATTGAACGCTTATAGCCTTCACGCTTCTTGAAGTCGGAGAAAAGATAGGGGATACCGACTCTTTCAGCTTCCTCGCCGCCGATTTCGTTCAGCTTCTGTGCGTTTTTCAGCGGACTTATGGAAAGGGTAGTGGTGAAATAATCAAACCCCTTTTCCTTTGCAATATCCGCCGTTTCCGCAATTCTAAGACGGTAGCAGTCAAAGCATCTTGCGCCGCCCTCGGGAATATCCTCTTTGCCTTTTGCCATTTCAAAAAAGCGTTCAGGGTCGTATTTCCCTTCAATAAAGCTGATTTTATTCTTTGCGGGCAGTTCCGAAATCAGCCTTTGCTCTTCGGCCACACGCTTGCGGTATTCAGGCTCTTCGGTGATATTCGGGTTATAGTAGAATATGGTTATTTCAAAAAACTGCGACAGATATTCCAGCACATAACTGCTGCAGGGAGCACAGCAGGCGTGGAGCAGCAGAGTGGGAGTTTCACCGTTTTTTACGTGCTGTTCAATTGTCTTGTCAAGGATTTTCTGATAGTTTATCATTACGCTTCCTTTGGCAGAGCTGCTTTTTTGATTCTGATAACCTGTGCGGCCTCGTCATATGTGCCGGATGCTACCGAATCCTTACCCAGTATAATGAGCGAGCCTTCTTTTTCTATAAGATAAAGCCCGGATTTTCCTTCGTGTATTCCTGTGATTTCGCTCCATTCTATTTTTCCGCAGGGGTTGTTGTTTCTTAAAAGGAGAATATTGCTTTCGGATACACCGATTGTAATGCCTTTTTCGTCAGCCGCACCGCCCTGTGACAGCTTTACGGTGAGGCGGTTTATCACAACCATGAAGATAACGGGATATACAGCTGCGAGAACAACCGCTGTAACGGTAATGGCAATCATACCCATACTGCCTGTGATAACGGAATATACCACGCCTGCTGCCGCAACCACAATCAGACATACCGCAAGGGAAATGAGCAGCACTTTGTTAGCGGTGTTGTCCCTGAACATTACGGTTTTAAGATAATCCTTTATAGTTTCCTTATTACGTTCATATCTGAATTCTGTCATCAGTTAAGTCCTTTCATTGTAAGGGAGATACGCTTTTTCTTAACGTCAACACCCAGTACTCTTACGTTTACGATATCGCCTACCTTGACTACATCGAGAGGGTGCTTTACATACTTGTCGGAAAGCTCGGAAATATGAACCAGACCGTCCTGGTGTACGCCGATATCCACGAATGCACCGAAGTCGATAACGTTTCTTACTGTGCCTTTAAGCTCCATGCCTTCTGTAAGGCTGTTCATATCCATTACATCGCTTCTGAGGAGAGGCTTGGGAAGCTCATCTCTGGGGTCACGGCCGGGCTTCATAAGCTCCTTTACGATATCTTCGAGAGTAGGTTCGCCGATGCCGAGAGCGTCAGCTGTCTTTTTAAGACCGTTTGCCTTTACATATTCGGAAACGGCGGAGAAATCATTTGTCTTCTTTATATCAATATCACAGAGCTTCAGCAATTCCTTTACAGCGTCATAGCTTTCGGGGTGAACGCCTGTGTTGTCGAGAGGATTCTTGCCGTCGGGTACGCGTAAGAAGCCTGCACACTGCTCGTAAGCCTTTTTACCAAGCTTGCTGACTTTAAGAAGCTCTTTTCTTTCGGTGAATGCGCCGTTTTCTTCACGGTATGCAACGATATTCTTTGCAACTGCGGAGTTTACACCTGCAACGTAGCTGAGTAAGGAGAAAGAAGCGGTATTAAGGTCAACGCCTACATTGTTTACACAGCCTTCAACTACGCCGCCGAGAGCGTCGGAAAGCTGGTTCTTGGGCATATCGTGCTGATACTGACCTACGCCGATAGCTTTGGGGTCGATTTTTACAAGCTCAGCCAGGGGGTCCTGTAATCTTCTTGCAATGGAAACCGCACTTCTGAGAGAAACGTCATATTCGGGGAATTCTTCGGCAGCAAGCTTACTTGCGGAGTAAACGGAAGCGCCTGCTTCGGAAACTACCATGTAGCTTACCGGAGTGGGAATTTCCTTTATCATTTCCGCTACAAAGCATTCGCTTTCGTGGCTGGCTGTGCCGTTGCCGATAGCGATAGTGGTAACGCCGTGCTTTGCAATAAGCTTTTTGAGCTTGTCCTTAGCTTCCGCAACCTTGTTCTGGGGAGGTGTGGGGTAAACTACCGTCGTATCAAGCACCTTGCCTGTGTCGTCAACAACAGCAATCTTACAACCTGTACGGTATGCAGGGTCAAGACCAAGAGTAACCGTGCCTTTTACGGGAGGCTGCATAAGCAGCTGACGGAGATTGTCGCTGAATACGTGGATAGCTGCGGTGCAGGCCTTTTCTGTAAGGTCGTTTCTTACACGTCTTTCGATAGAAGGGTGGATAAGGCGCTTGTAAGCGTCTTCCGCTGCGGTTTTCACAAGGTCTGCGTTGGTGTTCTTTGCCTTGACGAATGCCTTTTCAATAATCTTCATTGCGTCTGCTTCTTCAACTTCAACAGTGACCTTCAGGATTTCCTCACGCTCGCCTCTGTCAATGGCTAAAATACGGTGAGTAGGAATTTTTGCAGCGCCCTCGCTGTAATCGTAGTAGTTTTCGTAAACGCTGTCTTCCGTTTCCTTTGCCTGCTTTGAAACAATAAGGGCAGAACGGTCATAGAAAGCACCCAGGGACTTTCTGAGGCTTGTGTCATCGGAAATTGTTTCCGCAATAATATCCGAAGCGCCTGCAATAGCTTCCTCTACGGACATTACCTTCTTTTCTTCATCAACATACTGCTCGGCTTCAGCATAGGGGTCTTTTAAGGTCTGCTCCATGATGAAGTCTGCAAGAGGCTGTAAGCCCTTTTCCTTTGCAATGCCTGCACGGGTCTTCTTCTTGGGTTTGAAGGGACGGTAGATATCCTCAACCTCGGAGAGAGTTACCGCCTTTGCCAGCATATCACGGATTTCATCGGTCATAAGCTCCAGACTTTCGATAGAAGCAGCAACCTCCTCCTTGCGCTTTTCAAGGTTTCTGAGGTATGTAAGTCTTTCAAAAAGCTCACGTAAAAGCTGGTCGTCAAGACCTCCGGTAGCTTCCTTACGGTATCTCGCAATAAAAGGGATTGTATTGCCGTCGTCCATAAGCTTTACAGCGGCTTCCGCCTGTGTTGTTCTGATTTTAAGCTCGCCTGCGAGCTGTTCGATAATGTTCATTGCAGTTTCCTTCCTTAGATAATTCTTCCTATAATTTCAAAAACAGGGCCCTTCTGCCAGAGATAGGTAGAAAGGTTTATCTGCCAGCATTCTCCCTGATTAAGGGCGAAATCCGCAGGTCTGCCCTTGGGAAGACCGTAGCCTGAAAGCAGATTCATGATAACACCGCCGTGGGTGATGACAGCCGCCTTTGTAACCTGGTCCTTCATCATATCCTTGAAGATTTCCTCCAGACCGTCAAGACAGCGGAGTGTAAATTCACCGAAGGTTTCGCCGCCGGGAGCTTTTGCGTCATAGCCGCCTTTAAGCCATTCGGTATATTCGGGCAGGTTCTCAAGCTCTTCCTGAGTCTTGCCTTCGAATTCCCCGAAATCGCATTCCGCAATGTTGTCAATCTGCTTGACATAGCGGTCGGGATAAATGATATCCGCTGTTTCAAGACAGCGCTTCAGGGGGCTTGAATAAACCTTCTGCACGCTGGGGTAAAGCCTGTCATGAGCGTAACGGTTTATTGCATAGTAGCCTTCGTCACAGAGCGGCAGGTCGGTAAGACCGATATATCTTCCCTCGAGATTGCCCTGTGTTATGCCGTGACGGATAAGATAAATGGTGTAGTTTTTCATTTTTACATCCTTTCTGTATCTGAAAACCGCTTCGGGAAAGTGAAAAAAATGCCTCGGAATGCGGTAATAAAGCGGTTTTTTAGTATATTATATATAATCTTTCAATATATTTTTGTCGAAAATGCCACTTTACAATACGGAAAAAATTTAATATAATATACAATGCGACATTTGTTCGACAATATATGAAAGGAGTATCTGCGATGAATAATGATTTTCCCCGAATTCTGTCTTTGCTGAGAAAAGAACGTCATATAAGCCAGAAGGACGCAGCTGCCGCACTTGGTGTAGCACAGGCGCTTCTGTCACATTACGAAAAGGGCAAGAGAGAATGCGGACTTGACTTCCTTGTAAGGGCGGCAGATTATTACAATGTTTCTACCGACTATCTTCTGGGACGTTCTCCCATGAGTACGGGAAGTGTTATTATGGAAAGTCAGATTCCCGATGCACAGTCACATGAAAAGGCACGTTTCGGTGCGGATATTTCTCTTACACTCTCTAAAAAGCTGCTCACAAACAGTATTGAGGTTATATACAGTATTCT
The DNA here is from genome assembly GCA_017625405.1 of Ruminiclostridium sp. Classification (GTDB taxonomy): domain Bacteria; phylum Bacillota; class Clostridia; order Oscillospirales; family Ruminococcaceae; genus Ruminiclostridium_E. Next base: position 17,231 of record JAGALB010000021.1, on the reverse strand, counting down.
GTCCAGAATCGGAAATTCAAAGCTGAACGGTGCTGTTACAAATATTCTTAATTTTACGGTTTACAAGGTTTTCCGCATTATTTACCGTACCAATGCGAAAAACAGTGATACAATGTTTGAAATCGGCAGTGAATCTGCCTGCCGTATGGCAAGCGCAGGCGCCGAACTGGGTGAAGGTGCAGCCGCAGCTGCAATCAAGGAATCGGAACAGGATGCTCCCGAAATTTCAACGGTGACCATCGAAACCGATTATCCGAAGCAGGCTCCTGCTCTTTTAAGCCTTATAAAGAGCAGCGAAAACCAGCTGAAAAAACTTATGTAAGGCGTGCCGCCCTGGGCGGTTCCTGCCTTTTGGAGAGATGTGCTTTGCCGAAAAAAGGTGAAACGGCAGGGTACGCACTGAAAATTTTATTTTACATTTATAGGGGCGGATAATATCCGCCCTTTTTAATTTGCGCTTTTTTTCATTTAAACAGGACTACACTTTCGTGTAGTCCTGTTTGATATTTACGCATCCATACCTAATTTGAGAGCCTTTAAGTTTGCATCAAGAAGATTTGCCTTCTTGGGGGGAATAACCTTTGCGAGTGCCTTTTCGATTACAGCCATGTCGTCAAGACCTGTTTCCTTGAGGATTTTACCTGTAAGGATAATGTTAGCCATGCCCTTGAGGCCGTTTTCGTTTGCAAGGCCTGTTGCGGGAATCCAGAAGCACTTGATGTCTGTTCTGTCAGTCTTGCCGTCAACGAGAGTGCTGTCAATAAATGCCATACCGCCTGCCTTTACAGTTCCGATGAACTTGTCGAAGCTGGGTGTGTTCATTACCATAAGCTCGGAGGGTTCAAGAATAAGGGGTGAGCCGATAGGGTCATCACTTACTGTTACGGAGCAGTTACATGTACCGCCACGCATTTCAGGACCGTAGGAGGGAAGCCAGGAAACTTCCTTGCCTGCGTATAAACCAACGTATGCTAAGAGCTTACCTGCGAAAAGGATACCCTGACCGCCGAAGCCTGCAAGTAAAAATTCGTTTGTCATATCAGTTCTCCTCCTTGTTTCTTACAGCGCCGTCCTTGTATACACCGAGAGGATAGTAAGGAATCATTTCGGTCTTTACTCTTTCAAGAGCCTGAACGGGAGTCATACCCCAGTTTGTGGGGCAGGTGGAAAGAACTTCAACAAGAGAGAAGCCCTGCTTTTTCTTCTGGTATTCAAAAGCCTTGCGGATAGCAGCCTTTGCTTTTCTGATGTTTGCGGGGTCAATAACTGTAACTCTTTCAGCAAGTGCAACACCGTCGATCTGGGAAAGGATTTCACATACCTTTACGGGGAAGCCTGCTTCGGATGTGTCACGTCCGTAGGGAGTTGTCTGTGTAACCTGTCCGGGAAGAGTTGTAGGAGCCATCTGGCCGCCTGTCATACCGTAGGTTGTGTTGTTGATGAAGATAACAGTGATGTTTTCGCCTCTTGTAGCTGCGTGGATTGTTTCAGCAGTACCGATAGCTGCAAGGTCACCGTCGCCCTGGTATGTAAATACGAACTTGTCGGGATTACCTCTCTTTACGCCTGTTGCAACAGCGGGGGAACGTCCGTGGGACGCTTCAATCATATCGCAGCTGAAATAGTCATAGGCCATAACGGAGCAGCCGACAGGACATACACCGATTGTTTCATTTTCGATACCCATCTCGTCAATAACCTCAGCGACAAGTCTGTGAACGATGCCGTGAGTACAGCCGGGACAGTAATGTAAGTATGCGTCAGTAAGCGCATGGGGTCTTTTGAAATCAGGCATTACTTATTACCTCCCATTTCCTTGATTTTATTTAAGATGTCAGCAGGAGCAGGGATGATACCGCCTGTTCTGCCGTAGAATTCAACAGGCTTGGAGCAGTTGATTGCAAGCTTTACATCGTCAATCATCTGACCCATGGACATTTCTACTGTAAGAACCTTCTTTGCGTTCTTTGTAGCTTCTCTGAGTTCCTTTTCAGGGAAAGGCCAGAGAGTTACGGGACGGAACATACCAACCTTGAGTCCTTCCTTACGTGCAGCGTCAACAGCAGACTTTGCAAGTCTTGCGGTAGAGCCGTATGCCACAACAACGATGTCAGCGTCGTCGCAGTAGTCTGCAACTGCCATTGTGTGGTTAGCCTTGAGGTCTTCGTATCTCTTGAAGCGTTCAACAACCTTGTCTTCAAGTTCCTGGGGCTGTAAGTAAAGGGAGTTGATGATGTTGTGCTTTCTTTCGCCCTTGTGGCCGTTTGCAGCCCAGGGCTTATTGGAAGCGTCGGACATCTTGATTTCAACGTCAGGGAATTCAACAGGCTCCATCATCTGACCTAAAAGACCGTCTGCAAGAATCATTGCAGGCATTCTGTATTCGTCAGCCATATCGAAAGCCTTTGCAACCATGTCAGCCATTTCCTGAACGGAAGCGGGAGCGTATACGAGTACATGGAAGTCACCGTGAGCAAGACCCTTTGTGATCTGCCAGTAGTCAGCCTGTGAGGGCTGGATACCGCCGAGACCGGGGCCGCCTCTTACAACGTCGATAATAACGCAGGGTAAATCTGCACCTGCGATGTAGGAAATACCTTCAGCCTTGAGGGAGATTCCGGGGGAGGAAGAGGAAGTCATGCAGCGGATACCGGAGCCTGCACAGCCGTATACCATGTTGATAGCGGCAACTTCACTTTCTGCCTGTAAGAATGTTCCGCCTACCTTGGGCATACGCTTGGAGAGATATGCGGAGATTTCTGTCTGAGGAGTGATAGGATAACCGAAGAAGCACTTGCAGCCTGCTCTGATAGCAGCTTCAGCTAAAGCTTCGTTACCTTTCATCAAGCTTTTTTCTGCCATTATTTCTTACCTCCTTCAACAGTGATTGCACAGTCGGGGCACATCATAGCGCAGAGAGCGCAGGCGATGCAAGCGTCATCATCTGTGCATGTGGCTGTGTAGTAGCCCTTCTTGTTGAGTTTTTCCTGCTGGATTGCAACAATCTTCTTGGGACAAGCTGTAACGCAGAGTCCGCAACCCTTGCAGCGGTCAAATTCAACCGTCATTTTTGACATAAAAGACCAATCCTTTCTTTTGATTTATTTAATTCCATAAGGTTTTAACAAAGATTTCAACGGGGAAGGGATTTTCTGTAACATTTTCAAGAAATTCCTTCCGTCCTGCCGTCATTCTCAGTGGCAGTCCCGCAGCTTCTGCAACCTGCTTCGCATAATCAAGGGAGCCGAGAACAATATTTTCATCGGTTTCATTTCCGAGGTTTGTGTTGTTTACGATTCCTGTGCAGGAAAGTCCGCTTGCGGTTTCGATTTCACGCATGAGTTCCAGCGCTTCATCGGGTTCCTTGGTGAGGTAACGGCATTTATTGATGACATACAGCATTTCACGGTCTTCACATTCAGAAATTACCGCCTTGTATCTGCCCAGCGCCTTTGCGCCCTCGTCGTCGCCGCCTACGTCGATAATAACGCAGTCGCTTTCGTCGAGGATACCCTTTACCGAGATGCCCAGAGCGGGAATATCAAGGTTTGAGTTTGCGTACTGGGGAGTTTTCAGGGTGATTCCGTTCTGTGAGAACAGCTCCTCAAAATCCGCTGTGCGGAAATAGGGGTTTACTATATCAAGGTCGATAACCGTGCACTTTCTGCCCTGTCTTGCCGCTTCAAGCGCAAGATTCACAGAAATGTTGGTTTTGCCCGAGCCGTAATGTCCTGTAACAATAGTAAGCTTTTTAAGATTCAATGCTTCACGTCCTTTCTGTTTATTGCTGTGACGTATAAACATAAATATATCACAAAAGCGGAAAAATGTAAAGATTTGTATGTATTATTTAATAAAGCTGCTCATGAAGTTTACGGCCGCTTCCATCGACGAATAGTCAAATTCATTTGCAAACTCGGATAAGCTTACGCCCACCACGGCAAAAATAAACACATAGTAGATAATTATAAGTGCAATTGCAATTGCCTGCCAGATGAGCATAGCCTTACAGTAGTTCTGTCTTGCCTTGGGACCATCACCGAAGCCCCATACGAATAAGAAAATAAGACCTATACAGCCGATACTTGTAACGAAGATTGTGAGAAGCCATTTTCCCACTGTCATTTCCTCTTCGGGCTGCTGATATGGGTTGTACTGGGGAGCGCCACTGGGAGCATAAGGGTTGGGTGCAGGAGGCGGAGTGTAGCTGTACTGCTGGTTGGGAATGCTGTTTTCAGGCATGGGAGTCATTTCCTGGGGAGCATTTTCTCCGCAGCCGGGACAGAAGCGGTCTGAATCTGTAAGGAATGAACCGCAGTTTGTGCATCTTCTTGACATGGCATAATTTCCTTTCTCAAATATAAAATAATACTTATTTATAATATCATAAAATGCAGAAAAAATCAACGGAATTTGTAAAAAAAACCGTATTATACAAATATTTTTTTAAATTCTGTAAATTTTATGTGAAAGACTTGAAAATTGAAGCAATGTTTAGTATAATATAATTGTTAATTATGCCTAAAATTGACTTTAATTTAACAAATATTTCATACAATACAAGGAGAAAACCATATGGGCTTATCATATTTTGACAATCGTGAACTGTCCTGGCTCAAATTCAATCAGCGTGTTCTGGAAGAAGCTGAAGACCCGAGAGTACCGCTTTTTGAAAGACTCCGTTTTGTTTCCATTTTTGCAAGCAACCTTGACGAATTCTTCATGGTGCGAGTAGGCTCGCTTTATGACCAGACTCTTCTGAAAAAGGATAAGCCCGACAACAAGACAGGGCTTACCTCTGCACAGCAGCTTGCGCTGATTGCCGAAAAGGTGACTGAGCTGATGCCCCGTTTTTCCGAAGCATACAGACATATCCGTGATGAGCTTTCGGTGTTCGGTGCGGAGCATGTGGATATAAATCATCTCAGCAAGAACGACAAGGATTATCTCCAGAAATATTTCAATTCCGACGTAAAACCCCTGCTTTTCCCTACGGTTATCGATAAGAAGCACCCCATGCCCTTTATCGCCAATAAGGCGGTATACATTTACGTAAAGCTCACAGGCAAAAAGGGCAACGAAACAAGAGGTCTTATTCCCGCAGGCTCCGACGTATTCGGCAGAGTGGTGTTCCTGCCTTGTGAGGAAGGCTTCCGCTTTATTCTGACGGAAGAGCTTATATTGCTTTTTGCAGGTCAGGTATTCGGGGATTATCAGGTAGCCGACAAAGGAATTATCCGTATAACACGCAATGCGGATATTGATGCCAACGAAGCACTTTTCGACCACGATGTTGACTTCCGTGATGTTATGGAGGAGGTTGTCAAGAAAAGACGCAAGCTTTGTCCTGTGAGAATCGAATATTCCCATTACAAAAATGCTTCCGATATTGCTGTTCTTGCCGAAAAAATCGGACTTACCATCGGAAACAACTTCGTCTTCAATGTAAAGCACCCGCTTGATTTCGGATTCCTCGGCGAAATTGAAAACCGCCTTGCCGACAAGTCCGAGCTGTTCTTCGACAGGCTTGTTCCCCAGCAGTCACCTGCAATTATACAGAACAGACCCATGCTCAGCCAGATAGACGAAAAGGATATTCTGCTTATGTATCCTTTTGAGAGCTTCAGTCCCTTTATTTCGCTTCTTGAAGAAGCGGCAACCGCCCCCGATGTGGTTTCGGTGAAGATTACTCTCTATCGTGTGGCACGTGACAGTAAGATTGTTGACGCACTGATAAAGGCGGCGGAAAACGGCAAGGATGTTCTTGCGCTGGTAGAGCTGCGTGCAAGGTTTGACGAAGAAAACAATATCGGCTGGTCAAAGCGCCTTGAGGACGCAGGCGTCAATGTCATCTACGGACTCGATAACCTGAAGGTTCATTCAAAATTACTGCTTATAACCCGCAAAAACGGCAATTCCATCTCCTATACAACGCAGATAGGCACAGGAAATTACAATGAGCGCACTTCCCGTCTTTATACAGATATAACTCTTATGACCGCCGACCAGGATATCGGCACGGATGCGTCGCTTGTGTTCTCGGCACTTTCCATCGGTTCAGCGGTGGAAAGCTCATCCTCACTCTGGGTTGCACCTCATTGTCTTAAGCCCCGTGTTGTGGAGCTTATTGACCGTGAAATAACCTATGGCAAGGACGGCTATGTGGGACTTAAACTGAACTCCCTCACCGACAAGGATATTATCGAAAAGCTTGTTCAGGCAAGCAAGGCAGGCGTAAAGGTTGAACTGCTCATAAGAGGTATTTCCTGCCTTGTTTCGGGAATCGAGGGTGAAACGGACAATATTACCCTTGTTTCCATTGTAGGGCGCTTCCTGGAGCACAGCCGCATCTATATTTTCGGCAAGGAAGACCGTGAAAAAATGTATATTTCCTCTGCGGATTTCATGACAAGAAACACAGAACGCCGTGTAGAGGTTGCCGCCCCCATAAAGGATAAGGATATACGTGACAGATTAAGAAATTACTTTACAACCGCTCTTTCGGATAATGTGAAGCTGCGTATTCAGCAGGCTGACGGCACATATATACGCAGAGAAACCGAGGGCGAACCGCTTGATGCCCAGAGATACTTCTATTTCAAGGCGTATGCCGAGGCGGTAGCAGCAAAATCCGCCGCTGTCAAAAAGACAGTAAAGCCTGTGAAAATGGTGGCAAAGGTAAGAAAAGTTAAAAAATAATTGTAAGGGCGGATATTATCCGCCCGTAAAAATGAAAGGAAATAATTAATGAAGCTCCTCGTATTAGACGGCAACAGCATACTTAACCGTGCATTTTACGGCATACGTCTGCTGTCAAACAAAAAGGGAATGTTCACAAATGCCATAACAGGCTTTTTCAATATTTACCTGAAGCTGATTTCCACATTCAAACCCGACGGTGCGGCAGTAGCCTTCGACCTGAAAGCACCCACCTTCCGCCATAAGAAATATGACGGCTACAAGGCGGGCAGAAAGGGTATGCCTGATGAGCTTGCAATGCAGCTTCAGCCCGTCAAGGACCTGCTGAGAGCCATGGGTGTTACGGTTATCGAATGTGAAGGCTATGAGGCGGATGATATTCTGGGAACTCTCAGTGCGGAATGTGACAGGAAGGGCTTTGAATGCATCATCGCCACAGGCGACCGTGACTCGTTCCAGCTTATAACCGACCGTGTAACGGTAAACCTTGCGTCAAACAAGGAGGATATACTCTACACTCCCGAAAAAATCATGGAGGTGTACGGTGTTACACCCCTGCAGATGATAGATGTGAAGGCGCTTATGGGCGACAGCAGCGACAATATTCCCGGTGTTGCGGGCATAGGTGAGAAAACCGCACTTTCCCTTATTCAGAAATATGAAAGTATTGATAAAATCTACGAAAATATTGATACTATTGAGGTTACTAAATCCGTCCGTGAAAAGCTCATAAAGGGCGAGGAAAACTGCCGTTTGAGCTATGAGCTGGGTACAATCTGCAAGTGTGCCCCCGTTGATACGGATTTAAGCGCATACAGCTTCGGTCAGCGTGACGAAGTAAAGCTTGCGGCGATGCTGACGGAATTTGAAATGTTCACACTGCTTAAAAAGCTGGATATCGGCAAGGAAGCGGTTGCTTCCGCCGCACAGCAGGCTTCCGAGGAAAGAGAAGAGGTTTCTGCGGTGGAAATAGACGCCTCCGTTGCTGATTTCATTGTGGTTGACGGAGTAATGTACCGCTGTATCGGCGGAAATGCCGAGATGATACCTCAGTCGGATTATGAAAAGGTGCTGTCCGATAATTCTCCCAAGCGCACCTTCAATCTGAAGGCTATGCTTTCGGAAAACTGCTTTGAAATAAACAATGTTGTCTTTGACTCTACTCTTGCGGCTTATCTGCTTAATGTAAATGCGGCGGAGTACAATCTTGAAAGACTTTGCTCAGAGTACAGCGTTGTATATGATACGGAAAATATTGCAAAGACCCTTTACCGCCTCAACTGCGAGCTTTACGGAAGAGTTAAGGGCGAGGATATGGAAAAGCTCCTTACGGATATTGAAATTCCGTTGAGCTATGTGTTGGTTTCTATGGAAAAATACGGTGTGGAAATTGACCGTGCGGCTCTGCTGGGCTTTGCAAGAGAGCTGGACGGACAGATTGCCGACCTTGAACAGCAGATTTACATCTGCGCAGGGGAAAAGTTCAATATCTCCTCCCCGAAGCAGCTGGGCGAGATACTTTTTGAAAAAATGGGTCTGCCCCACGGCAAGAAGACAAAGACAGGCTACTCCACAAATGCCGAGGTGCTTGAAAGTCTGATAGACTATGACCCGATAATTGAGCTGGTGCTTAATTACCGCACCCTCACAAAGCTCAGCTCCACTTATGCAACGGGACTTTTAAAGGTAATCGGCGTGGACGGCAGAGTCCACACCACCTACAAGCAGACGGAAACCCGCACAGGCAGAATTTCCTCTGCTGAGCCGAATATTCAGAATATTCCCGTGAGAACAGAGCTGGGCAGAGAGTTCAGACGCTTCTTTGTGGCTGAAAAGGGTTATAAATTCGTGGATGCAGACTATTCGCAGATTGAGCTCAGACTGCTTGCTCATATTTCTGATGATGAAACAATGATAGACGCTTTCAGAAGCGGCGAGGATATTCACACTATCACTGCTTCACAGGTGTTCAATCAGCCGCCCGAATGGGTTACTCCCGAAATGCGAAGCAGCGCCAAGGCGGTAAACTTCGGTATCGTCTACGGCATCGGTGCATTCTCCCTGTCCAAGGATATCGGCGTTTCGGTAAAGCAGGCGGATGAATATATCAAGGCATATCTTGCAAAGTACAGGGGTGTTGCCCGTTATATGGATGAAACTCCCGAAAATGCAAAGAAAGCGGGATATGTAACAACAATGTTCGGCAGAAGAAGATATATTCCCGAATTATCAATGAGCAACAAGAATATTCAGGCGCTGGGAAAGCGTATTGCGATGAATACCCCTATCCAGGGTACGGCTGCGGATATTATAAAGCTTGCAATGGTAAAGGTGTATGCAAGGCTGAAAAAGGAATTACCCGAAGCAAGACTTATTCTTCAGGTTCACGACGAACTTATCGTGGAAGCGAAGGAGTGCGATGCCGAAAAGGCGGCGCAGATACTCCGTGAGGAAATGGAAAACGTGGCAAAGCTGTCAGTTCCGCTGACCGCTGACGCCAAAATCGGCGACAGCTGGTACGAGGCACACTGAATATAACAGGAGAGAAAATTATGGAAAACAACAAACTTAAAAAAGCAAATTTAAACTTCGGTATCGGCGGATTTTTCGCATTATTCGGCGCAATAATGCTTTGTATCGGTATCTGGACAATAATTGACGGAATAAATTTCAGAAGCGGTTCCGGACAGGTTACAGGCGTTATCAGCCACATCGAGGCACATCGTGAACATCATATGGACGGCGGAAACACAACGGTGCATGATGTGTATGTAACATATACCGTCAACGGTCAGGAGTATGAACAGCAACTGGGCTATTATGATTCCACCATGTTCGCAGGTCAGGAAATCGAGATTTTCTATAATCCCGAAAATCCTGCGGAAATAAAGGGAAAAGACGGTATCACGAATATTATCCTGCCTTTGTTCGGTCTTGTCTTTCTTGTTATCGGTCTTGCACTTGTGAATAATGACAGAAAGAAAAATCAGCAGATGCAGAAGCTTATGGAGCAGGGCAGTACGGCACAGGGCATTATAACAGCAATCAATATTGATTACAACACAACTATAAACCACCGCCACCCCCTCATTGCCGAGGTTACCGTTACTGACTCCGATACAGGCGAGCAGTTCCTTTACAGCTCCGACGGCATCATGGAGGATATACGTCATCTTAACGGCAGACGTGTTACTGTTTATTATGACCCTGATGACAGAAGTAATTATTATGTTGATCTCGATACAGCAGAGGCTGATGACTCCATCGGAAATGCTCCGCAGATACATGATTTCAGATAAATGTAAATAAAATTTACATTTTTATCAAAAAACTATTGACAAATGGTAAATTATGCTGTATAATGCTGTTTATCACTGGTAAATGTCATTTACCAAATATTGAATTATAAGGGGAAAGTTATTATGGCTAAAAAAAGAAAGGCTGCAGGTGCAACACTGGGCGCAGGAATTGCTTTTGTGCTGTTCGGAATTATTTTCTTTTGTGTAAGTCTGGGTATTACGATGGATGCTAAGGATTTCGGTGAAACTGCAGAGGAAACAACTGCGGTAGTTACCGATGTGCAAAAGCACAGAGTAAGAAGAAACAAGAAGTACAGAACAGAATATGATGTTTATGTACAGTATGAGATTGAAGGAATTACATACAACGAGGAACTCAGCGGCGGAAACGGCGCTATGAGAGTGGGTCAGTATCTTACAGTTTATTACGACCCCATGAACCGTCGTGATGTCCGCAGCACCAAGTCTTCTTCCGGTGCAAATGTGTTTGCAATTGTCTTTTCTCTGGTGTTCGCCGCTCTCGGCATATGGATGGGTATAGTTCCTGCGGTAAAGTCATCAAAACGAAAAAAGCTGAAGGAAACGGGCGAACAGGCTACGGCTCTGATTACGGATGTAGTTCTTGACAGGAGCATAAAAATAAACAAGCGTCATCCCTACAAGGCGCAGTGCGAGATGACCGATCCTGTTACAGGCGAAAAGTATATTTACAGCTCTGAGAGCTATATGGAAGATATACATTACATGATAGGTCAGCCTGTAACTGTTTATTATGACCCTGCAGACAGAAGCAAATATTATGTAGACCTTGATTCTGTTGATGAAAACACAATTGATAGCGGACCTGCGGTTTACGATTTCAGATAAGGAGTAATTTATGAGAAAAGCACCATCGGCATCCATGATAATCGGAATAGCCTTCAGCTTTATAGGGTTTGTTCTTATGTGCGTCGGAGCAATAATAACCATTGCGGGAATGAATACAGGTGAGAATCTTATGCTGTTCCTGTATATTTTCGGCGGTATAGGGTTACTTTTCTTTGTTGTGGGACTGCCGTTTCTCTTTTTTGCGATCAGAAAGAAAAATGACAGGATACAGCTGCTTGAAACAGGCGTTCAGGCAGAAGGCATAATAAAAGATGTTGTGATAAATCGTCAGGTTACCGTAAACGGCAGACATCCTTACAAAGCTGAATGTGAGGTTACTGATCCCGTGACAGGCGAAATATATCTTTACAGCTCTGAAAGTGTAATGAAAAAAATCGATTATCTCACAGGCAGAAAGGTGACTGTCTATTACGATCCCGATGACAGAAGCAGATATTATGTTGATATTGATTCTGCGGAAGCGGATTACAGTATGAATGAACCTGAAGTTCACGATTTCAGAAATTTATGATATTGTCGCCTTTTACGCTACATACAATCTCAAGGGTACAGAGGGCAGAACATTTGTTGTGTACGCAGACTCTGCCCGTATAAACAGTTACTATGCAGATCTTACATCACCGGAGAATGAAAAATGACTCAGGCAGAAAAAATATATACACTTGAAACCGCTTGTTTTTCCGATCCCTGGAGTATAACGGCGGTAGAAAACCAGCTGAATAGTGAAAATTCGGTGTGGCTGATAACTGAAGAAAACAACGTTCCCTGCGGTTATGCTCTCGGCAGCATTGTCTGCGGGGAAGCTGAGCTTTACCGCATAGCAGTTTCTCCTGATTTCAGGAGAAAGGGACTGGGCGAAGCGATCCTTTCGGATTTTATAGAAAAATGCCGTCAGCTTGACGGTGAAAAGATATTCCTTGAGGTGCGTTCAAGAAATATACCTGCGATTTCCCTTTACAAAAAAGCAGGCTTTGAAGAGATTTCGGTTCGTAAGGGTTATTATGGAGATGATGACGCAGTGATTTTTGCCAAAATATTGAATTAAAACTGTTGAAAACGCAGATATGGCGGAAAAATTATAGACAAAAAAAGAAAAATATGCTAAAATATATGCATTATCTTGAATATACCAGGAGGCTGTATCATGAAAAAAGGAATCAGAAAAATTTTCTCCGAGAATATCGCTAATATTTCCCTTATAGGAGTTGTGTGCGGAATTGTAATGCTTGTTCCTGCTCTTTTCGGCATGGAAGGAAGCGACCTCTCTATTGTGGTTATTGTTGCATCCGCTGTTATGATGATCGGTTCTGTACTGGCTTATATATTTGTTATGAAGAAGCTTAATTCTTCGATTTCCGTTTCTCTTGAAAAGCTTGCCGCAGGCGAAGAAGTTGTTGCAGGCGCTGATATTCCCGATGAAATCGTAAAGGCATCCGAAGCGATGAAGGGTGGAGTTTCTGATACAGCCGCACTTAATGAATATATAGCAAAGCTTGCGGAAGGTGACTTTTCCGCTAAGCTTCCTGACTCTGTTGTAGAAACTGAAACAGGTATGGCACTGAGTCAGCTTGCAGATAATATGAGCCGCATGCTTGGTGCGCTCACACGTAACGCACAGCTTACCGACAGCGACGGCGCACAGGTTACAAGCGCATTCGCAGTTCTTGCTGCAGGTGCTGAGGAACAGTCCGGCGCATTACAGGAGCTTACCGAATCCGTTGACTGCATCAAGGGTGCTGTTGATTCCACATATGAGAACGCACGCAAGGCAGACAAGCTTGCAACTGACGCTGCTGCTGAAATTGAAGCAGGCAACGTACATATGAATGACCTTCTTGCTGCTATGGATAATATCAGCAGATCCACAGATGAAATCACAAAGTTTGTAAAGGTTATAGAAGATATCGCATTCCAGACAAATATCCTTGCTCTCAACTCTTCCGTTGAAGCTGCAAGAGCAGGCGGCGCAGGCAAGGGCTTTGCGGTTGTTGCAGGCGAAGTAAAGAATCTTGCGGCAAAGTCACAGGAAGCTGCAAAGCAGACAACAGCTGTTATTGAGGAATGTGTCAAGAACGTACGTGCAGGCGTTGAAAAGACAGGGGAAACAGCAAAATCCCTTGCAGCAATTGCTGAAGAAACAAACGAAGTTTCACGTCTTGTCGGCATTATCAGCCAGTCCTGCGATGAGCAGAGAGATGTTATTGGTAAGATTGATGACGGTGTTGACCGTATCGGCGCTGTTGCACAGCGTACAGGCAATGCGGTTCAGGCTTGCAGCGCATCCGCACAGCAGATGGCATCACGTTCCGATTCTCTTAAGGGTGAAATCGCAAATATCCGTTTAAAGGCAGAGGAAAAGCCTGCTCCCAAGGCTGTCCGTAAGCCTGCTGAAAAGCCTGTCGAAAAGAAGGCAGAAAAGCCTGTCGAGAAAAAAGCAGAAAAGCTTGCCGAAAAGAAGGTTGAAAAGCCTGTCGAGAAGAAGGTAGAAAAGCCTGTCGAGAAGAAGGTAGAAAAGCCTGCTGAAAAGAAGATAGAAAAGCCTGTTGAAAAGAAGGTTGAGAAGCCTGCTGCTCCTGCTGCAAAGGTTTCTGCACCCCGTTCTTCGGTAAAGGCTTCATCCTATGCAAACGCAGAGTTTACAGAAACACCCGATAACAAGTATTAATGGAAAAATATATTCTTACAAGGCGGAGGGGCATGAAGAACCTCCGCCTGCGTGTTAAATCGGACGGAAGCGTTCACGCAAGCGCCCCATACGGCGTTTCAAAAAGCGTTATTGATGATTTTGTAAACAGCCGCAGCGACTGGATAAAGGAACAGCGGCAGAAGCTTTCGGAAATTGCACCTGCTGCTCCTGCGGAGCTGTCTGTCGGCAGTGTTATAACGCTTTTCGGCAGTCGGTATGAGATTTCGGTTGTAAAATCAGAGGGAGAAGCTTTTATCAGCGGCGAGAAGCTTATTGTTCCGCTGTCTGAGGGAAGCCTTGAAACGGCAGTGCTCAGGTTTATGGCAAAGGAATGCAGAAAAATCTGCACCGAAGCTGTGAAATACTATCTTGAACGTGCAGGGTATAAGGGGAATCCCATTGCACTGGATTTCAAATATCTGAAAAGCCGCTGGGGAAGTTATAACAGGCAGAAGAATCTTATCACTTTCAATCTTGTGCTGTGCAAGCTTCCCGAAAAGTATATAAGCTATGTTGCCGCCCATGAGGTGACGCATATTTTTGTGCATAATCACTCCGATGATTTCTACAAATACGGAGAAGCTACATTCAAGGATTTTCTGAAAACTGACCGTGAGCTGAACAGAATCAGAATCGGAGGCTTGTTTTCGTAGAACGAAAGGATAAAAATGGAACTTAACGAAGAATTTGAAAAGACGATAACCGATGAAAAAATAGAACGCTGGCGTTATCCCAGATTTTTCACGGAAAATATAGGAAAAACCGCAGTGCTTACACCTGAGGATTCAAAGCATATCAGTCAGGTGCTCCGTATGAAAGAGGGAGATTATGCGGTTGTATGCGACGGAAACTGCAATGATTATCTCTGCCGTGTTATTAATCCCGACAAAAATGCTGCCGAGCTGGAGATTCTCGATTCTCAGAAGAATGAAGCCGAAGCGGATATTTACGTGCGGCTTTTCCAGTGCTGTCCCAAATCCGACAAAATGGAATTCATTGTTCAGAAAGCTGCTGAGCTGGGAGCGTCGGAGGTTATTCCCGTGCTGTCAAAGCGATGCGTTTCCAGACCTGACCCGAAAAGCGCCGCAAAAAAGCAGGAACGCTATCAGAAAATTGCCGATGAAGCGTCAAAACAGTGCGGCAGAGGCAGAATTCTGCAGGTAAAGCCTATGATTACCTTTGAACAGGCTGTCAGAAACTTTGACAAAAATAATACAGGTATATTGTTCTATGAATGCGGCGGACAAAGTATAAATGAAATAGCCGCAGGAAAAAATAAAGGCATAATTGATATTTTCATTGGCAGTGAGGGCGGTTTTGAAGCAAGCGAGGCTGAGCTTGCGAAGTCCTGCGGAATAAGCCTTGCGACTCTTGGCAAGCGTATTCTCCGCTGTGAAACTGCGCCTGTTGCGGCAATTTCTGTATTGATGAATGTTACAGGAAATATGTAGCATTTTTGTGAAAAATGCAGAATTTTTAAATACCCTTGAAAATTGACAGGAAATGTTATATAATTACTTGTATAGTAATCTTCGGAAAAGAAGATTCTGCAAGCAAATTTCACAGCAAAGGAAGGTTAAGCAAATGAACAAGAATATTATCGGTCTTTTAATTGGAATTATCGCTCTTCTCGCAGGTGCGCTTGCCGCTGTTTTCTTTATCAAGAAAAAGATGGACGCTGAAGCAGAAGAATTTGATGAATTTGAAGATTTTGATATGATTGATGATGACGATGAATTCTTCGGCGAGGATGAATATGCCGAATATGATGCGCTTAACGTTTCATCTCCCGACTCTATTCCTTATGCTAACGCAGAAGAAAGCACAGAAGAAGAAACTGAAGGCGAACTTTAAAAAAATGCGGTATTTACTATAAAGGTAAATGCCGTTTATTTTTAAACAGAAAGGATTATTATATGAAGTTATTCAGAAAAGTAACGGCTGCCGCACTTGCTGCCATTATGGCTGTGGGAGCAGCTCCCTTTTCCGCTTCTGCGGCAGAAGTAAAGGTGCCCGTAAATGAAGCTACAAAATATGTTGACAATCTTGGCGCAATCTGGAATCTCGGTAACTGCTTTGACGCTTCGGACTGCACATGGCTTTCAAACGAAATGGATTATGAAACCGCATGGTGCGGAGCAAAGGTAACTGAAAAGCTTATAAAGGCAATAAAGGATATGGGCTTTGATACTATCCGTATTCCTGCTACATGGCACAATCACGTTGACGGCAGCTACAACATCAGCGAACAGTGGATGGACAGAGTTGAAGAGGTTGTTGAATGGTCTGTTGACGAAGGACTTTACGTTATCCTTAATGTTCACCATGATATAGATAAGAATTACTATTATCCCGACTCCGAACATTATGCCAATTCGGAAAAGTATATGAAGAAGGTCTGGGAGCAGATAGCTGACGAATTTGACGATGTGGGCAATCAGCTTATTTTTGAAATAATCAACGAGCCCCGTCTTAAGGGAACAAACAACGAATGGTGGTTCCAGCTCAACAATCCCCCTGAAAATGTGGTTGATTCAATTGATTGTATCAATAAGCTCAATCAGGTTTCTCTTGATACAATCCGTAAGGCAGGCGGCAAGAACAAGGACAGATATATTCTTGTAGGCGGCTACGACACATCTGTTGACGGTATAACCGTAAACGGCTTCGAGCTTCCCAAGGACACTGTAAAGGACAGACTTATTGTTGATTTCCACCTTTATACAAAGAGTGCCGGCGCATACAAGCAGGCTGTAAACAAGGTTTATGACAAGTATGTAAGCAAGGGCATTCCCGCAATCCTTTCCGAATACAACCTTGACCCCGGTCCCAATAAGTATAACGACAACAGTGCCAAGTACCTCAGTGAATGGGTGGCTTACGCAAGAGAAAGAGGCATCAGCTGTGCAATCTGGGATAACAACGACGTTGCATACAAGATTATTGACCGTGCTTCTGTAAAATGGACACAGGAAGAAATTGCAAAGGCTGTTGTAAAGGCAGGCGCTCCTGCCATGAAGAGCAGCTCATCAACATCGTCTTCCTCTTCCTCATCATCTTCCAAGGACAAGAACAAGAGCAAGATCACCGTTTCCGCAAAGCAGGACGGCTTCTATGTGAATATCAGCTGGAATAAGGTCGACGGTGCTTCCAAGTACCGTGTATACCGTGCAGATTCCGAAGACGGCAAGAAGACAAGAATTGCGCAGACTACCAACACGGCAACTATCAACAGAGATTCTGCGGTAGGCGGTACATATTACTATTTTGTAAGGTCATACGACAAGAAAACAAAGAAGTGGAGCGACTATTCAGAGCCTGTAACACTTTCCGTAACAACAAAGAAGGCAGCCACAGCGCTTAAGGCTGAGAAAAACGGCAATAAGCTGAAGCTTTCCTGGAATAAGGTTGACGGTGCTTCAAAGTATCAGGTTTACTACTCTACTGACGGTAAGAGCTTCAAGAAGCTTTCGACAATTTCAGGCAGCAGAACAGATGTTACCGTATCAGGTCTTAATTTCAAGAAGTACGATTACAGGTTGATGATAAGACCTGTTGACAGCCACGGCAACAAGGGTAGCTTCTGTAAGAAGATAACAGTAAAATAATGTAAATATAACGGTCGGGATGAAACCTGACCGTTATGTTTTTTCATTTAT
>JAGALB010000003.1 GCA_017625405.1 Ruminiclostridium sp. | reverse complement strand
TCGCTTGTGCAGGTTTACCTAAAAATTCTGTTTATTTTGTTTATTTTATCGTATTGACATTAACAGTTTTATTCTATATAATGAATATGTAAAGCGGAATATTACCGCACATTAATTAAGGAACAACACCCGTTGTGTCTGTTCCCGATGAAAGGACGAAAACCAATGAACGTAAAGATTTTTAACCAGCCTTCTCTCCCCAATATGCCCTGGCAGGACAGACCCGAAGGCTGCAAGGATGTAGTATGGCGTTACGATGCTAACCCCATTATCCCCAGAGATTTACTCCCCACAAGCAACTCTATTTTCAATAGTGCTGTTGTTCCTTTTGAAAAGGGCGACTATAAGTTTGCAGGTGTATTCCGTGTTGACGACAAGGAAAGAAACATGGCTATCCACGCTGGTTTCTCCAAGGACGGTATCCACTGGGATATCAACGAAAAGAAGGTTGAATGGATAAACGACGATCCCGAAACTGCTGAAGCTAATCCCTGGCAGTACGGCTACGACCCCAGATGTGTATGGATCGAAGACAGATTCTGGATCACATGGTGTAACGCTTACGGCTGGAAGCCCACAATCGGTATGGGCTGGACAAAGGATTTCGTAGAATTCCACCAGATTGAAAACGCTTACTTACCCTTCAACAGAAACGGCGTTCTCTTCCCCAGAAAGATCAATGGCGAATACGTTATGTTCTCCCGTCCTTCTGACAGCGGTCACACACCTTTCGGTGATATGTACCTCTCTCACTCCAAGGATATGACATACTGGGGCAAGCACAGACACGTTATGGCTCCCAACAAGGGCTGGGAATCCAAGAAGATCGGCGCAGGTCCTATCCCGATTGAAACAAGCGAAGGCTGGCTCATCTTCTATCACGGCGTACTTGAAAGCTGCAACGGCTTCGTATACAGCTTCGGCGCTGCAATCCTCGACATCGACAAGCCCTGGATTGTTAAGTACCGCTGCTCTGAATACCTCCTCAATCCCCGTGAGTACTATGAGTGCGTAGGCGACGTTCAGAACGTTACATTCCCCTGCGCAGCACTCTGCGACGGTGACACAGGCAGAATCGCAATCTACTACGGCTGCGCTGATACTTGCGTATCCATGGCATTCTGCAATGTTGACGAGGTTGTTGAATACGTAAAGAGCCACTCCTGCGTATAATTAACCTAATACTTAAAGCCGACTCGGAAGGCGAGCCGCCTTTGGCAATTCACGCCTTTTATAAGAAACAGCTAACCCCGCAGTTGTAAAACGGCGGGGTTAAAAGCTTCTATATGACGGACACGCTAAGAGTCGGCTTTTTATTATTATATATTATATATTTTAAAAGGTATATCATACAGTAGAATTGCAACAGCAAAGTCAATAACCATTGTTTCGCTCTGATTACAGTATTCCCGGATATATATGTTTTATATCTCTAGAAATATAAAAATTACTATAAAATAGCCCTTGCATTTTACTGCAAGGGCTTTACATTTTAACAATTAATTGCGATTCTTGAAGATTGCTTCTAAATCGCTGTAACCTGAATCATCTGTGCTGAGTGTCTTGGTTCCGGAAAGGAAATCAGCAAAGCTGCTGCCTGTGGAAGCACCAACGGAGCTGCCGATGATTTCGTCTGCAACGCTGGGAGCTGCGGAAACCTGTGCATCTTCCTTAAAGCATGTTGCGATAACGGAGATTGTGATGGAATCCTTCATATCAGCAGGACCGTAGTTAGCACCGAAGATAATTTCAGCGTCAGCACCGCAAGCCTTTGTAATTGCCTGCATAGCG
The DNA here is from genome assembly GCA_017625405.1 of Ruminiclostridium sp. Classification (GTDB taxonomy): domain Bacteria; phylum Bacillota; class Clostridia; order Oscillospirales; family Ruminococcaceae; genus Ruminiclostridium_E. The sequence goes on along the minus strand of JAGALB010000003.1, from coordinate 2,236 downwards.
TCGTTTACATCGGTCATAAGAGCGTCCTGAGAAAGTGTTATGTAGGTTAAAAGTCTGCCTGCGTTCTTGATGGATGTTTCGAGAAGCGGGCTGTTTACAACCTGCTGTACAGCTTCTTCAACCTTCTTGTCGCCTGTACCTGTACCGATAGCGATATGTGCATCGCCTGCGTCCTTGATAATTGTGCTTAAGTCGGAGAAGTCAACGTTGATAACAGCGGTCTTGTTTACCATATCGGAAACAATCTTTACTGTGCGGTGGAGAACATCATCAACCATAACGAAAGCCTGCTGGAATGTCAGCTGCTTTTCGTTGAGCTGTAAAAGTCTCTGGTTGGGGATGATTACGAGAGCGTCAACATGCTTACGCATTTCGTCGATACCCTTCATAGCCTGGTTCATCTTCTGCTCACGCTCGAATTCGAAAGGCTTTGTAACAACACCGACTGTAAGAATGCCCATATCACGTGCAATTTCAGCGATAACAGGAGCTGCACCTGTACCGGTACCGCCGCCCATACCTGCGGAAATAAACACGAGGGAAGCGCCCTTTAAATACTTTTCAACTTCTTCTCTGTCTTCACGTGCTGCTTCTGCGCCTACTTCGGCACGACCGCCTGCACCTCTGCCCTTTGCACACTTACGGCCGATCTGTACACGGCGCATAAGAGTCTTGTCCTTGTCCTTGAGGGCTGCTACATCAGTATTTACAACAACAAACTCGATATCTACATCGTCGTCAGTTACATCCTTGGCATTTTTATCTCTGAGACCCTTCTGTGCCATATTGGCAACCGCATTTCCGCCGCCGCCGCCGACGCCGAAAACCTTGATCTGGATATTATAAATCGCACTTTCGTCAAGATGGTCAAATTCAGGTTCTTCGCTTTCTACTGCAAAGCCTTCTTCATCAATTTCAATAGCCACTTGCGTTACCTCCTGTATTTTTAACGGAAAATCCCCCTGAAAAACGGTCAGGGGAACACCGTATAATTGCTTAAATTAATTGTAACAGATTTCACGGAAAATTTCAATACTTTTTTGAAAAAAATTGAATATTTTGATTTATTTTTTGCCGACAAACACAAAATATTGTGTTTTTACGGAAAATCGGGTTAAATTAATTCATCAGATTATTCAACTGTAACTTCTGCGTCATCCTCCTGTAAATTTTCGCCTTCCGCATCCTCTTCAGCAGGTGTTGTTTCAGGCGGAGCCGAAGTTGAAACAGATGTTACAAGGGGTGTTATAGGTCTTTGTACAACTCTTTCGGGGTTTGAAACATCAAGGGTAACCTTTTCATTATCCGAAATATAATTTTCGGCAAGCTCCTTGACGATAGTCAGCTTTTCTTCAAGCTGAAGCATAGAGCCTAAATTTATTTCAATCCTGTCATCATAGACAAGGCCGATGCTCAGCATATCAGTAATATTAAGCTCGGTGATTTCAGTAATTCCCACAAGGTCAATAGTACCGCTTATAGTCTTGATTGTTTCATCCTGTTCGGGGTTTGCAGCCGTTATATAATCGCCTACAACCACGTTGTCGCCGGGCTGATAGCCGATAACCTCCATACAATCTGCGGCATTTCTTTCAATTTCCATAACTCGTCCTACATGGGAAATAACATAGTTCTTACCTGCGTAATAGAAATTCACCATAGGCTCGGCAGGGGTTACGGTAATTTTTATTTTATTCGGGAACACCTTCGTGACAACAGCGCTGTCAAGACTTACCAGTTCATCAAGAATACGCTTGTCTATACCCAGAAGCGACAGCTTAACCAGGTTTTCGTCACCCTTGAGTCCGCTGGCCTCAATAATCTGCTCAGCAGTATACTTGCTCTCGCCTTCAACAACGATTTCCTCGCAATTAAAGAGCACTGTGACGGATAATACAGCAAACACGATAACCGCCAGTATTGCAAGCATTACATAATAAATAACATAATTGCCTCTTCTGCGGCGTTTTTTCGCTTTCTTTTCCTCTTTTTCCCGGCGTTTAAGCTCTTCTTCACGCTTTTTCTTCGCCGGGCTCTTAGGCGGCATCTGATTTTTTGTCTGAGCAGAGATTTTCGCCTGTTTCTTCTGCTCCAGAACATTCTTTTTACGGACAGACTTTGAAGCAGACTTATCCGCTTCTTCTCTGAGCTTCTTATTCAGTTCCTCTTTACTCATCTGCGTTGTATGGGTTTTATTAAGTCTGTGAAACTCAGGCATTTTTATCAGTCCTTTCCT
>JAGALB010000020.1 GCA_017625405.1 Ruminiclostridium sp. | reverse complement strand
TACAGAGGCATTTAAATGGCGACCCGGATGGGGCTCGAACCCACGACCTCTAGCGTGACAGGCTAGCGTTCTAACCAACTGAACTACCGGGCCGTATGCTCTGTACGGTGGTAAAAATGGTGGGAGTTACAGGGCTCGAACCTGTGACCCTCTGCTTGTAAGGCAGATGCTCTCCCAGCTGAGCTAAACTCCCTTGGGATTTTTACCGTCGCTTCAAGCGACTATTACATTATACACGAAACAAATGGTTTTGTCAAGACCTTTTTCAAAAATTTTTACTTAAATTTTTACATTTATTTTTCCTTTTGGTTAAGCCAAGTATTGAACTTTCAATATGTTTATGATATAATTTTTACAACAAGTTTTATCAAGAAAGGACTGACCCAAATGCTGAAAATCGCCTTAAGTAAAAACTGGCGCATGAAACGCCCTGTCGAAAAGGAATATCTCTCCTGCGGCTCTCTTCCCGTTTCGGTTTACCAGACCTTGCTGGACAACGAGAAAATCCCCAACCCGTATTACGGCGAAAATGAATACATCTGCCGTGAAATATCCCGTGACGACTACGATTTCAAGACTGTTTTCCAGGCTGACAGGGCAATTCTTTCACACGAAAAAGTCATTCTCCGTTTTGAGGGCATTGATACCATTTCTGACATCTACCTCAATAATATATATATCGGAAGCACCGATAATATGTTCCGTACATACGAATTTGATGTAAAAGAACAGCTGACTGTCGGTGATAACAAGCTTAAAATCTCCGTTAAATCCCCGATCCGATACATTGAAAAAGAACAGGAAAAGCGCCCTGTATGGGGTCAGAGCATGACTATGGCAGGATACCCGCACATCCGCAAGGCTCACTGTATGTTCGGCTGGGACTGGGGTCCTCAGCTCCCTGATATGGGTATCTGGAGGGATGTATATCTTCTCTGCTCGGATTACGGCAGAATTGACAGCATTTATTGTGAACAGGATTTTTCCGAAGATTACTCCGCACTCACTCTTACCGTTTCCGCAGACATCGAAAATTATGATAAATATGACATTGTAACAGAAGCTGAGATAATTACTGCTGACGGACGCATGCTCACAGGAGTTCTGACAGCAGGAAAAGCTGTATTCAAGCTTGCCAATCCCGAATTGTGGTATCCCAGAGGCTACGGCGACCAGCCGCTAAATACCGTTACCGTGCGCCTTATCAGGGACGGTGTGGTTGTGGATGAGATAACGGAATATATCGGCTTCAGAAAATTAACTGTATGCAAGGATGACGAAAAAGGCACATTCTGCTTCAACTGCAACGGTATTGATATTTTTTCAATGGGTGCGAATTATATCCCCCTTGACCAGATTTTCCCATACATAACCAAAAGCCGTATTCACGATTTTTTAAAGGAATGCGTTGACGCCAACTACAATACACTGCGTATCTGGGGCGGCGGATACTATCCTGAAGATGAATTTTTAAACGAATGCGACAGGCTCGGCATTATTCTCTGGCAGGACTTTATGTTTGCCTGCTCATCATACAGACTTTCAGAAAAGCTGGAAAGCACTGTAAGAGCAGAAGTAAAGGACAACATCAGGCGTATGCGCAATCACCCCTGTATAGCTCTCTGGTGCGGAAACAATGAAGTTGAAAGCATGTGGGAGGGCTGGGGTATACCCGAAGACAAGGAAGCGCAGAACGACTATATCCGTATTTTTGAAGAAATCATTCCCGAAGCTATACAGAAATATGACCCCCAGCGCTTCTACTGGCCGTCTTCTCCTTCAAGCGGAGGCAATCAGTTCGGTGAAGAGGGCGTATTCAGAGGAAGCTCCGACAATCACAGAGGCGACCAGCATTACTGGGATATCTGGCACAATTTCAAGCCGATTGAGGATTTCAGAAAACACCTTTTCCCCTTCTGCTCCGAATATGGCTTTGAATCTATTCCCTGTATGAAAACAATCCGTACAATTGCGGAAGAAAAGGACCTCAACCTCTGCGGTCCTGTTATGGAAGCTCACCAGAAATGCACCGCAGGCAACGAAAAGCTTCTTTACTATATTGCTCAGATGTGCAGATATCCGTACAGCTTTGAAAAGCTCATATATGCTTCTCAGCTTGTACAGAGCGACTGCATACGCTCAAATGTAGAGCATATGCGCCGTAACAGAGGCAAATGCATGGGTAGCCTTTACTGGCAGGTAAACGACAGCAATCCTGTGATTTCCTGGTCAAGCCTTGATTACTACGGCAGACCCAAGGCTCTTCATTTTGCCGCAAGAAAATTCTATGCACCCGTTCTGCTTTCCTGTCTGGAGGAAGACACTTCGGCAGTCATTCTCAACGTTTCCAACGAGCGTACAGAAAAAATCAAAGCTGAAATTATCTGGAAGCTGAGAAACGAAAAAGCAGAAGTACTTACCGAAGGTAAAATTGACATTTCGGTAGGTGCGCTCAGTGCAAAGAATGCTGCTGCACTTAATTTTTCCGATTATTTCCTGTCCGAACAGGATAAAAGAACAAAATACCTTGAATATTCCTTATGGGAAAACGGGAAGAATATATCCTGCGGAACAACGATTTTTGTCCGCCCGAAAACCTTCTGCTTTGCCGATCCGGAAATCAACGTCCATATAGACGAGAAAATTGACCGTTTTGAACTTACGCTTACGGCAAAGGCTTTTGCAAAAAGCGTATGCCTTGAACTGGAAAGTGCAGACTGCGTATTCAGCGACAACTGGTTTGATATAAACGGTGATGAAGCAAAAAAGGTTATCGTGTATAAAAATCAGATTTCGGAGGAAATGGGTCAGGAACAGTTCAGCTCACAGCTCAATATCACAAGCTGCTTTGACCTGCAATAAGAAATGCTTCGTAAAATTTTCTGCTACGGAACCTTTGCAATAATTATTGTTCTTTTACAGCTTATACTTATAATTTATGCCGTTACCGCAGGTGCTGCCGTGCCTGCGGTCGGCTTTTTTTATCGTTTTTTAACCTACGTACTGGTTTTCTATATAATCAATCAGCCTGAAAACAGCGGTTATAAGCTCTGCTGGATTGTTCTGATGCTGCTGTTTCCACTTTACGGCGGTTTTGCTTATCTCCTGTTCAGCAGAAGGCATTCTGTCAATTCAATTCATAGCAGAATCAGACACTACCTTATGACTGAGGTAAGAAAAATCAAAGGAATTAACCCCGATTCAGGAATACAGAAATATCTTTCAGGTGCAGGATTCCCCTTATGCGAGTGCGGCGAATCACATTTTTACCCCACAGGTGAAGAGCTTTTCTGTGAAATGCTGAAAAAAATAAGTGAAGCGGAAAAATTCATTTATATCGAATTTTTCATCATCGCAGACGGGAAAGCCTGGTCTATGACCGAAGATTTACTGGCAAGAAAAGCAGCAGAGGGTGTAAAAATACGGATAATTGCCGACGGCGCAGGCTGTCTTTTTGTAAAGCCGAGGGATTTTAAAAAAAGGCTGAAGAAAATCGGTGCTGAGTATGCTGAATTCAATCCCGTTTCTTTGAGAGCAACAGGAAAGGTAAATTATCGCAATCACAGAAAAATCCTTGTTGTGGACGGCAAATACGCATTCTGTTGCGGCATAAATATTTCCGACGAATATATGAATTTCAGAAAGCGCTTCGGCAGATGGAAGGATTCGGGAGTGATGGTAGGCGGCAAAGCCGCAGAAAGCTTTACAGCAATGTTTCTCGGTATGTGGAATTATCTGACAAAAAGTAATGACAGCTTTTGTATGACAGACTGCAAAGACGAAAAACCTTGTCTGGCACAGCCGTTTTCCGATTCTCCGCTGGATAACAGTCCGACGGGGCTCAGAACATATCTTTCTCTTATTAATTCAGCTGAAAAGAGCATATATCTTACTACGCCCTATCTTGTGTGCGATGATGAAATGCTCAGCTCGCTGATTTTCGCTGCCGAAAGGGGCGTAAAAGTAAAGCTTGTCACGCCGGGAATTCCTGACAAGAAGTACGTCTATACCATGACGAGAAGCTTTTATAGACCGCTTATCGAAGCAGGTGTTGAAGTATATGAATACAGTCCCGGATTCATCCACTCCAAAACCCTTGTGGCAGACGAAAAGATATGTGTTGTGGGCACTATAAATTTTGACTACCGTTCCATGTTTCTGCTGTTTGAATGTGCCTGTATTTTCTACGGTGGTAATGTAACGGAAGAGGTCGCTGTCGATTTCAACAAAACTCTGAATTCGTGCAATTTCATTACCCTTTCAAATGCAGCTGAAACAAGGCTGGTTGTTAGAATTGTACGATGTTTTTTGAAGCTTTTTGCTCCTCTTTTATAAAAATGCCGAAAAATAAATTTTATACAATTTTAACATCAAAAATACTTGAAAATTAATACTGAAACAGTTATAATAAATTCGTATGGGTTTATTTTCCCATTATCTATATATAATAATGGAACACAAGTAAAACAGGAGCTTAAAATGGATTTATTTAACATCTTAGAACTTCTTGGCGGCCTGGCATTCTTTCTTTATGGTATGAATATGATGGGCGACGCCCTGGAAAGAAAAGCCGGCACAAGACTCAAATCAATTCTTGCACAGCTTACTTCCAACACTTTCAAAGGCTTTTTACTGGGTCTTGTAATCACCGCAATTATCCAGTCCTCTTCCGCCACAACCGTTATGGTCGTTGGCTTCGTAAACTCAGGTATCATGACCCTGAGACAGGCAACGGGCGTTATCTTCGGCGCTAACCTTGGTACCTCCGTTACTTCCTGGCTGCTGAGCCTTACAGGTATTGAAGGCGACAACTTCTTTGTACAGCTTGCCAAGCCCAGCAACTTTACTCCTCTTCTCGCTTTTATAGGTATCGTACTTATCATGTTCATAAAGAGCAGCAAGCATAAGGATACCGCTCTTATTCTCCTCGGTTTTGCAATTCTTATGTTCGGTATGGATTCTATGTCTGATGCTGTTCAGCCTCTTGCAGAATCCGAAGAATTCAAGAATGTACTCATTCTCTTCTCAAACCCTGTAATCGGTCTTATAGTAGGTACTGTATTTACAGCGATTGTACAGTCTTCATCGGCTTCTGTCGGTATTCTTCAGGCGCTTACACTTACAGGTACAGTTACCTATGCAACTGCTATCCCGATTGTTATGGGTCAGAATATCGGTACCTGCGTAAGCGCAATGATTTCTTCCATCGGCGCTACAAAAAATGCTAAGAGAGCCGCCGTTATCCACCTCAGCTTCAACCTCATAAGCGCAGTTGTATGGCTTACTATCTACTACCTGCTTGAAACCTTCATTGGCTTTGAATTTGTAACACAGGCTGCAACTCCTCTCGGTATTGCCGTTGTTCACACAGTATTCAAGCTTCTCGCACTTGCTCTGCTGATGCCTTTCGGTAAAAAGCTCGAACAGCTCTCCTATATCATCATCAAGAAGGACGAAGCAGAAAAGGAAAAGACAGAACTCCTCGACGAACGTCTTATTTCCACTCCCCCTGTTGCTATCGAACGTTGCCGTATGGTAACCATCAAAATGGCAGAAACCTCTGTAAATGCTCTTAAAAAATCCTTTGATATGCTCTTTGAATATAACGATAAAGAAGCACTCGCAATACGTGAAGACGAAGATAAGACAGATAAGTACGAAGACAGCCTCGGCACGTACCTTGTCAAGCTCAGCAACGAAAACATGAGCGAAGCCGACAATCAGGAAGTTTCCAAGCTTCTTCATATGATCGGTGATTTCGAGCGTATCGGCGACCACGCTGTAAACATTGTTGAATCTGCTGACGAAATCAAGAACAAGTCCCTTTCCTTCTCCGAAGAAGCAAAGAAGGAGCTTACTGTAATGATTGATGCGGTAACGGAAATTCTTGATCTTTCACTCGAAGCCTTCAGAAATAACAACCTCGAAAAGGCTTACTCGGTAGAACCTCTCGAACAGGTTGTTGACATACTTAAGCTCAGACTCAAGTCTGCTCATGTAAACCGACTCAGAAAGAACGAATGCACTATCGAAATGGGCTTTGTTCATTCCGACCTGCTTACAAATCTTGAACGTGTATCCGACCACTGCTCAAACATTGCTGCCTGCATGATTGAATCTGCACGCAACAGCTTTGAAATGCACGAATATATCAGCGAACTCAACAAGAACCACAGCGATATTTATAACCAGAAATTCGCTGAATACAAGGAAAAATACAATATCAAAGAGGCTATGTAATGGAACCACGTGATTATATTGTAACAAAATTCGATGGTGAATACGTAACTATCACCGATATTGCTTCCGGCGATGAGCTTTTCATTGCGGCGGCTTTGCTCCCTTTCGGCGTTGATACAGGAACAAAGCTTCACTATGAAAATCTCTGTTATGAAATAGTTGAATAACAAAAACGGTAAACTGCTTAGGGTGATGACCATATAGAAGTTTTCGAAATACTAATGGTTATTGACTAAACGGTGGCTAATGAAACGAACGACAGGCGTATGCGGAAAGCATACGCCTGTTTTACTTATGATAATCAAAAGACTCTGATATATCATCATTGGTATAGCAGAGTCTTTTCTAAATATTTTCGATATTAACATTTCTCAAACATTTCCTAAAACTTTCTCAAACAACCATCCAGTATAATACAGACATAAGATAACGAAAGGACGGAAATAAAATGGAAAATAAATTTGAATACACTTATTCTGCACCGAAAAACGCAGAGATTGAAAAAATCAGAAAAAAATATGCACCGCAGACATCTGCCGAGTCAAAGCTTGAGCAAATTAAAAAGCTGGATAGCAGTGTTGAAAGTGAGGCGGTAGGATGTGCGCTCGGAATCGGAATTCCTGGCTCACTCATTCTCGGTCTTGGTATGAGCTGCTGTATGGTGTGGACAGATTTATTCATTCTCGGTATTATCATAGGAATTATTGGTATGGTAATGTGCGGTGCGGCATATCCGATATATAAAAACACAATAAATAAAAAGCGTGCGGAAATCGCTCCGCAGATTTTAAAGCTCAGCGAAGAAATTGAAAGAGGAATTCATAATTAACATTTCTCAAACATTTCAAAAACATCTCGCAAATATGCAGATGATAAAATAAAAACAAAAAACAATAACGGAGGTATTTATAATGAGCAATAAGGTAACAGAATTTTTCAAGGGCGCATTTGAAGATATGAAGGAAAGTGCAAAGGCACAGCACGAGGTTGATAAGGCTAATTTCGCAGCGGCAAAAGCAGAATCAAAAGCACAATTTGAAGAGGCTAAAGCAATGAGCAATCCCGAAAAGCGTAAGGCAATGATGCAGGCTGAGCGTGATGAGCAGATTGCGGCGGCAAACAAAAGAATTGCTGAAGCACAGGAGCGTATTGATTCGGCTAAGAAGTAAAAAAACAGGCAGTCTTGTCTAAAGCAGGGCTGCCTTATGCCTTTCAGGAGGTCTTATGAAAAAGAAAATCATCATTCACGACAGGTACGGCGTGAAGGAAAAGGAAATCGACTATATTCCTGTGCGGTTTATTATCGCTATGCTGCTGATAATTCTTGAAACAGCGGCGGTTATCGGTATTACTCTGCTTTGTGGTGCATATATTCCGTATTTCTATCTTGCAATGTGGGCGACAGAAATTTTCTGTGTGCTGAAAATTATCAACTCGGAGGAGAATCCCGACTATAAAATCCCGTGGCTTCTTGTTACGATTCTTATACCCGTTGCGGGATTTATGCTTTACTTTATGTTCTATGACCGTAAGCTTACAAAAAAGCAGGTAAAGCGTATCGATAAGCTTGCACAGCAGCAGGTTCATACTGATGATAAAGAAAACTTCGCTATTCTTGAAAAGGAAGATAAAAAAGCATATTTACAAGCGAAATTGCTTTGTAAATTGTCCCATTCCCATTTGTACTGCAACACAAAAGCAAAGTATTTTTCCTTTGGCGAGGATATGAATTCAGCTATGCTGGAGGACTTGAAGAAAGCCGAAAAGTTCATTTTCCTTGAATATTTTATTATTGAAGAGGGTATTTTCTGGAACGGTATACTTGAAATTCTCAAAGAAAAAGCCTCACAGGGTGTTGAAGTCCGTGTGGTTTATGACGATGTAGGCTGTATGCTGACACTCCCAGGAGATTACTATAAAACGCTTCAGAGCTATGGTATAAAGGCAGTCCGTTTTTCACCTCTGAAGGGACAGGCTAATAACGAATTCAACAACCGCAGTCACCGCAAGATTATAGTTATTGACGGAAAAATCGGCTACACAGGAGGAGTGAACATCGCTGACGAATACATAAATGAAAAGAAGCTTTTCGGCAAGTGGAAGGACGTGGGGATTCGACTTGAGGGTGAGGCAGTCAGACAGCTCACCTCAATTTTTCTTGCAGATTACGAGTTGAATATAAAAACACCCGTTGAGGACTTCTCTCCTTATTTCAAGAACAGCCATTCTCTCCTTGACAGTGGATATGTTGTACCCTTTGGTGACGGTCCCAGACCTATGTTCAGGCACCGTGTTGCAAAAACAATGATAATGAATATGCTTAATCAGTCGCAGAGTTATGTCTATATGATGAGTCCGTATCTTATCATAGACAATGAGCTTTGTCAGGCTATGGAGAATGCGGCAATGCGTGGAGTTGATGTGAGAATTATTACGCCTCACATTCCTGACAAGAAGATTGTTTTTATGATGACGCAGAGTTATTACAAGCGTCTTACAGAAGCGGGTGTTCATATATTTGAGTACGAACCCGGATTTGTTCACGCAAAGGTTTATCTTTCCGATGACGAATACGGAATTGTAGGTACGGTAAACCTTGATTACCGAAGTCTTGTTCACCATTTTGAAAACGGGGTGTGGCTTTATAAGCACGATGTACTTATGGATATCAAAGAAGATATAACTTCAACAATGAAGCAGTCCATTGAAATGAATGAAAGCAATATCAAAGATAATATTCTGCAAAGGCTTATCCGTTCGCTTGTGAGGATTTTCTCGCCTATGCTGTAAAAAATCAACCGTGCTGAAAATCAAATCAGCACGGTTGTTTCATTTCATAAGCTCATCTGTAAGCCGTATGATTTCAGGAGCGATTTTTTCACGCTCTTTTTTCGTCACATAATTATAAAGGGGATATGCGAGGGATACTGCCGCAATGCCGATTACTCCGACTATAATACCAAGTACGAAAAGCTCTGTCCATACCATACACATAGACATTCCTGTTCCGAGAATAAGTGCACCGATAATTCCGACAACAAGAGAAACCACCGTACCCTTTTGCGTTACGCCTGCGTCAAGACGGCGAAGCTGTTCCATTTTGTCAGCCTCTTTAGGCGCATATTTTTCTCGGATTTTCTTTATTTCCTCCTGCTCTTTGGCAGAGTAGGTATAGCTGAAGGTTTCCTTATTCTTCATAAGTATCATTCTCCATAATTCTTTTAATTTCTCTTGAGTTTTTTACTATGCTGTAAACTGACATTGTTACTATAACTATGCTCACGCCTGCACCTGTCAGCATTATAAAAATCTGCTTGTTTTCGTTTGACATATCCTTGCCGAACTGCGAAAACATTGCTGTTTCCAAAGACAGCATCGAAACAAGTGCCGCCGCCATATTTATAATCTTAGTCATTGACATCACGGGGCTTCCAAGCTTTCTGTATTTTATAAGATTGATGATTGCGAGGGTTGTGATGTAAAAGGTGTATGCCGCCATAACATAAATCAGTATGCCGTGATATTCATAACCCTTGTTCTGATACAGGATCATCAGAACCGCACCCGACAAAGCAAGATTCACCGTCAGCAAAATGTATCCGCAGAGTCTTGAACGGCGAAGCTCCCTGAAACGGTCGTTGCCGATACCTGTACGGTTTACAAAGCGTAAAAGCAGAAACCGCATTACTGCCAAAATCGTGTAGTAAAAGGCAAGCACGAAAAACCAAGCCGTATGATACAAAAAGCCAAGCACAACATTCAGTGTAACATACAGAAGATTTACCCCAAGTGAGCCATAAAGCGAAACGTGAGTTCTGAATTTCATATCGGTCATAAATCTTTCGCCAACGGGATTTGAATAGACCTTTTCCTTTGCGGTACGATATTGCTTTGGAACTACCTTAATACATCTCATAACAACAGCGGTCAGCGTGTAAAATGACAGAACATAGGTGAAATAAGCAACAGGGTGTGCTTCGTAACCACCGATAAATGTGTAAACAAGAGCCGCTGTGCATAAGGGAATAAGCAGAGCGATTATCCACAAAGGCGGGTAGAGATATTTAATCAGCTTTTTCCATTCCAATGTTGTCACCCCTCTTTAGCCTTACGGTAAATGTACTGCCCATTCCGACCTTGCTTTCAACGGCAATTTCTCCGTTCATAATATCAACAACACGCTTTACAAGTGCAAGTCCCAGACCGTTCCCCTTCATAGCGTGGGAAGTATCTCCCTGATAGAATTTTTCAAAGATGTGTTTGCCTGTTTCTGCGGAAATTCCACAGCCTGTATCAGAAATTTTTACTGTTGCATACTCATCATCTGCGGAGAGTGAAACGGAAACAGTTCCGCCGTTTTCGGTAAACTTAAAAGCATTGGAAAACAGGTTGTTCCAGACAAGAGAAAGCAGTTCGGAGTCGGAATTGATATTGATTTCGTCCTCAATGTTCGTTTCGATTTCAATGCCTTTCTGCTCCCATATCTCCTCAAACTGCAAAAGCGATTGACAAAGCTGTTCGCTTAAATCAAACCGTTCCGATACGGGAAAAATCTGCTGATTTTCAAGTCTGTTGAGCTTCAGAATATTGGTGATAAGGCTTGCAAGTCTGCGTGAATTTTCAGTAATTCCCTTTGCGTATTCTATACGCTTTTCATTGGGCAAATCAGGAGATTGAAGCATTGTTCCGTAGTTCTGCATTACCGCAAGAGGCGTTTTTAACTCATGTGAAACATTGGCGATAAAGTCTGTGCGGAGAGTTTCAACACTGCCTAATTCCTCCGCCATTTTGTTGAAACAGTCAATGATGCTGTTGAAACTCTCGTATGCGTAATTTCCCACGAGAGGCTCTATACGCACTGAAAAATCTCCGCTTGTAATCTTTTCTCCGGCTGAAACAATGCGCTTTGTGGGGCGTTCAACCATAAGCTTTCTGCGCATAGCGTCAATTACCGTGAAAAGCAGGCTTATAAGCAGAACGTTTCCGAAGGTGAGCTTTGCTGCCGCTGAAATATTCTCTTCAGTAAAAGTCAGGTCAAGAGTGTCAGCCATTACCGTTATAAACAGCGTCATACAGCAGGTTACTACAAACGCTGCAAGGAGAAAGAACACAAACCAATTACTGATGCCGTGAAGTATTTTTTTGTAATTCACTTTATCACCGCCTTGTATCCCAGACCGTGAACGGTTACGATTTCAAAGTCGGTACATTCCGACAGCTTACTGCGGAGCTTTGTCATATATACGTCAACGGTACGAGGTCCCGAAGCGGTGTCAGCGTCCCAGAATTCGTCCATAAGCTGAGTGCGTGTAAAAGTCTTTTTCGGATATGACAAAAGCTTGTAGAGAATTGAGAATTCTCTTGTTGTCATAGATATTTCTTCGTCACCGAGATAAGCTGTATGCTCGTCAGCGTCCATAACAAAACTGCCGATTTCAAGCTTTCTGCTTGAAGCAATCTTTGCACGTCGCAGAAGCGCACCTATACGCAGAAAAAGCTCGTCAAGATCGATAGGCTTCACCATATAATCGTCAATTCCCACACGGTAGCCACGCTGTTTAGAGGCAAAATCGTCCCGTGCTGTCATAAACAAAATCGGGATTTCATTATTCAGCGAGCGTACTGTTTTTGCAAACTCAAAGCCGTCAATTTCAGGCATCATTATATCCGAAACTATAAGGTCAAACACATTTTCATACATAGCGTCATAGGCTTCATTTGCCGATAGACAGCCTGTTGCCTCGTAGCCGCTTTGATTCAGGAATGCACAGACCGTTCTGTTCATTTCACGGTCGTCCTCAACCACTAATATCTTGAACATCGCTTTACCTCCGATGATTTTTCTTTTATATTAACACAGAAATGTTAAAGTTTTGTTTACGTTTGAGCGTTACAAGAAAATTTTATCATAAAAAGCGGAGCTGTGTCAACGCACATACTCCGCTTTAATTATACAAGACTTGTCTTTTTCAGCACCTGATTACTTATTGCACCAAGTCCTGTGCTAAGCATTACTCCGCCTGCAATGCAAAGAATAACATTCATAATCGTAGCATTGAGAGGAGAAAGCATAGGTATCATCATAAATAAGAACATTCCTGTCATAAGTGATAACAGCAAAGAGAGCCATAATTTCTGCTTTGCGATTACGCTCATAAGCAGATAGATAGGCACGAAAACTGCAATCAAAAACATTTTTGAAAGCAGACATATTACAACATTTCCGACGTCAAATCCGACCATTTCAAATGGCAGACCCGCAATCGCACCGCCCAGCATTGTGCCGATGAAGAAACTAAGAATCAGCAACATTCCACCTACTGTGCAAACAAGTGTTTTTGAAATCACGTAGTCGGTTTTCCTTGCTCTTACGGTGAAAAGATTTTTTGCGTAGCCGCTTCTGAAATCTTCTGCTGTGAAAATGCAGACAAGGGCGGCAATCCCGAAATAGAGCAGATTGATATTGCACATACTCATCATATCCATACTCATTGCGGCGGTGTCGGTTGAAGCCGTTTCTCCGCTTACAGTTCCGATAATCTGCCAAGCACTGTCAAAGGCTTCCATAATTGTTTCCTCGCCCGTCTGAGGATTTACTGAAACAGAACCGTCCATCATTGTTGTCATAACAAGAATCAGAATCGGGACAACAAAGGAAATGCCAAGCATAATGTAAAAAAGCTTTGTCCCGAACATTCTGCGGAAATCTACTTTCAGCATACTTTTCAGCCTTTTGCCAAAGGTGTAGCGTTCAAATTTTATATCCATCTCACTTGCCCTCCATAAGGTCAATGTAGTACTCCTCAAGACCGATTTTAGATGTTCCGATTTCTGTGATAATAATTCCGTTTTCATAAAGATAAGAAACAATTACTTCGGGAGAAACTGCATCATAAACACGGATATATCCTGCTTCGTATTCTTCAACACGGGAATATTTACAGCTGAGAATCGCTTTTACTCTGCTCATATCCTTTGCCTGTAATGCAACATAGGTGCGACAGTCTGCTTCAAGTTCAGCGGCGGTCATCTCCTTTATCATTTTTCCGCCACGGACTATTCCATAGTGAGTTGCTATCTTTTCAAGTTCGCCTAAAATGTGTGAGGAAATCACAATGGTTGTACCCGATTTTGAAATGTCGGTCAGCACCTCACGCATAATTCTCATACCGTCTGCGTCAAGTCCGTTTATAGGCTCATCGAGAACGAGCAACGCAGGATTTCCGAGAAGTGCCATAGCGATACCGATACGTTGTTTCATACCGAGAGAGCAGTTCTTGTACTTATTTCCTGCCGCACCTTCCATTCGCACCAGCTTCAGAATTTTTACAACCTCCTGTTCAGCATTGCTTATATCAAGATTTGCTGCCTGCAACATCATATTGTTCCATACGCTCATATTCGGAAAACAGCCTGGGGCTTCAATCAGCACGCCGACTTTTGCGCGGATATCTGGGTCGGTATGTGATTTTCCGAACAGCTTTACTGTGCCTCCGCTTTCGTGAATAAGTCCGCAGATTATCTTTTCGGTTGTGGATTTGCCCGAGCCGTTTTCGCCGATAAAACCGTAGATTGCTCCAACAGGAACAGTCATATCAAGTCCGCAGAGAGCCTGTTTTTCTTTGAAGTTTTTAGTTAAACTTTTGATTTCTATTGCATTCATTTTCAAACTCTCCCTCCTTTAATATACATCGCATTTTGAAAGTATGCGTGTTCCTGCAATGGTGTAAATAGCTGTCCAGACTACCGAACAGATAAGGCATACGAGAAGTGTTAAAATATTACTTGAAAGGCAGGCGTACACAGATGAGCCGTAAAGGAAGATGTTAAGGATAGAGCTGTTGCCGAAAATTGCCGCCGCACCTATAATAAGAATACCCGTACCGAAAAAGAAACAGGACACGATTGATACGCCGAAATATTTTCTGAAAATGATATTGAGGAATGTGTAAAGACTTGCCCAGCCGAGGCTCATTATCATCTTGCTTAATATCGCAATAACAAGTGAGCCGATGTTTACCTCAAACCCAAACAGATGTCCTCGGCACAATTAAGTAAAGAGAAATCAAATAAAGAAAAAGAAAGTAAAGAGCTTTTTAATATCAATCAATCTATCCTGCCTGATGGGATTGATAAGATTGACGGATACAGAGCAATCATTCTTGAAAATATCGAATACGACTTAATCGTAGACCAGTTCAACAAGGCACAGCTTGATGAAATT
>JAGALB010000002.1 GCA_017625405.1 Ruminiclostridium sp. | reverse complement strand
GAAATATTTGTCATATGCGAAGAGAAGGTTGAAAGACTCTGCTCAATACTCTGCTCATCGCCGATATCAACAAGTATTTCTGAAAAAACACCGACTTTACTTCCGTCTGCAGCAGGTATCATCAGACCGCACATAGTCATAAGCGTCAGTAAGCCTGCCGTTTTAAGTGAAACAGTCTTACCACCTGTGTTAGGACCTGTAATAATAAGGCTTGTGTATTCTTCGCCGAGTGTAATCGTGGTAGGAACAACCTGTTCAGCAGGAATAAGTGGATGACGAGCCTTATTAAGCACAAGAACAGGTTCTTCGCAGATTTCAGGCATAACAGCCTTCATTTTTCCGGCAAGATTAGATTTTGCAAAATACTCTTCAAGCTGAAGAGCGGCATCGTAACTCTGAATAAGTGCATCAGCATAAAGTCCGACCTGTTCAGACATATCCTTGATTATACGCTCGATTTCAATAAATTCCTGATTTTTAAGAATACGGATTTCATTGTTTGCTTCAACAACGCTCATAGGCTCAATAAACAGCGTAGCACCTGTTGCTGAGGTGTCATGTACAAGACCGCTTACCTGACCCTTGTATTCCGCCTTTACAGGGACAACATAACGTCCGTCACGCTGTGTAACCAGAGCTTCCTGTAAATACTTCTGATTGGACTGGCTTTTTATAAGTTTATCAAGCTGTTCCTTGATTTTCATTCCCTGACGGACAATGGCTTTTCTGATTCTCGCAAGTTCACCGCTGGCACCATCTGATAATTCCTCTTCAGAAATAATAGAATTGGTTATTTGTTCATAAAGCGGTTTATTCGGAACGATTTGAGAGAAGTATTCATGAAGACTACTGTCAATACCACCACACTGGTCATACCAACTTGATAATCCATCAAATTCACGTAATACCAGACCGATATCGAGAAGCTCTCTTAAAGAAAGCGAAGCACCCTGCTGAGCACGGTGCGCGCTGAAAGAAACATTTTTTATATTATAGAAACGTGGTGTTCCGTATTTTGAAGAAAGCACATACGCATCATCGGTTTTCTTCAATTCTTTTTTTATTGTATCAATATCATACTGAGGCTTGATTTTAAGAACATTTTCTTTTGCTGTATCACTCCACGCTTCATTACTGAGCAATTGAAGGATTTTATCAAGCTCAAGCTTTTTATATGAAGATTTCATTTTATCATTCCTTTATATTTTTATAGATTTGTAATAATCCAAACTTCTGAATTCCCTGTCGAGATGCTGAAGAAGATATTTTTCACAGAATTGCTCCAGTTGTATAAGAATGCCTGTTTTAAGATTAAAATGAAATATCTTTTCAACGGGAGAATACACAATATATCTCATGGAATACAGAAGCGTTGGAGTAAGCTCTGTATATAATTCTGCATTTTCGCCAACACAGTCAGCGCAGATTATAGTACTGTTTCCGAAATCAAAATACATCAATTCATGTTCGTAGCAGATACAATTCCTGCAGGCACGCAGATCAGGTGAAAAACCAAGCATTGACGCTATTCTTAATTCAAATACAGCTTTTATCTGAGGAAGATTGATTCTTCGTTTTTCAATTTCAAAAAGCGAAATAGCCATAAGGCGCAGAAAGCCTGCCGCTTCCTGTTCGGGAGCAGTTGTCGCCTTGAATATTTCAGCGAAATATGTTGCGAGGGATAGTGCCTCAATATCAGCGGAAATACCGTGAAAACTGAATTTAGGTTCTGCACTGTTCAGTGTATATTTAAGTCCGTTCTTTGCAAGACAGAACCTTGAATACGCAAAAAGACTGCATGCACCTGAATTCTTGCTGTTAATCTTACGGATTCCATGGGCTGTAACTTCAATTACACCGTATTCGTCAGTCAGGACATCTATGAAGCAATTATTCTCCCCTATCGGTCTTCTGCCGATAACGATTCCGTCAATTGTAACAAGCATTATTCTGCGTTAAGACCGAAATCAGTGATGAGAACATCGCTGTTTCTCCAGTCTTCCTTTACCTTTACCCAGATTTTCATATTTACTTTCTGCTCAAAATAAGCTTCCATTTCTTCACGAGCAATTTTTCCTATTTTTTTCAGCATTGATCCCTGCTTGCCGATAATCATTCCCTTATGTGACTGCTTTTCACAGATAATTACAACACCGATATCTACGATATCTTCGCCCCTGTTTGTTTTGGAAAATTCCATACTTTCTATCTGAACAGCGGTACCGTGAGGAATTTCTTCATACATTGAATTAAGAATCTTTTCACGCACAATTTCTGCAAGCCAGATTTTTTCAGGCTGGTCAGTCGGTAAATCGTCATCAAAGAAATGAGGCGATTCAACTGCGTATTTTTCAATAATCGGCAGAATAAGCTCGGTATTTATGCGGTTCTTTACGCTTATAGGAATTATTTCCTTAAAATCATAAAGAGAAGAATAATTCTCAATAATTTTGAGAATTTCTGATTTATTCTTGATTAAATCAACCTTATTCAGAAGAAGGATAACATCTGTTCCGCATTTTTTGAAATCTGCAGCAAGCTTTTCTTCGATTGCGCTGGGCTTCTTTGTTGCATCAACCATAAGAATTGCCACTTCAACATCAGAAATACTGTTGCTTATCGTTTTTATCATCTGCTCGGACAGCTTTGTAGCAGCTTTGTGCATACCGGGTGTATCTATGAACACAAACTGAGTTTCCCCCTGTGTCAATACACCGTTTATACGTGTACGTGTTGTCTGCGGCTTTTCGCTGACAATTGCTACTTTTTCGCCTACAAGAAGATTTGTGAGAGATGATTTACCTGCGTTAGGTCTGCCTGTAACGGCAACAAATACGGATTTCTGCATTTTATTTTTCCTTTTCACTGATAATTTTTGCGGCATTTCCGCCACGAGGTTTTGTTTTACTTATAAAAATAACCGATATTACCATTGTTGCTGCAAGAATAAGCGGACGGTAGAAAGCAGAAGTAAAGTAGCCGAATATATCAGTAAATACTTCCACATTCCAAAACAGAATGATTCCGATAATAACCGAACCTATTGCCCCCACAAGGACTCCGCCTGCGGCAATATCCTTACCCATCATGGCAAAAATATTGAATTTGGGCGAAACTTTGTCTATAACAACCTCTATTGCTGTATTTATGAGTTCAAGCGCCATAACGACGGCGCAGGTCAGTACAAGCAAGGCATATTCCGCTCTGCTGAAATTATAAAAATTAGAGAAGTACAGCACATATAACAGCACAACCAAATGGATTCTGATGTTTCTTTCATGGCGTATGCAATAGGCAATTCCCCGTCCTGCATACACAAAGCTCATTCCAAGTTTCTTAATTCTGTTCATATTCTGAAATCACGTGTTATTCCGAGAGCGTCAAGAATCATATCCTGTTTTGCAAACATTTCCTTTTCCTCTTCCTCACTTGTAACATGGTCATAGCCAAGAAGATGAAGCATTGAATGTACGGTAAGGAAAGCTATTTCACGCTCAAAGCTGTGGCCGAATTCCTCTGCCTGTTCAATAACCTTTTCAACCGAAATAACAATATCGCCAAGCATGAATCTGTCGGATTCGGGATTAATACTAAAGCCTGATTCATCCATTAAGGGAAAAGAAAGCACATCGGTAGGACGGTCAACTTCTCTGTGAAAATAGTTTATTGCATGAATCTGCTCATTGTCAACATAGGTTACAGAAACCTCGTAATCACCCTTATAACCTTCCTCGTAAAGAGTGCATACGCAGCATTTTTTCACAATATTGCGTAAATCCTTTGTTATACGGAGAATACTCTGATTATTTTTTCCGATTACTCTGATACTTACCATTTTCTTTCAGCCTTTCCTTCGGTATTGTTCCTGTGTTGTTCGTTATATCTTTCATACGCCTTTACAATATCCTGAACAAGCTTATGTCTTACAACATCCTTTTCAGAAAATCTTACAACTGATATATCATCAACGTTTTTCAGTATTTTAGTAGCTTCCACAAGACCCGAATGCTTGGAATCGGGCAGATCAATCTGTGTTACATCGCCCGTAATTACCATTTTACTGTTGAAGCCAAGGCGGGTAAGAAACATTTTCATCTGTTCAGGTGTAGTGTTCTGCGCTTCATCGAGAATGATAAAGCTTTCATCGAGAGTACGGCCTCTCATATATGCAAGCGGTGCAACCTCAATGATATTGCGTTCAAGATTGCGCTGATAGCTTTCGGCGCCCATCATGTCAAAAAGTGCATCATAAAGCGGTCTTAAATAAGGGTCAACCTTATTCTGAAGGTCGCCCGGAAGAAATCCCAGCTTCTCGCCTGCTTCAACTGCAGGTCTGGTAAGAATAATACGTGTCACTTCATGGTTTTTAAGCGCTCTGACTGCCTGTGCAACAGCAAGATAAGTCTTTCCTGTACCGGCAGGACCGATTCCGAAAACAATTGTATTGTTCTTTATGCTTTCAATGTACTTTTTCTGACCGACTGTCTTTGCCTTTACAGGTTTTCCTGTAAAAGTCACACATACCGTATCACCGCCGATTGCCGCAACCTGATTTTCAGTACCTTCATTTACAAGACTGATAACATAACGAACGCTCTGGTCGGTTATGGTTTCGCCTTTGTCCAGAAGCTCAATAAGACTCTGGATGGCACGTCTGGCACACTGGGCACGATCTTCCTGTCCGGAAATTTTTATTTTCCCATCACGGCTGAAAATTGAAACACCATATTCCTTCTGAAGAATTGTAATATTTGAGTCAAAATCGCCGAAAATAGCGTGGAGATATTCAAGATTATCCAGTTCAATTGCTGTTTCTGTCATTAAGATATTTCCTTTCCTTAGGATAAATCATCGTTATCTTTGTATTATACCATACTTTTGCTGCAAAATAAATAGGTTTGCGAAAATTTTAACTGTTTACTTGCCTATTCAGCGATAACGCCACCGCCGATAACTATATCGCCATCATAGAAAACTACACGCTGTCCGGGGGTTATTGCACGCTGCGGTTCGTTGAATTCTACATAAACTCTTCCGTCAGGCTCAGGATAAACAACGCACGGCTGCTCCTGCATACGGTAACGTGTTTTTGCCTTACAAATAATCGGCTCTGTAAGTTCCGGAATTGAAATCCAGTTGAGATCATCTGCAATAAGTGATTTTTTCAGTAACTCCTGTTCAGAACCTACCACCAGAGTGTTGTCAGATGAATTCTTACCAATAACATAGGTGGGCTTTCCGAAAGCAATACCAAGTCCTTTTCTCTGCCCGATTGTGTAGTTGATAAGACCGTCATGCCTTCCCACTACTTTGCCTTCGGAATTCACAACATCACCTGCCGGTGACTTTCTTCCAGTTGATTTTTCTATAAAATAAGCATAATTGCCGTCAGGAACGAAGCAGATATCCTGACTATCAGGCTTTGCCGCATTGATAAGACCGTTTTCTTCAGCAATTCTGCGGACCTCAGACTTTTTCATGCTTCCAAGCGGGAATAATACATGAGAAAGCTGATCCTGGGTAAGATTGTAAAGCACATAGGACTGATCCTTGTCATTTTCGCCTTCCTCTGAATTTGCCTTTTTTAAAAGCCATCTGCCCTTTTCTTCGTCAAATTCTATTCTTGCATAGTGACCTGTCGCAATATAATCACAATCAAGTGCAACCGCTCTTTCAAGAAGACCTTCAAATTTGATATAGCGGTTGCAGTCAATACAGGGATTGGGTGTAAGGCAACGCTCATAACTGTCAATAAAGTTCTTAATTACCTTTTCATTGAAAATATCCTTGAAATTGTACACATAATGCATTATATCGAAACGAGAAGCAACAATTCTTGCATCTTCGATATCGCTGAGTGAGCAACAGGTTTTCTGTCCGTTCTGCTCATATTCTCCGTCGTGAAGCTTCAGTGTCACTCCGATGAGTTCATATTTATCCTTAAGAACAACCAGTGCCGCTGAACTGTCAACGCCACCGCTCATTGCAACCATAACTTTTTTCATTCATTATCTCCTGTATTTTCTTCGGTTATTTCCGGAATTTCCTTTGTTTCTTCCGTACTCTGCTGTTTTTTACGATAAACCTTGTCCATAATTACAAGAACAAGGACAATAAGTGCCAGCGCACCGAAAGCCTGTAACGCTCCCAGCAGAACAACGGGAAAACCGTCAGCTGCCGACATTTCATTTATAGATGATAAATAGTTCATATTTTACTCCTGTAAGCGAAAAATGATACACATCTATTTTACTCTTTTATTGTCAAAATGTCAATTGAAAAGTTGATTTTATGATTATTTTATGATATAATAATATGGTATTTTATCAGGAGAGGAAAAAACATGATAAGAATTACCGTTGTATCGGACACACACAGGGATTTTGATGCCTTTTACGATATAGTCACCGATAACCTGCATTCCGATATGTTCATTCATCTCGGAGATGGAGAAAATGAGTTCGATGATGTAAGAAACATATATCCTCAGAAAGCTTTTCTCTTTGTCAGAGGAAACAACGACTGGGGAGATGCGCCTGTCTGCCGCACGTTTACCTACGGCGGTCACAAATTCTACCTTACACACGGTCATAGCTTTGACCGCCACTCAATTCACAGTTTTATTTCCGCCACCGCTAAAGCAAACGAATGTGATGTTGCTTTATTCGGACATACGCATATCCCATTTTACGAAACTATTGATGGAATACATGTTTTCAATCCCGGAAGCGCTTCTTCACCGAGAGGCAGAAGCGAGCCTTCTTACGGCGTCATTACAATCAATGACAACGGTATATTGAAATTTGAACACAGAATATATGAAAAATAGATGAGTTTTTTGAAAAATTATGGAATTTATCTTTGTTTTGTGTTATAATTAATAATATTATTTTTAAAGGACCTTCAAATTTATGGATATTAAAAATTTCAGCAGAAAAAAAATCGCCGATGGTGTTCATATTTCTTGCTACAAAGATACCCGATTTCAGAAAAATCGTATAGAAATCTGTTTTTCGGATATTCTCGACAGAAAATATGCTTCATTGAATGCAATTATACCAGCTGTGCTTTCACGTTCCAACAGCAAATATAAAACAATGCAGGAGCTTAATAACCGTCTTTCTCAGCTCTACGCAGCGGGAATCAATGATTTTGTGGAGGATGAGGGCGACATTCAGGCATTCGGTCTTTACTCTTACTCTCTCTGCAACGAATATGCTTTTGACGGCGAAAATGTGCTTGAGGAAATCTCAACAATGCTCAGGGATTGCATTTTTGACCCGTATCTTGAAAACGGTATTTTTCCCGACAGCGTCGTTCAGCTGCAGAAACAGAATATGATTGATGTCAATAACAATGATATCAACAATAAAACACGTTATGCTTCAATGCGTGCTCAGGCAATTGCCTATGAAAGTGAACCTGCATCAGTTCGTCGCCTTGGCGAAAACGAGGACATCGAAGAAATAACTGCTGAATCAGCATATAAAAGATATATAGAAATTCTTGAAACAAAAAATGTGGAAATTATCTGCGTCGGTCCTGCTGATTACACTATTGTAGAAAAAATATTTACTGAAGCTTTTTCTAAAATTAACCGCAGACCTGAACCTAAATTCAGAACCGCAAGAAGCAGCATAAAAAATACCGTTTCAGTTATAACAGAAGAAATGGACATTGAGCAGAGCAAGCTTGTAATGGTATATAAAAGTGATTACGACAAGGAGCAATGGAAGCACGCTATGCTGGCTTCATATATGCTTGGCGGAGACGTTTCGTCAAAGCTTTTTACTATCGTAAGAGAAAAACTTTCCCTTTGCTACTACTGCTCTTCAGGCTTCAGAAGAGGCAAATTCGCTATGATTGTAAACAGCGGTGTTGAAAAAGATAATCTGGAAAAAGCCAGAACTGCAATCCAGCAGCAGCTTGACGAGCTTCGTAACGGCAAGTTCACCGACGAGGATATGGAAAAGGCAAAATTATCAATCGCTACTGTGCTGAAGGCCTGCAATGACTGTATGGATTCAATATCCACCTGGATATCAGGCTGCATATACGACGATGACTATACTACACCGGAAGAAAAAATCAATCATTACTCCGCTGTAACAAGAGAACAGATTATTGCGGCTGCTGATTCCATGAAGCTGGATACTGTTTATACACTTACCTCAAAGGAGGAAAAGGCGTAATGAGCAATTTAAATATAAGAAACGTGTTCGGCGGAAAAGAACGTGTTATCAAGCATAAAAGCGGTTGTACAATATGTCTTTACCCTATGGGTGAGTTCAGTTCGGTACATGCATTTTTCGGAACAAAATACGGCTCAGTTGATACAACCTTCAAAACCAGATATGACGATGATTATATAACTGTTCCAGAGGGTATTGCCCATTATCTTGAGCACAAGCTTTTTGAAAATGATGAATGCGATGCGTTTGAACTCTACGCCAAGACAGGTGCACACGCAAATGCATTTACAAGCTTTGACTGCACAGCTTATCTGTTCGCAAGCACTCAGGAATTCGGCGAAAATCTCAGAATTCTTCTTAACCTTGTTCAACAACCTTATTTCACAGATGAAAATGTTGAAAAAGAACGTGGAATAATCACTCAGGAAATTAAAATGTATCTTGACGACCCGGGTACAAGAGTATTTTACAACTGCATGGGCGGAATTTACCATAATAATCCCGCAAGAATAGATATTGCAGGAACAGTTGAAAGTATACAGGAAATTGATAAGGAGCTGCTTTATCGTTGTTACAATACTTTCTACAATCTAAATAATATGGTACTCTCAATCGCAGGAAATTTCGACCCCGATAAAGCCCTTGCAATATGCGATGAGCTTCTCATCTGCAAGGAAGATCCGCAGATTGATGTTTTGGTTCCCGATGAACCCTACAATGTCAAGGAAAAAAAGATAGTGCAGAAGCTTGCCTGTGCAATGCCACTTTTCCAGCTGGGATTCAAAATTCCTTATCCCGAAAACGCAAGCAAGGATTATCTCGCATTCAACATCATGCTTGAAACTGCTCTCGGAGATACATCGGAATTCTATAACAGGCTTTACAACGAAGGTGTGATAAACGATTCCTTCGGTGTCGGCGTTACAAAAGGACGAGGCTTCTTTGTCCCTGTGGTATGCGGAATTACTCATGACCCCGAAAGAGTTACCGCTGAAGTTCTGGCTGAACTGGCACGGGTCAAAAAAGAAGGTTTATCCCGAGAAAGCATAAACACAAGCATTAAAATGACATATGGTGAAACCTTCAGCTTTGATAACGTTGAAAAGGTTGCACGCAACGGTATGATGGCTCAGTTTGAGGGTAAAGATATTTTCAGCAACGCTGAAACAGCCGCTTCCCTCACCTATGATGATGCGATGGATATGCTTGAAAAGCTTGATCTTGACAATTATTGCCTGTCAATAATTGAACCAAACGAATAATAAGGAAGTGAATCTGATGAATAATATAAAACTTTTAGCGGAACACGTAGAATTTCCGAATCTTTTTTCAGGTGAAATTCCCATAGACCGTGTTGCTTTTAAAATTTTCGATTTCAACGTTTACTGGTACGCTATCATAATTGCCGCAGGACTTCTGCTTGCTGTACTTTACTGCAGCGTCAGAGCCAAAAAATTCGGCTTTACCAGCGATGATATTACCGATATAGCCCTTATCGGCGGCTTATGCGGTTTTGTAGGAGCAAGAGCATATTACTGTATTTTCTGGAACCTTAATCCTGAAAACACATATAAATTCACATTATGGACTGCAATCAGTGAAATCCACATGGGCGGTCTGGCAATTTACGGCGGTATAATTGCAGGTGTAATCGGCGGCATTCTTGTCTGCAAGCATAAGAAAATCTCAATGCTTACTGCCATGGATCTCGGCGGTTGCGGATTCCTTATCGGTCAGTCAATCGGCAGATGGGGCAACTTTGTAAATCAGGAAGCGTACGGTGCCGCAACTGCTCCCGACTATATCTTCGGAATGACAGGCTCTCATATAGCTACGGAAATGGGCAGAGGTACCCTTGTTCATCCCTGCTTCCTTTACGAAAGCGTGTGGTGCATCCTCGGACTCCTGATTATTCATTTCATACTTTCAAAAATTCAGACTTTTGACGGCGAATTATTCCTCTATTATGTAATCTGGTACGGAAGCGGAAGAGGCTTCATCGAAGGCTTAAGAACAGATAGTCTTTATATCGGACCACTCAGAGTGTCACAGCTTTTAGGTATTGCATCTGCTGTTTTCTGCCTTATTCTTGTTATCTATATCAAGCTCAGAATCAAGCACTCCGATAACTACAGAAGATGGAAAGATACTGAAACGGCAAAAATAAGAACTGAAAATTATCAGAAAGCATTAAGCGTTGAAAAAGAAACCGCCAAAGCATATAAAGCAATGGCTGCTGTAAGAAAAAACAGCAAAAAAGAAGAACTTGCTCCCAGTATTCTGGGTGATGATAACGAAGAATAAGGAAGGTATTAAAAATGGCAAAAATCATTGACGGAAAAGCAGTGTCTCAGCAGGTTAAGGATGAAATCCGTGCTGAAATTGAAAGAGACGGTCTTTCAATCGGTCTTGCAGTTGTTATCGTAGGCAACAACCAGGCCAGCAGAGTTTATGTAAACAATAAGAAGAAGGCTTGCGAAGTATGCGGAATCAAGTCATATGAATACGCTCTTCCCGAAGAAACAACCGAAGAGCAGCTTTTAGAACTTGTTGACACACTTAACGAAGACAAGAATATTAACGGCATCCTCGTTCAGCTCCCTCTCCCCAAACAGATCAATGAAGAAAAAATAATTGAAAGAATCTCGCCTGAAAAGGACGTTGACGCTTTCCATGCAACAAATGTCGGCAAAATCATGATCGGAAACTACGCTTTCCTTCCCTGCACTCCCGCAGGCGTTATGGAACTCATCCACAGCACAGGAACAGAAATCAGCGGTAAGGAATGTGTTGTTATCGGACGTTCAAATATTGTCGGCAAGCCTATGGCTATGCTTTTACTTCACGAAAATGCAACAGTAACAATCTGTCACTCAAGAACAAAGGATCTCGCTGAAGTTTGCCGCAGAGCTGATATTCTTGTAAGCGCAGTCGGCAAGGCTGATTTTGTTACAGCGGACATGGTAAAGGACGGCGCAGTGGTTATTGACGTAGGTATGAACCGAAATGCAGAAGGAAAGCTCTGTGGTGATGTCAAATATGATGAAGTTGAGCCTAAGGCTTCCTACATAACTCCTGTTCCCGGCGGCGTTGGTCCTATGACAATTGCTATGCTCATGAAGAATACACTCATGGCTAAGAAATTACAGGGCTGATATGAATAACAAAAAAGGCAACTCCCCTCTTCTGAATGGAATAATACTCGGTGCTATACTCATTTATCTGTGTTATTATTTTACAGTTAATTCAATGTGGAATATAGCTACGGTTTTTGTTGCAATCCTGATTGCGGCAATCGCCGTAGGTCAGGTACTGATTTATATGTTTTTGTTCAGAGATAAAAAGAAATAAGAACAAGGGCTTCGTTTTTTGAAGCCCTTGTTTTTTTGACTATCAGATTTAAAGAAAGTTGACAAAGTATCTGTGCAGTGTTATAATTTAATTGGGTAAATCGTTAAATATCAGTTTTCATCCTTGAAATTTCCTTTTATTACGCGGATGTCAACACTTGTTTACATAAAAGGAAACAAAGATTTATTGTAAAAAATAACTCCTCGATATATTATTTTCATTGTAAAAAGCAATGAAAGGAGGAAATGAAATGGTTGAAAAATTAAAGAAGCTCAGGTATGAATTCTGTTCAAAAACTACTATCGGTAATCTTCCGTTGGTATGTATAAGTATAGGCGTCGGAGCCAGAACAGCAAAAGGATTTATAGCAATCGGCAATATCAGTGTCGGAGTTATATCAATAGGTATCGTTGCCATCGGCGGTTTTGCTCTTGGTCTTGTTTCGCTGGGCGCATTTATACTCGGCTGTATATGCGCAGGTCTTGTATCAGTTGCAGGTATTTCCCTTGGCTTAATTGCAATCGGCGGTGTAGCTGTCGGTATTTTTTCACTGGGCGGAATTTCAGTAGGTGTTGCCTCTGTGGGTGGAATTGCAATCGGTGGACAAGCCGCAACGGGCGGTCTGGCAATTGCTCCGGTCGCCATGGGTATTGTTACAAAAGCTGATGTCAGTCTGTCATTTATTGACATCAACGAATTAATGTCAACACAAAAAGAACAATTCACAGCTCTCATTTATGATAAGTATCCCAATATATGGAAACCGTTCGTTGATTGGGTAACAATGCTGTTTTAAGGGGGATTTTTCTTGGAAGAAAAACAGATGAATTTCAATAAGACTCTGCAACAGCTCAGAAAGAAAGCTGGAATGTCACAGGAAGAGCTCGCCGAGCAGCTAGGCGTATCAAGACAGACAATTTCCAAATGGGAGAGCGCTTCTGCCTATCCTGATATGCTTAATCTTGTCACGATAAGCCATTTCTTCAATGTGTCGGCTGATGAACTGATTAACGGCATCTCCGATGAACCAAAAGCTGCTTCTTCGGAGCAACCGGGTTTTCACTGTGAGTATAAAAGTCCTGTTAAAATCGGAAAACTCCCCCTCGTTCATATCAACTGTGGTTTAGGAAACTATCATGCAAAAGGCATCATAGCAATCGGAAACAGCAGTACCGGCATACTTTCAATAGGTCTTATTGCAAAAGGTATATTCAGTATCGGTGTTGTTTCTCTCGGTCTGATTACTCTGGGAGTATTTGCGCTTGGATTGCTATCAATCGGCTGCATTGCTGCGGGTATTATTGCAATTGCAGGCATCGCAGTAGGAATAATGACTCTTTCCGGTGTCGGATTCGGTGTTGCTTCCATAGGCGGCTGTGCCTTTGCAACGCACGTTTCTGTCGGCGGTGTATCATATGCGCCGGTGGCAATAGGTTTTATTGTCAAGGGCGATGAGGTGCTTGTTCTCAATGATATGGGTGAAATATCCAGAACCACAGCCGAAAGCGTATTAACACTCATTAACTCGAAATTCCCTGAACTGCCCGATTTTATAAAGGAATGGGCTACATTGATATTTATGTAAGAGGTAAAAATGAAAAAAAGTGATATAACAGAACTCCAGTCAGAAATTGAAAGCCGTATTGCTCAGATGGAAAGCGAAAATTATGAGTTTCCACGTCGTTTTTCACGCAAAGATTATATTTTCACAGCAATAGTTGCGGCAATCTGTCTTGCAGCGATAATAGGCGGAGCTTTCATATCATAACGGAGGATTTATGAATAATGTAAACAAACAGGTGGAGCGTGAAGCCTTTTTTGGCATTGCGCCCATATTAAAAAAAGAAAAACTATACGGTTTTCTTGATGCTTTGCTTGTACTTTCAGGTTACTGTATCGCAACCTGGAGCTATACTCAGGGCACTTATCTTGCATCTCTGGTAGGATTCAAACAGCTTCTTATCGGCGCTTTTTTCGGAGCAATTCTTATGCTTGCCATATATCAGCTTCCTGTTATTCTGTCGGTAAGATACGGTATTGATATCTGGATATGGCTGAAAGGTGTTTTCGGAAAAAACGGCGTAGTACTTATGACTGTAGTAATTATTATAATAAATTACCCCTGGTATGCCGTATGTGCTGATCTTTTCGCATCTTCAATGGGAAATCTTCTTGGACTTTTCAGTATAACAATACCTGAAAACGCACACACCGTTCTTGCAATTCTATGTGTTGTTATCGGTACTCTTATAGCCTATAAAGGTCTTGGTGCTATCACCTGGACAACACGTATTCTTGTACCGCTGCTGCTTTTGCTTGGCGTGGTGGTTGTTATTGTCGGCTTTACGTCAGTTCCCTTTGAAGTAATCTGGGAATATAAACCGAAGCGCCCTGACGGTGAACTCAACATAATCCCCTATATAATCTCTATCGAAGCTAATTTTGCTTTTGTTATAACTCTTGTCGGGGGTATGGCTGAAGTACCGAGACTCACAAAGAATGAAAATTCAGGCTTCTGGGCAGGTGTACTCGGACAGGGACTGGCCGGTTCCTTCTTCGTTGTTGTAGGCGCAGTCATGGCCATTGCCATGCAGCATGTCACAGGAGAAATGATTGACGATCCTACATTGATGATGGCAACGTTGTCTGTTCCTGCTCTGGCTCTCAGCTCCCTGCTGCTTGTTGCGTTTGCCAATATCGGAACACAGGCCGTAGGCTCATACATATATGCTGTCATGCTGAAATCCTCTTTTAAAAAGGCAAGTTATACATTGCTTATTCTTATTCTGGGTTTGTACGTTGCTTTACTCTGCATCTGGGGTAAAATCATTGAATATTTCGGCTCTTTCCTGACTATAAGCGCATGTGTTTACGCTCCGCTCGCTTCACTGCTCTTTACAGACTTCTTCTTTGTAAGAAAGCAGAAATTTTCTATCAGGTCTGCTTTTGACCTTAACGGTCATAATGCATACAGATACACCAGAGGATTCAATATCGTGGGTTTATTATGTGTGGCAGCAGGTGTAACAATGTCACTTGCTATTTATAATCCTGTAACAGGTGAAATACACAATATGGCGTTATTTTATCTTACACCCACAGGATTTTCATTTATCGGCACAGGCTTTCTTTATTTCATATTAAGCTGTATTCCACCAATAAAGAGATACATTTTAAATGACAGAGAGGATATTACAATTTAATGAAGGATATCAAAGGATTGAGCGAGCTTACAACCCGCAAAAGAAAAAGCATTGATACAACACCATTTGACCGTTTTAGTGTACCGCCCAGGCAGAATTTTTTCCTTATGCCGCTTATCTGGCTTTTCTGTTATCTGAACACTATCGGAACAGGTCTTAAAATCAGAAAAACTAACATGAAGGGTCTGAAGCCTCCTTTTATTGTGCTGGGTTCACACCACGCCTGGATGGATTTCTACGTTACTCCGCTTGCTCTTTTCCCCTATCGTGCCAACTACGTATCTGAGCTTGAGGGCTTCGAATTTTTCGGCGAATGGCTTTACAGACAAATCGGATGCCTTGGAACACGTAAATTTGTAAATGATATTGCACTGGTAAAAAATATTAAAAAGGTTCTTGACAGAAAAGGCATTCTTGTCATTTACCCCGAAGCAAGATATGCAAACGTAGGAACAAACACGGATATTCCCGTTTCTGTAAGTAAAATGGTAAAAAAGTTCGGAGTTCCTGTTGTAGGTATAAATATGCACGGAAACTATCTGCAATCTCCTATCTGGAACACAAAAAAGCGCAAAGAAGCTGTTCTGGAGGCAGAAATTGTTCAATTAATGACAAAAGAAGAAATTGAAAAAGCGGATACAGATGAAATTCATGAAAAAATATCAGAGTTTCTGACATACGATGAATACAAATGGCAAAACGACAGAAAGCTTAAAATAAACAGCGATTTTCGTGCCGAAGGCCTTCATAAGGTTCTTTACCGCTGCCCGCACTGTAATTCTGATTTTTCTATGAATAGCAAAGGAGCGGAATTATTTTGTGAAAAATGTGATGCCCATTATTTCATGAATGAATACGGTCGTTTAATAAATGATAATGGCGAAGATGAATTCTCGCATATACCTGATTGGTATGAATGGCAAAGAAAATGTGTGCATGAAGAAATTGACTCCGGATATTATCGGCTTGATACCGAAGTTGAAGTTCAGGCACTTCCCAATGCCGTAAACTTTATCGATTGCGGAACCGGACATCTCGTGCATGACAGCAACGGATTTTCGCTTACATTCACCGATTATGGAGATAATTTCGAAAAAACTCTCAGATTCCCTCCCCTTTCAATGCTATCTGTACATACCGAATATGATTACAGAAAAAAAGGACAATGCATCACATTATCAACTCTTGATAATACATATTTCCTTTTCCCTGAAAAAATCGGATTCAACGCAACAAAAATACAGTTTGCAACAGAATATCTCTACAAAAAAGCATTGAAACAAAGCGAAAAATCAACATAATAAAGCCCTGGATGAGACAATTTGCTCATTCAGGGCTTTGCTTATCTGAACAGATTTTTCAAACGTTCATAGACTGAATGTTTTCTGCCCTTTGTGGCTTCTGTATCAGTTCTGTAAACTCCGTTATCAAATACAAGAACATCCCCTTCAGAAGATTCGGGAGAAATCGCACTCATATTCTCTTTGATAACAGTTATTTCACCGTTTTCGTCTGTTGCTTCAATTATAGCATAGTTTTCTTCGATTCTATCAAGAATAAACATCAAAGGGCACCTCTTTGTTTTCGGTTACAACAGTCAGATTTGTTTTATCACTGAATATTACAATATCTCCATGATAATCAGTACGATAAAGATTGATTTCCAGAAGCCTGAGTAAATCGAGTGTTTTCTCGTGCGGATGACCATAATCATTTCTGCTGCCAACACTTATAACAGCATAATCAGGATCTACCGACTGGAGGAAAACCTTCAGACTTGATGTACTGCTTCCGTGATGTGCAATTTTAATTACATCAGCAGAAATATCCGCACCGCTGTCCACAATATCACGTTCGGAAATTTCTTCAATATCACCGGTAAAAATGAAAGAATTTTCACCGTAATTAAGGCGGCAGACAATGGAGTAATTGTTAAGATCTTCGTAATCTGCCACAGGAGCGATGAAATCTATTGAAAAGTCTTCGGAAACAGATAATGTTTCACCCACTTCTGCGAATCTGAGTTCTGCACCGCATTTATCAGCAGAATTTATCATATTTTCAAAAGAGCTGGAAACAGGTGTCATTTCCTCTGTAACTTCAGGTATAACCAGTAAATCTGTTCCATAACGGTCAATAACGGCACTTAAAGAACCGATATGGTCGGAATGAGGATGTGAAGCAATAATCATATCAATCCGCTCAATATCAAGGCTTCGCAAATACGTAATAACCTTTGATTTTTCGCTTATTTCGCCTGCATCAATAAGGATTGTGTAATCTTTATAAACGGCAAGAGCGCAATCGCCTTGTCCGACATCAATGAAATGAACAGCTAAATCCCCGTGATTACCTTTATATGCCGAGGAAGAAAATCCCGCCATTTCAAAAAGCTCATGCCATTCGGGAATTCTTTCATCTTTCCAGATTTTTTCATTAAGAGTGATAATAAGAGAAAATATAGCGTAAAGACCCGCAAAAACAAGAATTATGATTATTTTTATTTTATCACTTTTTCTTCTTGTTGCCCTTTTGATTGCCCGCTTTATTTCCTTTTGAAGTCTTGCCCGTGCTCTTGGAGTTTCTTCCTCCATTGCTTCGGCTTCCGTAATGTAAGGATTTTTGTTTTCCATTCGCTTTCCTGTCACTGTTTGAATATTTTTCGTTTTCGGGAGGTGTTACAAGACAATTCGGACCATTACCGATAAGATCACGACGTTTCGCAATAGTAAGCGCCTTGATAACCATTTCCTTGTTCTCTTTTTTGAAATACTGAAGCAGAACACGCTGAAGCTGTTTTTCTTCGGGTTTTCTCGGAACATATACAGGCTCTAAGGTATAAGGATCAAGACCTGTATAGAACATGGCGGTAGAAATAGTTCCCGGTGTAGGATAAAAATCCTGTACCTGTTCAGGACGGATATTATGCTTCTTAAGGAAGACAGCCAGATCAACCGCATCATTAAGCGTACAACCCGGATGGGAAGACATAAGATACGGAACAAGATACTGCTCTTTACCTATGGATTTTGTCATTTCATAGAATTTCTTTTCAAACCGCTCATATGCTTCAATATGGGGCTTACCCATATAATCCAGCACTCTGTTGCTTGCGTGCTCAGGCGCAACCTTGAGCTGACCGCTTACATGATGTTCGATGAGTTCTTTCATAAAAGCGTCATTCTTATCTTCAAGAAGATAATCATATCTTATGCCTGACCGTATAAACACTTTCTTGACCTTTTTTAACGCTCTTATTTTCCTGAGCATTTCAAGATATTCGGTGTGATCAACAGTAAGATTCTTACAAGGTTCGGGGGCGAGACATTTTTTGCCCTTGCAAAGACCGTGTTCAAGCTGTTTCTGACAGGATGGCGCACGGAAATTAGCAGTAGGACCGCCTATATCATGAATATATCCCTTGAAATTCGGCTTTTCGGTAAGTTCGCGTGCTTCATCCAGTACTGACTGCTCGCTTCTTGTCTGGATTCTTCTGCCCTGATGCAAAGCAATGGAGCAGAAATTACAGAAGCCATAACAACCACGATTATGAATAATGGAAAATTCAACCTCTTCAATCGACGGAACTCCGCCTTCCTTTTCATACATAGGATGATAAGCTTTCATATAAGGAAGCTCGTATGCACGGTCAAATTCAGATTGCGTAAGGCTTCGCTGAGGTGGATTCTGAACCAGCATCATGTCGCCATGACGCTGAACAATCGTTCTTCCGTACAACTCATCCTGCTCATCATACTGTTTACGGCAGGATTTTGCATATGCCTTTTTATTTTCGCTTACAACCTCGAAGCTGTCGCACTGAACAGAGCCGATAGGCGTGTTTACAGGTTCCGTAAGATAGCACGTTCCCCGTATATCCTTCATATCTTTAAGCTTATCGCCTGCTTTGAAACGGTTATAAATCTCAGTGATTGTCACTTCACCCATACCGTACATAAGCAGATCAGCGCCGCTGTCCACAAGGATTGACGGCATAACCTTATCCGCCCAGTAATCGTAATGAGCGAAACGACGAAGTGAAGCTTCAAGACCGCCGATAGCAATTTCTGTATCGGGAAACAGTCTTTTTAAAGTGCGGCAGTAAACAGTTACAGCACGGTCGGGGCGCTTTCCGCCCTTTCCACCTGCACTATATGCATCATCAAAGCGCTTCTTTCCTGCCACAGTGTAGTTGGAAACCATGCTATCGATGTTTCCACCTGTGACCATAAAAGAATATTTCGGCGTTCCAAGCCTTGTAAAGTCTTTATCCGTTACTGGCTGTGCTATAATTCCCACAGTACACCCGAAGCTCTCCAGCATACGGGAAATAATAGCAATACCAAAAGACGGGTGGTCTACATAGGCATCTCCCGTCACACAAATAAAATCGAGTTGTTCAATTCCCTGCTTTTCCATATCGGATTTAGATACAGGTAAAAAAGGCATTTAAATCATTCCTTATCTTTTTTTCCATTCTTCTCTGAGAACAGAGTAGTAATTTACATCGCAAAGACCTGTATTGTTACGTAAGCCCTGACGATGTGTTCCTTCAAATATCATTCCGCATTTTTTCATTACTTTGCCTGAATTAGGATTATTTATATCGTGAATGGCTTCAATGCGGTTTACATCAGTATTTTCAAACAAAAAATCTATTACAGCAGAAAGTGCTTCGCTTGTAATTCCCTGATGCCAGTATTTCTTACCGATACAATAGCCTATTTCAAAGGTAAGAGTGTTTTCATCGGTATATACAACAGAAATTGAGCCAAAAGGGTCATTTTCATTATCCTTGAACGTGATTGCCCATTGATAATAATCATCCTTTTCATATGAAGCAACCCAATTATCAGTTATTTTCCTGGAAGTCTCAACACTTTTGTGATAAGGCCAGGTAAGAAATTTTGAAACCTCAGGGTCAGATGCCCAGTTATTATACATTGACTGATAATCTTCGGAAATAAACCTCCGCAAAATAAGCCTGTTCGTTTCAATTCTCTGTGTTCCACAATGCTTCATTGAAATTCTCCTGTCATTTCAGTAACGCAATCCAGTTATCGCCGTCTTTCTCAAAGCACATTTCGCTGAGATTGTCATTAATAAACAGTTCAAGCATCATGTCCATACCCTCGGCAAGGTTCATTTTCTTCATTTCATCAACCGTTGTCCAGAAAACTTCACCTTCCTCGGAAGATTTTATTTCTCCTGAAAATTTATCGGTTTTATAGAAAATAACCATATATCTTGAACCATCGTTATTGAACCAGTTCTTTATACCGCATAACTGCAGTTCTGACACAATAAGTCCTGTTTCTTCATAAACTTCACGGATTACGGCGTCTGTAAGCGATTCACCGTTTTCAACATGACCTCCCGGGAAGGTTATTCCTCCCCAGCTATCATCCTTTTTATCCTGAACAAGTACTCTGTCACCATCATAAATCATACACATATTTGTAAGTATTACGGATTCAGTACGGGACATTCTGTCAATCCTCCTTGTTCATCTTGCGTTCATACCATTCCTGCTTTGTCATAAGCACCTGACGGGGCTTACTGCCTTCGTAACCTCCGACAACACCAAGACTTTCCATTGTATCAATAAGGCGTGCGGCTCTGCCATATCCCAGTTTGAGCTTACGCTGAAGATACGAAGTACTTGCCTGTCCTGCTTCGATTACCGCTTCGATAGCCTCATCAAGCTTTTCGTCGTTGACATTGATATCGCCGCCATCATCGTCAGATTCTTTTCCTTTTGAATCCTTCTGTGCAGCAAGCTCAGCCTGCTTTTCAATTTCATCAATAACGCTCTGGTCATAGTCGAGAACAAAGGAATTCTTGATAAAATCAACAACACGTTCAACTTCCTTATCGGAAACCCAGCAGCCCTGAACACGAAGCGGTTTGGGCATACCCACAGGAAAATAGAGCATATCACCCTTGCCAAGAAGCTTTTCGGCGCCTGCACTGTCAATAATTGTACGGCTGTCAACCTGAGAAGCAACCTTAAGCGCAATACGGCTGGGGATATTTGCTTTGATAACACCTGTAACAACATTTACAGAAGGACGCTGAGTCGCAATAACGAGATGCATACCTGCAGCACGTGCCATCTGTGCCAGGCGACATATGCTGTCTTCGGTTTCTCCGGGAGACGCCATCATAAGGTCGGCTAATTCGTCGATAAAAATTACAATCTGAGGCATAGGCTCCATGCCCTCCGTCTTCTTCGCCAGAGAGTTGTAGCCTGCCAGATCTCTTACATTATTATCCGAGAAAAGCTTATATCTGTTGAGCATTTCGGTAACAGCCCATGCAAGTGCGCCTGCCGCCTTCTTAGGATCAGTTACAACAGGGATAAGCAGATGAGGAATACCGTTGTAAATCATGAATTCAACGGCCTTGGGGTCAATCATGAGGAGTCTTACTTCATCAGGTGTAGATCTGAAAAGAATACTCATGATAATAGAGTTTACACAGACGGATTTACCTGAACCTGTTGTGCCGGCAATAAGAATATGCGGCATTTTTGCAATATCGGCAATTACAACATCACCTGAGATGCTTTTTCCGAGAACGGCACCCAGCTTACTGGTTGTTTCCGAAAAATCCTTGCTTTCTATCATTTCGCGGAAAGGAACTGAGTCAACCTTTTTATTGGGGACTTCGATACCCACCGCAGCCTTATTTGGGATAGGTGCTTCAATACGGACACCTGCTGTTGCAAGGTTAAGCGCAATATCATCTACAAGACCCGTAATCTTTGAAATTTTAACGCCCATAGCGGGTTGAAGCTCATATCTGGTTACAGAAGGACCACGTGCGGCTTCAAGGAATTTAGTTTCGACGCCAAAGCTTTTGAGCGTATTTACAAGAGTTTCGGCATTTGCCTGAATTTCAGCATTTATGTCCTCATCGGAACGCTCATGGATAACATCGTTAAGGAGTTCACTCGGAGGAACATGATACTGCTCAGCATTGGATACAATTTCGCTGAAGCGTTCCTGGCCATCGGAATCTGTCTTGATAACGGTTGCAATAACCTTTTCGTTTTCTTCAGCCGCTTTGTTAAGCTCGTTCTGCTCTTTTCTGTACTCTTCGATTGCAGATACTATTTTATCGCCTTCGTCAGATTCAGCAGTCTGAGACTGTTCAGCTGTATTTTTAGCAGAACCCACAAGGCTGTCACGCTTTACAGCTTCATTGAAAGGACGACGCACAACATCGGTGTCATCGGCAAAAAACGGGCCATCGGGACTATAAGGTCCGTCTGAAGGCGCTGGCTGTTCGATTTTTACAGTATCAACTGTTTCCTGAACATGGACAGGCTCTTCCTTTTTATCAATCTTGCCTTTAAGATAATCGTTGAGGTCCTTCTGGAACTCACGGCTCTCCTTACGCTGAATCTCCATTGGATCGGGTTCTTCAGGCTTTTCGAGAGAATCTTTTTCTATTTTTTCGCCGGATTCAATACGTGCATTTGTGGTTACATTTGCAATTGCAGCAAATTTTCTCGCACGCTTTTCTTCCTCGGAAATCTGCTCTTCTACCATTTTGCGTTCTTTTTCGGAATGTCTGTTCTGTCTTGCTTCTTCTTCCCTGCGGCGACGTTCCTCTTCGGCCACTTCTTTTTCTTCACGGTAGAGTTCGTGCTTTTCCTTTGCTACCGCACCTGCCTTTTTTATAGGCTTTGAAAGCTTGGAAAACAAATCAACAAGACTCATATTGCTCATAATCATGAAAATCACAAATGCAATAAGTATAAGTATGATAATTGCGCCGGCCTGTCCGAAAAGCATGAGAAGCGAACCCAGAACAAGACCGATTACGCCGCCTCCTGTATAGTTAATACCGTTATTGTATGCATATACAATTGTATCTGACAGAGTTGATTCCTCAAGTTCAGGATTTGTAACAGGTCCGACAAAAATAACCTGAGCAGCAGCGCTTATAAGCAGAATCATAAGCAGAAGCTGAATCATACGCTTTGATATTGTGGCTTTTGTGCGGTCAGCAGAAATCATTATTGCAATATAGATAAGAACGGGACCAACAAGAAAAGCCGAAAGCCCGAAAGTTCCGAGTATAAATGTATGTATTCCATCCCATGCAGAAAGGTTTTCACCCTCGGTTGTACCGAAAAGAGTAAATGCAAGAACAAGAATACCGACAGCAAACAGAATAATTGACGTTATATGCCTGCGCTCAGCATTTTTTTTCAGCATTTCTGCCTTTCTTTTATCGGCAGCGGACTGATTCTGTTTTCCGCTGTTTCTGGATGTTGTTTTTCTGGTTTCAGCCATTTTTGACTTCCTTCCTTTTTTAACTTACGATGTAAATACAAGTGAAAAATGAGTATTTGTTGTATACTCGAAAATTCCGTATCCTACGCAAAGGATTCCGAGAATAAGAGTGTAAACACCAAAAATTTTGAATTTATTATGCTTGATTATCAATTTGACAAGGGAGATAGCAAGGAATCCTGTGATTGCAGCGGTGCAGAAACCGACAGCAAGGATTGAAAAATCAAGCTGTATACCTGACGAAACCGCATCGCCAAGCTCAAGAATGCTGCCACCGAGAATTGCAGGTATACCAAGGATAAAAGAGTATGTAACAGCAGTTTCTCTGGTAAGACCGCAGAACAGGCCTGCTGAAGTTGTGCTGCCTGAACGTGAAACACCTGGGAAAAGCGCTACACACTGGAAAAGTCCCACAATAATTGCATCCTTGACAGACATATCCTTACCAGTTTTGAAGCCTTTGACGCACGCATCGGATAAAAACAGAAGAATCGCCGTAAAGACAAATGCACAGCCTTCAAAAATTATGTCGCCATCGCCTTCGACTGAAGTGAAAAACTCCTTGAAAAAATAAACAGGCACCAGTATAAGCGTAGCTATAATAACCATAAACATGAGCCTTCTGTTATCATTCATTTTTTTCCATGAAAATCTTCCGGTGAAAATATCTCCGATCGTAAGAAAGAATTCCTTGATCATTCCCCAGATAGTATCATAAAAGGCACATATGACAGCAAGTAATGTGCCGAGATGAAGCACAATAGAAACAATAAGACTTTCTTCACCTATATTCATAAAGTGCTGAACTACCGAAAGATGTCCGGAGCTTGATACAGGCAAGAACTCGGTAAGCCCCTGGATAATCCCCTGAATGATAATTGAAATTAAGTCCATAATTAATCCTTTCCTTATGTATGCGGACAAAGCCGCAAAGTATTTATAATTTATTGCACGGCATATATCTTTTGTCAAGATACATATACGGGTCAGTGGAATACAGACGTTTTATACCACGTGTGCCGTTTTTGTTTTCAATTTCAAGAAAACCGCCGTCTATATTTTCATATACAGGCATGCAAATGTCGTTTATACAGAATATGTCATTTTCCGAAACAATAGAATGAATCAGCACTGCTTTTCCTCCTGTTTTTCTTCAATAAGACTATAAAGGCATTCAATAGCAGCCGATAAACCTCCGAGATGATCTATAAGACCTTCAGAAACCGCTGTTTCACCGTCAACAACCGAACCGACATCCATTACAAGTTCATCCTTCTTCAGCATGAATTCTCTGAATTTATCAGCAGAAATCTTACTGTTTCTGGTAACGAAATTTGTAAT
The DNA here is from genome assembly GCA_017625405.1 of Ruminiclostridium sp. Taxonomy (GTDB): domain Bacteria; phylum Bacillota; class Clostridia; order Oscillospirales; family Ruminococcaceae; genus Ruminiclostridium_E. Next base: position 6,278 of record JAGALB010000002.1, on the reverse strand, counting down.
CCTCTCCTGCATCCGGTCAAAATAGGACAAGGTCTGAGGAATACCCAGAACCAGACCGTTCATTCTGACAGGGTGAATGGTCATGGTAGCAGAAGGGACAATAAAGCTTTTCTTGGCGCTGACCGCAAGAGGAACGCCGATGGAATGACCTCCGCCGACAACGATAGAAACAGTAGGTTTTTCCATACCTGCAATAAGCTCTGCAATTGCAAGCCCAGCTTCAACGTCGCCGCCGACAGTATTCAGAATAATAAGCAGCCCTTCAATATTTCTGTCCTGCTCAATAGCAACAAGCGCAGGAATGATATGCTCATATTTCGTTGTCTTGTTCTGAGGCGGTAGAATATAATGCCCTTCTATCTGACCGATAATTGTCAGACAGTGAATGTAGTGCTTTGCATTCGGCATCGAAACAATACCTGACTCGATTATCTGCTGAGTCTGCTGTTCCTGAGCCGACTCTTCGGTATTCTTGTTTTCATCTTCACAGTTATTCATAAATCTTGTCCTTTCTGAATAAAACATTGATATTATTATCAGAAAAAACAAAAAGAATATACATTTTCATCAAAACATTATACATTAATTATTATATCATAAATCAATAAAGATTTCAATTATTTTTTTAAATATTATTCCGATTTATTGCATTTATATTGACAATTTTTAAAAAACAGTGTATAATTATTAAACAAATTATACGGAAGCGTATCGAAGTGGTCATAACGGGACTGACTCGAAATCAGTTGTACCTCACGGTACCGTGGGTTCGAATCCCACCGCTTCCGCCAACAAAAAAACCGCCGATTTTTACGGCGGTTTTTTACTTATAACCTATAAATTATAATTTTTACAAAATATCTGCTATTTCAATAATAGAGTTTACACTATAATCTGCTACATATGCTTCACACTGAGGATTCTGATAAGCGGCAATTCCCTGCTTCACCCAGATAGTTTTCATCCCAAGCTTTTTCGCAGGATATATATCATTATCCAGTCTGTCACCTATCATTGCAGCTTCACAAGGCATACACCCCGAGCGCTTTAATGCACGCAGAAAAATTTCAGGATCCGGCTTCGAAATCCCCTCTTCCTCGGATGAAAAAACAATATCAATATACTTTAATAATCCCCAATTTTCAAGACGTTTTTCCGTTCCAGCCGACTGGTTCGCTATAACACCTATCTTGTATCCTTTAACGAAAAGAATACTAAGCAATCTTTCTGCTTCAGGATAAGGTTTTTCAAGCTCCCCATGCCACGGAGTCTTTTTAAGTCTAAAAAATCTTATTGTTTCAATATCGCTTTTTAGATTCTGTTTCGCAAACTCAATCCGCTTTTCATTGAATCGTTCAAAAGAAATATCAGTACCGGTAATTGCATCGATAATTCGCTGATTATAACATTCTGTTTCATCAACAAGTGTTGAACCTATATCAAAAAACAGCCACTTTAAATTCATAACATATTCTCCTATTTAAAAACGGATAATCTCATCACAGAGATTATCCGTTGTTTTAATTATTCAACACCATATGTGCTGCGATATTTTTTCATGGATTCAAGATATTCCTTGCCTTCAACAACACCGTTTTCAATTGCTTCGATAATATCGTTGATGTTTACAATGGAATAAATATTGATGCCGAATTCAGAACTTACTTCCTGAACTGCGGACTTATCTGAATTAAGACCCTTTTCCATACGGTCAACCTGAATTACCATGCCTGCAACATTTACATCGGCAGCAGCCTTGAGCTTGGGAAGAACCTCGCGGAGAGCCTTGCCAGAAGTCATAACATCTTCGATAATTACAACCTTTTCACCGTCAACAAGCTGTTTACCGACAATCATACCGCCTTCGCCGTGATCCTTTGCTTCCTTGCGGTCAAAAGAATAGTTCACATCAATTCCGAACTTGTTGAAAAGAGCTGTTGCAGTAGCAACTGCAAGAGGAATTCCCTTGTATGCAGGTCCGAAAAGTGTCTCAAATTCAATACCGTTGTCGTGGATGCATTCAGCATAGAATTCGCCGAGTTTTGCAAGCTGTGCACCTGTGTTGTAATTACCCGAATTCATAAAATACGGAGAAATTCTGCCGCTTTTGAGTGTAAACTCACCAAATGTGAGAACACCGCTGTCAACCATAAATTTGATAAAACTTTCTTTATAAGTCATTTTTTGTATTCCTTTCGTTTTATTTTCAATTAATTATACCATATGTATCTTTTTTTTGCAACACTAAAATGAAAATTTATCTTAGCATGTCCATGAAAAACCTTGGCATATTCTTGATGATATCCCGTTCACCGCTATCGTTTTTTGTGAACATTTTTGCCAAAGATTTACCGACGAGATGACCGCTGTATACCGCCTGGTCAATAGTATTTCCGTGTGAACCTATCTCAATCAGCAAAGAGCCTGTTGTAACATGCTGATTATAGTGACAATACTGAAAAAGCACAGGACGTGTAAGTGTCGGATAACTGCTTTCAATAGCCTGCTGAAAAGCACAGGCAAAATGGAAATTTTCAAGATATTCGGGAATATCGTATGTACCATCATCGGCAGCTGAGATAATCATCACCTGTGCGGCTTTCTGTCCATTGATTTCTGTAACAGCACTTACCCTGCTTCCGCTGTCTTCAATTGCATCTCTGTGTATATCAAGTACGATTTTTATTGTAGGATATTCACTGAGTATTTTTTCAACCGTTTCAAGACTTCGGCTATATGCTCCTGAATACTGATCATCATGGATTGTTCCATCATGAATTACCGAAATGCCTGCAGCTGACAACTCTTCCGCAATTGCAGCACCAACAGCAACAACGCCATTACGCGGGTCGTCAGAGCGGCTTGTATATTCATTGTCGAAATAATCCTTTTCCTTTATCTCATAGCTTTCCGTGGTATGTGTATGCATAATGAGAATCTGCGGTTCTTCCGTGTATAATTCAACATCTATTTTATGAGGCACAAGCGTTTCCTGTTTTACCATCTCGTTGCTCATCTCTGTACAATTTCTTACTTGTCCGCCAAAAGGCAGATCGATAAAATCAGCACCGGGATTATCTTGGAAGGTAACCTCATAAATCTCGCCGCTGACGGAAGAAAAAACCGTTAAATCCTCCTTGGTTTCCGAAATATTTCTTGATAGAAGAACTGCTTCGTTTGCTTCAGGTTCTTTTTCGTTCTGTATTTCCTCTTCTTTGGTTGCAGGCACCGCCTGTGGCATATACAAAGTAAACTCGCCATTATTTATTATGCGTGATTCGGAGGTATTCATCGGAATAACATCCGAATATTTAGCGGCATTACTCATATATTCATATGCATCAGGAAAAATTTTTACACATACCATAGACAGAATTGGCACGGTAAAAACAAGAAAAACAGCCATAAAAAAACGCATTCCTCTATTTCTGATCGTAGTTTTTATTATCCTCATACTTGCATCTTCCCTTCTGTCTTTTATCCTTACAGCGTATTCTATGCACAAACTGCAACATATAGACCATTATTTAAGTATGAGTGCGTTTATCTCATCTCTTGAGAGCATAGGATTGAGTACGCTGCTTATACCATAACCTATAATTTCGGAAAATTCATCAACAAGTAGGTCGATATTCCTGGGAGTTACCATAAAATTTTCATTTTCAGCCTCGTAGTCAATAACAGTGGGAACGCCGATAGCAATAACTTTTTTTCCTGTTGTTCTTTCATTAAGCTCTTTTCGCAAATTGCCCACTCCAGCTCCCGGAGAAATACCGGAATCTGTTATCTGTATGGTTCTGCACAGCCTTTGTGTATCAGAGCAAGCAAGACTGTCAACTACAATTATGAAATCAACACACGCTTTGTCAGCTATACATTTTATCTGTTCGGCACATTCCATACCTGTTTTACCTGTTACGCTGGTTTCAATAACGAAAATTTTCCTAAGGTTAAGCTCTGAAAATGCTTTTAAATCTGAAAGATGAGCTGTTGCAGGCACATATTTTATAGTTTTTGCTCCAAGACTGTCAGAACATATTCTTTCATTTCCGAGACCAGCAACAAGAACGCTTCCTTCGCAAATAAAACCGGCAACTATTTTGCGGAAGCATTCTCTGTAATCGCCCTCGTCGCAGTATATCGTAACATAGCGTCCGACAGCTTTTCCAAGCTGTTCTGACAAGCTTTCATCAACTGTTACTTCTTCGCATAGTGTTCGGCCAATATAAAATTTGTGAACAAAAAAAGCTTCTTTTTTGGCATTTATTACCCCATTTTCGCAAATTAAATCACTTCTTTTCATTATTTCCCCCTAAAATTTAAATTTTTTAAAAAAACTATTGCTTTTTAAAAAATTGTATGTTATAATATATCGTACTGAAAAAATGTAATTCTATACATACTAATTTCAAGGAGGTGCAAAGAAGTGCCGAACATTAAATCTGCAAAGAAAAGAGTTCTCGTTGCTGCTCTCAAGAACGAACGCAACAAGGCTGCAAAGACAGAATTAAAGACAGTTCTCAAGAAGGCAAGAGCTGAAGACGCTACTGCTGAAGCTGTAAAGACTGCTGCTATCAAGCTTGACAAGTCTGCTGGCAAGGGCTTAATCCACAAGAACAAGGCTGCAAGAATCAAGTCCAGACTTGCTAAGAAGGCTAACGCATCTGCTTAAGAGAAATTTTATTTAATAATGAAAACAGACAAACCATAAGGTTTGTCTGTTTTTTTCTTTTAATCCCCTGCATTCTGACTCAAAATTCCTGTTTAAGTTTTCGCAATACAGGCTAAATATATAAAATTAATTTTTTACTCTATAATTTCAACGATTTATCTTGACAAATTGTTCCTTTTATTTTATAATAGTTGAAGATATAATTTTAACAATTATATAAATCAATTTTTAAACAAAATTCAGGAGGCTTATCATGAGAGTTTACAATTTCAGTGCAGGTCCCGCTGTACTGCCCGAAGAAGTACTTAAAGAAGCAGCAGATGAAATGCTCGATTACAAGGGCACAGGAATGTCTGTAATGGAAATGTCTCACCGTTCCAAGGCTTATGACACAATTATCAAGGAAGCTGAACAGGATCTCAGAGATATTATGAATATCCCTGACAACTACAAGGTATTATTCCTTCAGGGCGGTGCTTCCCAGTTCTTTGCCGAAGTTCCTATGAACATGATGAAGAACAAGAAGGCAGCGTACATCATTACAGGTCAGTGGGCTAAGAAAGCTTGGCAGGAAGCTAAGATGTACGGCGAAGCAATCGACGTAGCTTCTTCCGCTGATAAGACCTTCTCTTATATCCCCGATTGCTCTGACCTTGATATTCCCGAAGATGCAGACTATGTTTATATCTGCGAAAACAACACAATCTACGGCACAAAGTTCTGGGAACTCCCCAACACAAAGGGCAAGGATCTTGTTGCTGACGTATCTTCCTGCTTCCTCAGTGAACCCGTTGACGTAAGCAAGTACGCTGTTATCTACGGTGGTGTTCAGAAGAACGTTGGTCCTGCCGGTGTAGTTATCGCTATTATCCGTGAAGACCTCATTACTGATGATGTTCTCCCCGGCACACCTACAATGCTCAAGTGGAAGACACAGGCTGACAACGACTCCCTCTACAACACTCCTCCCTGCTACGGTATTTACATCTGCGGTAAGGTATTCAAGTGGATCAAGAAGATGGTTGGTCTTGAAGCTATGAAGGCTCTCAACGAAAAGAAGGCTGCAATTCTTTACGATTTCCTCGACAACAGTAAGCTCTTCAAGGCAACTGTTGATAAGAAGGACAGATCTCTTATGAACGTTCCTTTTGTTACAGGTAATGAAGAACTTGATGCTAAGTTTGTTAAGGAATCTAAGGCTGCTGGTCTTGAAAACCTTAAGGGTCACCGTTCTGTTGGTGGTATGAGAGCTTCTATTTACAACGCTATGCCTATCGAATGTGTTGAAGCTCTTGTAGCATTTATGAATAAGTTCGAAGAAGAAAATTCTTAATTATAGAGTATAAAGGAGTAAAAACCAATGTACAATATTTTAACACTTAATAAGATTGCTGCTTGCGGTACAGATTTATTTGACAAGAGCAAGTACACATTCAGCGAAGATATGGCTGATCCTGCTGCTGTTCTCGTTCGTTCTGCTTCTATGCACGAAATGGAACTCGGCGATAACCTTCTTGCTATCGCAAGAGCAGGTGCTGGTACAAATAATATTCCGATCGAAAAGTGTTCTGAAAAAGGCATCGTAGTATTCAATACTCCCGGTGCT
>JAGALB010000019.1 GCA_017625405.1 Ruminiclostridium sp. | reverse complement strand
ATTGCCGAACTGAATAAGAAATACAATTAAGGTGATAACAAAGCCTGATGATAGCGTTTTACAATTCTTCCAATAAAGTTACGCTTCTCTTAGGTTCCAATGCGAGAGCGTGCAGGTTCAAGTCCTGTCGCCCGTACCAAAAACGACAGCATTCGCTGTCGTTTTTATAATGCATAAAAAGGAGAAGGAAAAATGACTGAAAATGAAAAAAATATAATTATTGAACGTTTAAAAAAATGCAAAGCATTAAAAGTACGCAAAGTAACCAAAAAAATAACTAATACAAAAAAGATAGATTTCAACGTAGCGCAAACCGATGCAGTTTCATCTGAAGGTGTTCCCTATTCCAAAAATGAAGTAATGCAGTATTTGCTAGAAAAGGGGCTTCCTCTCACACAGGAAAATGTGGATTTGGCTGCTAAAATGATGAATACAGGCTATACAAAAGAAAATGTTAATTATGTCACTGAAATCCATCATGAATTAGAAGACGCAGACGATGAAACTATTGATAGATTTTTAAATTTATATATTGTTGAAAAGCTATCAGCTTTAGAACAATCATCCAATAACATCATGGAATATACTGTTGTATCAATCAATGATAAACACAATGGTTCAACAGACATAGATTTACTTGAAAGAACCCTGAATAGATATTCTTCAGAGGGTTGGCACGTTAAACAAATGTTTACAAATGAACTTGGTGTCAATTCTTCTTCCGCTTCAATCAACGGAATAGGTTTCGGCACAAATTCAACTGTAGATCAAATTATTATTGTTTTTGAAAGAGTAAAAAAGCAATAATTCAAAAAACAAAAATAATACCCAATTTGAATATTCATAAAAACAAATGATATTTCACAACAAAAGCATACTCCCGAACATCTGCCGAGCAGACATTCGGGAGTATTTTTTATTCTACGGTATTTTATGTAGCACAGTATTTGCTGCATATGTCAAATCCGTGGTGCATAGGCCCGCTTCCGTTTCCGATGTCAAGCATAGCTGAAAGTGCGCCTGAAATATATTCCTTGGCAAGCCTTACCGAATGCTTTAAGTCATATCCTTTTGCAAGGCCTGAAGCTATGGCTGATGACAGAGTACAACCTGTGCCGTGGGTGTTGGGGTTGTCGATACGCACACCTTCAAACCACGTTACTTCACCGTTTTCGTAAAGCAGGTCATTGGCGTCATTTATGCTGTGACCGCCTTTTAGAAGCACAGCACAGCCGTAGTTGTCGGCAATAAGCTTTGCCGCTTTCTCCATATCTGATTTATCAGCAATTTTCATTTCCGACAGCACCTCGGCTTCGGGGATATTCGGTGTTACAACTGTTGCTGAAGGCAGTAATCTTTCTTTTAAAGCAGTCACTGCATTTTCGGAAATAAGTCTTGCTCCGCTGGTAGCAATCATCACAGGGTCAACAACGATATTTTTCGCCTTGTAAAAGCTGAGCCTTTCCGCAATCACCTCAATCAGCTTTTCATTTGCAGTCATACCGATTTTCACTGCATCGGGGAAAATATCTGTAAAAACAGCGTCTATCTGCTGCCCTAAAAATTCGGGCGTGACTTCTGAAATTGCAGTAACTCCCATAGTGTTCTGGGCAGTGAGTGCGGTTATGGCACTCATTCCATAAACCCCGTTTGCAAACATAGTTTTGATGTCAGCCTGAATCCCTGCGCCGCCGCTTGAGTCGCTTCCTGCGATTGTGAGGGCGGTTTTAATTTTGCTGTAATTCATAGAAAGCCCCCTTTAGTTCTTCGGCAGCAGTTCTTGGATTATCCGCTTTCATAATCGCTGAAACCACGCATATTCCGTCAATTCCGCTGTCCTTCAGAACGTGGATATTATCCTTGTTAAGTCCGCCTATTGCATTGACTTTTATCGGTACAGCCTTCACGATTTCTTTAAGGGTGTCAACGCTTGTCAGTACCGTCCTGACCTTTGTGGTTGTGGGATAGATTGCGCCTACTCCTAAGTAGTCTGCGCCCTGTTCACAGGCTTCTACCGCCTGAGGCACGGTCTTTGCGGTTGCGCCGACGATCTTGTCGTTCCCCATAAGCTGCCTTGCTATTCTGACAGGCATATCCGATTGTCCGACATGAACACCCTCTGCATTTACCGCAAGTGCGACATCCACTCTGTCGTCAATGATAAGGGGAATATCATACCGCATTGTAATTTCGTGTACCTTTTCAGCAAGAGCAAGGTATTCTCTTGTAGTTCTTTCTTTTTCACGAAGCTGAATAAGTGTTATTCCGCCTTTGCAGGCTTCTTCCACACGAAAAAGAAACTCCTCCTCGGTAAAGTTTGTGCTGTCAGTAATAAAATACATTGTTGTATCAAGCTTTTTCATAGGCACCTCACATATAGATATAGTCATTCAGAACAGGCTGTAAGCCCTCTGCGGCAATGTCCTTATACATTGCATCAAGGCTTCTGCTGTCGTTGATTTCAAATTGTTCGTCGCCCTGTTCTGCATCTGCTTCCTTACCGCTGTACTTGCTTTCGTGGTCGCCGATACCTGTGGAAACACCTGCGGAAACCTTTGTTGCGGCAATTTTTACAATGCCGTTTCTGAAGCTTTCGCTTTCTCTTGACGAAACAGTAATTCCAACAAAAGGCAGAAAAATCCTGTAAGCACAGATAATCTGACAAAGCTGTGTTTCATGGACATCGAGAGGATTGATTCTGTCGTTATTGATTATAGGGCGAAGCCTTGGACATGACAGTGACATTTCAGCATGGGGGTATTTTCTTTGCAGATAATAAACGTGCAATGCACTTGCAAGTGCGTCCTTCCGGAAATCGGACAAGCCTAAAAGCGCTGAAAATGCAACTCCTCTCATTCCGCCCATAAGCGCACGTTCCTGCGCCTCAAAGCGGTACGGATAAACACGCTTATGACCGAGAAGATGCAGTTCGGAATAACGGTTGCTGTCGTAGGTTTCCTGAAATACCGTCACATAATCAGCACCGCATTGGTGGAGATACTTGTATTCATCCACATTTATAGGGTATATTTCAAGCCCCACCATACGGAAATACTTCCGTGCAAGCTTACAGGCTTCGCCGATATACTTAATATCACTCTGCGCTCTGCTTTCGCCGGTGAGAATGAGAATCTCCTCCATTCCGCTGTTGGAAATAATCTTCATTTCACGCTCAATCTGCTCTGTATTCAGCTTCATTCTGTTGATATTATTGTAGCAGTTGAAGCCGCAGTAAACGCAGTAATTCTCGCAGTAGTTTGCAATATACAACGGTGTGAACATATACACGGTGTTGCCGAAATGCTTTGATGTTTCAAGTCTTGCACGCTCAGCCATCTGCTCTAAAAAAGGCTCTGCGGCAGGGGAGAGAAGTGCCTTGAAATCTTCTGTTGTACAGGTTTCGTGCTCCAGCGCCGCCTTTACGTCCTTTGCAGTATATCGGGAATAATCATAACTATCCATTTCGGACAGCACCTTGCCCATAATATCGGATTTTATCTGCTCCATTCCGTCCATATATTCCATATGATTTGTACGGCTTGAAGGGCAGGTTTCAAGGCGATGCTTCTTTTCAAGAGCAGAGGGAGAAAGATGCTCTCCGTCCACAAAAAATCTGTTATCCATTGCGCACCTCAATCCCTTAAAAATCCTGTAAGCGGGTCGGAAGCGCTTGCACCCCTTGTAAGCACTCGTCCAAGCCCCGAAAGATAGGCTTTTCTGCCTGCTTCAACGGCATTTCTGAATGCCGAAGCCATAAGTGGTAAATCTCCAGCTGTTGCAAGAGCAGTATTTGCCATGATTGCCGCCGCACCCATTTCCATTGCCTCGCAGGCCTGTGACGGTCTGCCGATGCCTGCGTCTACGATAACAGGCAGGTCGGTTTCATCCACGAGTATCTGAATAAACTCTCTTGTGGCAAGCCCCTTGTTTGAGCCGATGGGTGCCGCAAGGGGCATTACTGCTGCCGCACCTGCATTGGCAAGGTCACGGGCGGCATACAGATCGGGGTACATATAGGGAAGTACAACAAACCCCTCTTTTGCAAGAATTTCGGTAGCTTTGATAGTTTCGTTGTTGTCAGGGAGCAGGTATTTCGTATCACGCATAATTTCAATTTTTACGAAGTCACCGCAGCCGATTTCACGGGCCAGTCTTGCAATTCTCACAGCCTCCTCAGCTGTTCTTGCACCTGAGGTGTTCGGCAGTAAGGTCACTCCCTTCGGTATGTAGTCGAGGATATTCTCCTGCTCCTTTGTGTTGGCACGACGTACCGCAAGGGTTATGATTTCCGCACCTGCGTCACGGACTGCCGCCTCAATAAGATTGAGAGAATACTTGCCTGAGCCTAAAATAAAGCGTGAGCTGAATTCATGTCCGCCTAAAATAAGTTTGTCGTTATTCATTTCTGTTCTCCTTATACTTCAAATTTACTTGCGATAATACGCAGAACTGTGTTTGCCTGATGTGCGGCACAGAGCATTACACGGGGAGCAAAAAGTGTGCCGTCGTCAGCAACATCGCTCATTCCGTCACCGCAGATATACAGCCGTTTACCGAGTCTTTTGGTCTGTATTGTGTTGCCCCTGTGCAGTCCCGACATTCCCGAAGCCGAAACTATATATTTTTCGTGGTAACGCTCCGCAACTCCGTTTACAAGCATAGCTTTGCACTGCGCATTATCAAAGCATTCGCAGACGATACTGCAATCGGCAATAAGCGACAGATTTTCCTCTGTCAGTTTCACTGTATGGGTTATGGCATTACAGTATGGGGAAATCTCCGAAAGCGTCCGCTTCATGGCTTCCGTCTTATACATTCCGAGCTGTGAAATACTGTACTGCTGACGATGAAGATTCGATATATCCACCCTGTCAAAGTCGATAAGCAGAAGTGTTCCCACACCTGCCCGTGCAAGGGAAATCGCCACGTTTGAGCCAAGCCCGCCAAGACCGCAGACAGCAACGCAGGCTGATGAGAATTTCCGCTGTAAATCTGCTCCATGCCGCTGTTCAAGGGCATCAAGCCATTCTGCTTTTGTCATATCAGCCGCCTCCCACAAAGCTTACAATTTCAACACTGTCGCCGTCCTGCAGAACCGTGCATTCATACTGTGCTTTTGGCAGAATATCGCCGTTCAGTTCTACCGCTACACGCTTTACGTCATAACCTCTTTCCGCAAGAAACTGCGCCACAGTTCTGCCTGCAACATTAAGCTCTTCGCCATTGATTTTTACCATATCTGCACCTCCTCACAGAATATCGATATATTCGCCTTCAAGCGCCTTGTTCATGCTTCTTACGGCACAGAATTTTCCGCACATTGAACAGCTTTCCTCAATTTCAGGCTTTCTGTCACCACGTATCTTCTTTGCGGTTTCGGGGTCGATAGAGCATTCCCACTGACCCTCCCAGTCGAAAGTTCTTCGTGCCTCTGCCATTTTATCGTCAATATCCCTTGCGTAAGGGATATGCTTTGCAATATCGGCGGCATGAGCGGCAATTTTAGATGCAATGATACCTTGTTTTACATCGTCAACATTCGGTAAAGCAAGATGCTCCGCAGGGGTTACGTAGCAGAGAAATGCTGCACCGTTCATTGCCGCAACCGCACCGCCGATTGCGGAAGTGATATGGTCATATCCCGGGGCGATATCCGTAACAAGAGGTCCTAAGACATAAAACGGAGCGCCCATACAAATTGTCTGCTGCATCTTCATATTTGCTTCAATCTGGTCAAGGGGCATGTGTCCGGGGCCTTCAATCATTACCTGTACATCCTTCGCCCATGCACGCTTTGTAAGCTCGCCCAGGCGGACAAGCTCCTCAATCTGACACACATCGCTCGCATCCGCAAGGCATCCCGGACGGCAGGCGTCACCGAGGGAAATCGTTACATCATATTCACGGCAGATGTCAAGGATTTCATCAAAATATTCATAGAACGGGTTTTCGTTGCCCGTCATGCTCATCCAGGCAAATACCAGCGAGCCGCCACGGGATACAATATTCATCTTTCTCTTGTGCTGTCTGATTTGTTCGATTGTCTTGAGTGTGATTCCGCAGTGAAGGGTGACAAAATCAACGCCGTCCTCAGCGTGAAGACGTACCACATCAATAAAATCCTTTGCAGTCAGCGTTGCAAGGTCACGCTGATAATGGATAACACTGTCATACACGGGAACTGTACCTATCATTGCAGGACACTCTGCCACAAGCTTCTGTCTGAAGGGCTGAGTGTTGCCGTGAGAGGATAAATCCATAATTGCTTCAGCCCCCATATTTACCGCCGCCATAACCTTCTGCATTTCAATGTCATAATCCTTGCAGTCTCTCGAAACACCGAGATTTACGTTGATTTTTGTGCGGAGCATTGAGCCTACGCCGTTTGGCTCAATGCACTTGTGAAGCCGGTTGGCGCAGATTGCTACCTGTCCCTTTGCCACAAGCTCACGGATTTCTTCAGCTGTGCGGTATTCCTTTTTTGCAACAGCTTCCATTTCCTTCGTGACAATTCCTTTTCTTGCCGCTTCCATTTGTGTTTTGTACATAGCTTACCTCCATTAAAATATTTTTAACAGACGGCGTTGGAAACAAAAAAGGAAGCCACCGATTCCGATAGCTTCCTTGTTCTGCATATATAAAAAATGCACCGACGTGCAAGCGTCAGCGCTTTACAGTCGTCCCTACGTTGGCATTATCCAAATCAGGTTATCGGTCGAAGGTCAAACCTTCCTCTCAGCCTGTAACACAAGCTCCCGTCTGTTAAATTGTAATTGTATTATATCACACTATAATATAAATTGCAATAGGGGATTGCTTTTTTGCATAATTTTTGATAACGTTTACACTTTTTTTGTAAAAGGTATTGCAAAATTCATAAATATGTTGTATAATAATTACAGATGTGCAAGAAATTTGTGCAGATGTGCCGTTGTTTTACATTTTTGGCAGGTTTTGCATATTTTTTTGCAGCTTCGTGTAAACGTTATTATGCAATTGGAGGAAAGATAATGAAAAATTTTAGAAAAATTACTGCACTCGCACTCTGCATGTCAGTGATTTTGTCCGCTTGTAACGGGGGCGGCGGAAGAACAGAACCCAGTCCTGACGCTACAACAGCGGCTGCAGTAACAACTACTGAAGACCCCAACAAGGAAATTGATATTGAAGTTGACTATGATGAAATGGCAAATATCGAAGAGGTTGACACCAGCAACGAGTCCGGTACAGGCGAGCTTTATGAAAGCGGTAAGACTGCAGGAAATATCAAGGTTCTCAGCTTTTTCGACTTTCTCAATATAGCTCCTGAAAAGGATATTGCAGAGCTTTTCGCTGAACGTTTCGGCGGTACTGTTGAAACAGAAGTTGTAAGCTCTCTCGAAGTAAGCAACCGTCTTGGCGTGCTTATGGCGGCAGGTCAGTCTCCCGACCTTATGAGAAGCGGCGAAGAATATTTCCCCAGCTTCTTTATCAATAACAGATTTACAAATCTTGACGGCTGGCTTGATGCCGATTCTCCCATGTGGTCCGACATGAAGAGTGTTATCGATAATTATGAGTACAACGGCGGTCATTACTATTACCCCTATGCGGTAACAGCAACAGCTTACGGTGTTACATACAACTCCCTTGAGCTTGAAGAAATCGGCGCTCCCGATCCTATGGAGCTTTATTTTGCAGGCAACTGGACATGGAATGAATTTGAAGATATCATGAGACAGTGGATGGCAAGCAACCCTGAAAAGTTCCCTCTTGCACTTCCTGAAACCTTCGGCGTACAGTTTGCAGCAACAACAGGTACACCTGCTATCCAGTTCACAGGTACAGAAATTATCAACAATATGAAGGACCCCAACGTTATGAGAGCAATGGAATTTGCAGAAAAGCTCAAGCGTGAAGGTTATGTATGGGAAGGCTGGCACGGTCCTGACGGGCTTGAATCCTGGCTCGGCACACTCTTCTTTGTAATGCCTGCTGACTGGGCACTCCCCTGTGGTCAGGAAATCTTCTTCAAGAATCAGCTTGAAGGTGAAATCAAGACAGTTCCCATGCCCCGTGACCCCAACTCCGACACATACTATATGTATGGTGCAACCTCCGGTTATTTAGTACCTGCAGGTGCAGCAAACGTACAGGGCGCTGTATCCTACATCCTCGCTTCCAGAATCTGGTCTACCGACCCTGATGTTGTAGCAGCAGACCGTGAAGAAAAGATGTACAACGGCGGTTATTTCTACATCAAGTGTCCCGAATGTAAGTTCAAGTTTGAAGCTGAACGTGATGAAATTGATGCTGTATGTCCTGAATGCAACACACCCAGAAAGGCAAAGTTCAAGATGATTTACTCTGAAGAACAGCAGCAGGTATTTGATGACCTTGTTGATCCTTCAAAGTTCACATTCGTATTTGACTGCCACCGTGGCTTCGGTACAGACATCAAGCAGGCTATCTTCGATGTTTTCGATGGTCCTATGAATTCCGACCAGAGCTACAGCCAGCTCCTTACCGAATACTATAACGTAATCGAATCAGGTCTGGATGAATTCCGCACACAGATGGCAGAAAATGCTTCCTGAAATTAATGCATAATAAAAGCTCATTGCTTCGGCAATGAGCTTTTTATTATAGTGGGTATAAAAAATATTTTTATTGGGTGTCATACAGAAATTTTTAACCCCGCAGTTCTTCAACTGCGGGGTTATTCGTTTCTTATTAAAGGCGGCTCGCCTTAAGAGAGGATTTTTGTGTTATTTTAATTTTTGTATAAATCTGTTGATTACCACTATCTGTAACAAAAGAAGAACAGAAAGGTAAATCAGATGAGCGGTTACAACTGCAATTACAATGTGCGATACCTGGGTAAGTCCCATAAAGCCTCCGCCGTCAACGGCACAGAGGTAATTGTAGCAGAAAAATCCGCTTATAAGCACTGCCTGTGAAACAATAATTGCAAGAGACAGCCTTTTTGGCGCCTGTTTAATACGCATCAGACAATCCGAAGCGGTCATTATTGCAAAGGGGATAATGAAAGCAGAAAACAGCGAATGCAGATCGGGGCGGATAAAATCCTGCGACATCAGAGTAAAGACAGCTCCCGATACAATAACAGCTATAAGAAACAACGTCAGGGCAGTTTCTTTAATTCTGCTTTTTCTGAGAACGATATAGTTGGTGCTCATAGTATATACCTCCTTTGCGTATACAACAGGTGGTCTGGCAGAGCTTGTTGAAGGCAGGAACCTGCAGCGACGCTTCGTCGCCTCAGTTCTTGCAGATGATAACGTTGAGAGTGCCGAAGGAGAATGCGAGAGAAACCTGAATACCGTCATCAAGGTTCAGGGTAACATCCTTTTCGGAAACCTGAGGTGTGAGGTCAAGCTCAATGCTCTGTGTGTTGGAAACATTTACTGCAAAAAGACCGTTCTGAAGGTTCAGAAATTCGCCTGCACATGCTTCTGCGAATTCGTCGTCATCAACCTGTTCGCCTGCGTATCTTGAAGCGAGTGTGTAGAATGCATTCTTATCACCGCCGATAGCAGTGTAAGCGGAAACTGCGCCTGTAATATCCTGAGAGCAAAGATATGCATTCTTTGTTTCGGGATTCTTTGTGCATCCTGCAAAAGCGAAATCATCACCGATGAATCTTACGGCGTTTCTGATGAAAAGCATAAGGTATTCAATATAGAATTCCTTATCGTTCATATCATCAAGAGAGAATACAGCGGCAATATTTTCAGCAAGACTTGCGTCGTCGCTGTTATCGCCTGTAAAGCCTGCGTTTGCCTTGTAATCGGAGAGAGCCTTTTCAAAATCTGCGTTTGTCATGAAGCCCAGATCAATAAGTGTCTGACCGATAACGATATTTGCGGTTTTCTGCTTTGAAAGAAGCTCATCTACCTGTGCTTCAGTAAGGAAGCCCATGGAAACAGCAATATCGCCGATTCGCTTGTCAAGTCTTTTCTGCTCTTCGTGAACCTTT
The DNA here is from genome assembly GCA_017625405.1 of Ruminiclostridium sp. Lineage (GTDB taxonomy): Bacteria > Bacillota > Clostridia > Oscillospirales > Ruminococcaceae > Ruminiclostridium_E. Next base: position 8,683 of record JAGALB010000019.1, on the reverse strand, counting down.
TCAACCTGGCTTGCAGTCATATATCCGGCGTCAATAGCCAGTGCACCGAGCTTTACTCTTGTTTCGTTCTTGGCTTCAAGAGCCTTGCGGAGCTGCTCGGTTGTTATGTAGTTCTTATTTAAGAGATAATGACCGAATAACTGTGTGAACATAGTTTATTACTCCTTTGTGAAGGTGTTGAGGATTTTGTAGATATCCTCCTCCTGAACGGGCTTCTGGAGGAAGTCAAATGCTCCTGCCTTGATAGCAGCAGTAAGATTGCTCTGTGTACCGATTGTGGATGCCATTACAACCTTTGCGGCAGGATTATACTGCTTGATTTCTTCAAGAGCCTCAATACCTGTTTTTTCGGGCATTACAATATCCATAAAGGTAAGGTCGGGATTGTTCGCTTTGAACTGTTCAACAGCCTGAACACCATCCTTGGCTTCAGCAATTTCTGTTATACCTGCGGTTTTAAGAATTTCTGCAAGCTTCTTTCTTACAAGAACAGAGTCGTCACAGATTAAAACCTTAATCTCCGAAATCTTCATTATAAATTTTCCTTTCCATAAAACGGGGTTACCGTATTGAATTGATACAAGTTTATTATACTATACACTTTCTGAAAAAACAATAGATTACGTAAAATTTTACAAAAAGTACAATATTGGCGTTGGATATTTGTTGATTATGCTACACCGAGGTATTTTTTTCTTTTGTGAGGCATATAAATTTTATATTGACAATATTGTAAAAAATGTATAAGTTCATTCGATTTACTTGACATGGTTTTTGTAATAGTGTATAATATTCATATGTAATTCAAACTGACCGTGAAAGGAATAATTATGGAAAAAAGACAATATGTGATTATAACCGATACCACCACTGATATGGGAATAGAATATTATAAGGAAAATAATGTTCAGCTCCTTTATTTCCACTATACAATGGATGATGAAGAGCATGTACAGTACATGGAAAGCGACCTTTCCGTAAAGGAATTCTATGACAGAGTAAGGGCAGGCAGTATGCCCAAGACCTCTCAGGTAGCATATGAGGATGCGTTCAATCTTTTTGAAAGCATCGTAAAGGAAGACAAGGATATTTTCTATCTCAGCTTCTCAGGCGCACTAAGCGGTTCATACCAGACCATAACAATGGCTGCAAATGACGTAATGGAAAAATACCCTGACAGCATAGTAAAGGTTGTTGACTCTGTGTCTGCCTGCGGCGGTGAAGGTCTTCTTCTTGACTACTGCGTAAAGAGACGTGATCAGGGTGCAGAGCTTGACGAGCTTGTTGAATATGCCGAGGTTCTCAAGTACAACACTATTCATCTCTTTACAGTTATGGACCTCAATCACCTGCACAGAGGCGGAAGACTTTCCAAGGCTTCAGCCGTTTTCGGAACAATGCTTGGCATTAAGCCTGTTCTTTATTTCAACGATAAGGGTCAGCTCCTTCCTTATTCAAAGGTAAGAGGCAGAAAGCAGTCCCTTGACGCAATGGCAAAGCAGATGAAGGAAAAATACAAGCCCGGCGAAAACGAGGAAATCTTTATCAATGATGGCGATGCACGTGAGGATGCCGAATACCTCGGAAAGCTCATTATGAAGATGATGCCCGATGTAAAGAAGGTGCGTTACGGTAACATAGGTGCTGTTATCGGTGCGCATTCAGGTCCCGGAACAGTTGCGCTGTTCTTTATCGGAAAAGACAGAGAACCCGTAGAGATCAAGTGACGAAAGGATAAGTAAAAATGGAAGAAATTGAATTCAGATATGACACTCAGCTTTTAATCGAAGGCGAAAATCTTGACGAGGACGAAATATACGATTATTTCGTCGATAATTTCAAGGGCGACAGCCTTCTTGCGGTAGGCGACGAAAATCTTATTAAAATCCACTATCATACCAACGAGCCCTGGAAGGTGCTTGAGTACTGCGCTTCCCTCGGTGAAATCTGTGATATCGTTGTCGAAGATATGATAAGACAGGCAAGAGGTTTACACGGATAAAAAAGCTCCGCTGAGATTGTTTGTATAGAAGTTTTTTACGTATTATTGAGGGAAACCCTTTTGTAAAAGGGGTTTCCCGGGGCCTCCTTTCCGAAAACTTCAAATATTAATTACAGCCTGGCAGGGTAAACCTGACAGGCTGTAATTGATATTAAAAGTCTTTGGAAGGGGGTACGGGGGAGAACCTTTCTACAGAAAGGTTTCCTCCGATAAATACATATAAAGCTTCTATATAATCTCCATTCTCAGCGGAGCTTTTTATTCAGCTGTAAAGTGGATAACCTTTGAAGCGAAATCGCCGTGTAAGCTTACGTTGATACCGCAGTTCATGAGCGCTGCACCTGTGTGCACCTGACCGTTTTCGCTGTTACGGTACTTTCTGTCGGGGTCAAGACCCTTGAGCTTTATACGGCGGCTGCCGTAGTTGGGTCTGCCCAGTACCTGAACGAATGTGAATACAGCTTCAGACTTGTCCTTTGCCACGAACATCCATGCGTCCCACATATTGTCTTCAAATACGTTGCCGATTCTGTACTGATCGCCTGTGCGTACAAGAGGATTGAACTTCTTGAACATTTCAATCTGTCCGGGGATTTCGTTTCTGTCGCTTTCGGGGATTCTTGTAACATCAAGCTCATAGCCGAAAGTACCCACCATTGCAACATTACCACGGGTAGAGAAGAGAGTTGTTCTGCCTACGGTGTGGTTGGGGCAGTCGGAAACGTGTGCGCCCATAGCGGAAGCAGGGTAGCAGATAGATGTACCGTGCTGAATTTTCAGTCTTTCAATAGCGTCAGTGTCATCGGATGTCCAGATCTGGGGAGAGTAGAACAGCATACCTGCATCGAAGCGTGCGCCGCCACCTGAGCAGTTCTCAAGGAGAATATGGGGATATTCGCTTGTGAGGCGTTCCATTACATCATAAACGCCAAGCACGTATCTGTGCCACAGCTCACGCTGTCTGTCAGCAGGAAGGGCATTGGAGCCAACTTCTGTGAGCTGACGGTTCATATCCCACTTGATATATTCGATATTTGCGCTGTCGAGAATCTTCTTCATCATTCCGTAGATATGGTCACGGACTTCCTTACGGCTGTAATCCAGAACATACTGCTGCCGGCTCTGTGTCATGGGCATTCCCGCAATCTGAATTGCCCAGTCGGGATGTGCCTTGTATAATTCGCTGTCAGGTGAAATCATTTCAGGCTCAAACCAGATACCGAACTTCATACCCAGCTTGTTCACCTCGTCAACCAGATATTTAAGACCGCCCTGAAGCTTCTTTTCGTATACGAACCAGTCGCCGAGGGAGCTGTTGTCGGAATCTCTGTGGCCGAACCAGCCGTCGTCCATTACCAGCATTTCAATACCAAGCTCGGACGCCTGCTTTGCGATACCGATAAGCTTTTCGGTGTCGAAATTGAAGTAGGTAGCTTCCCAGTTGTTGATAAGAATAGGTCTGCGCTTGTCCTTGTATTCGCCTCTGATAAGGTTGTTTCTGTAAAGGTCGTGGAAGGTGCGTGACATGTGACCCATACCGCTTGCTGAGTAAACCATAACCAGCTCAGGTGCTGTAAACTCTGCCTCAGGCTCTAACTTCCAGCCGAAGTCAAAGTGGTTGATACCCATTACAAGGCGTGTTTTCTTGTGCTGTGTAACCTCGGCCTGTGCAAAGAAGTTACCGCTGTAAACAAGGTTGAAGCCGTATGCGTCGCCCATATCTTCATTGCAGTTGTGGGAAACAAGGGCTACAAAGGGGTTGTTCTGGTGTGAGGATTCGCCCTTTACCGAATCAACACCCTGCTTGCCGTGATGTAAGCGGCAGCGCTCCATTACACGTTCTCTTGCCCATGAGCCGTTTAAGGTAATGAAATCGAAATTGTCATGGTCGAAATCAACGCAGCCCGAAAGCACTCTTCTTACATCAAAGGCTTCCTGTCCCTTGTTGATGAGCTTTACGCTTCTTGTAACGACATCAAGATTTTCAAAGATTGTGTAGTAAAGAATAACCTGAAGTCCTCTGTGGCTGTCTTCCATTGTGATTGCTACTGTCTGGGCTTCGTTTTCATCAGCGAAGGTTGCGGGAAGTCTTACGGTGCAGTCTTCAAGCTTCTGTTCAAGCAGGGGCTTGCCCTTTGTGATTTCATAGGAAACATACTTTAAATTCACGGATGACATACCCTTGTTATCCATAACCATAAGGGCAGGCTCACGGTAGTCGCCGATGCCGTGGGTGGGGTATTCAAAGGGTGTGGAATCCATGAATGTTCCCATATCACGCTCGTTTACCTTGGGTGTGTAGGGGTTTTCGTCAAGGCGGAGCAGATATGATAAATCTTCATCGTCGGTACGCTTGCCGAAATATACGTGTGCCAGATGTCCGCTTTCAAGTGCGGCAAAGGCATATGTAATGTTCTTTCCCGAAAGAGTGAACATGGTGAGCTCTTCTGTATAGGGGTCGTTTCCGCCTACCTGCCAGCGGTAGGGAGAATATTCATTTTTGATTTTCTTTGCAGTAATCATAAGGCTGTTTCCTTTTCTGTAAAATTATTGCTATAATTGTAGCATATTTGGGATAAAAAGTAAATAGCATATGATATTTACTTTTTAATCGAAAATCTGAAATCGAAAAGTTATTGTGTCTGCTTCGCAGACAGTTTTTAATCCGTTGGCACAAGCCGACTCCTTAACTTTTCACTATTCACTTTTCACTATTCACTTACAATCATACTTGAATTTTATTCAAGTATGATTGTAAACGGTCCGTCATTCAGTAAATCCACCTTCATATCCGCACCGAAAATTCCACGCTCTACCACGGGAATTTCCTTTGCACAAAGGTCGCAGAAATAGTTGTAGAGTCTTTCTGCTTCCACAGGCTCCATGGCGTTCAGAAAATTAGGACGGAAGCCCTTTTTGCAGTCCGCATAAAGGGTGAACTGAGAGATTATAAGCAGCTCGCCGTTTACATCCTTTAAAGAAAGATTTGTCTTGTCGTTTTCGTCGGAGAAAATGCGAAGTCCCGTCATTTTCTTTGCAAGTCTTTCGCATTCCGCTTCGGTATCGTCCTTGCCGATGCCCAGAAGCACAAGGAAGCCGTTGCCGATTTTACCGCACACCTGATTGTCTACGGTAACGCTTGCGTGGGTAACACGCTGAATCACTATTTTCATTCTGTCTTTTCCTTTTCTGTAACATTCTTTACGCTGATTAAAATATGGCAGGGCGAGAAAATCACCGCCGCAATTATAAGAGGGATATTGAAGCTTATAATTCCGCTGAACAGGAATATAACCGAGGGTATCACCGAAAGGGAAACCGCTTTTGCCATGTTGTTCTTTTTAAAGAAAACAATCCATAAAAGGCAGTAAAGAAGCAGTAACACCATATTGACGATTATGTAGAGGGCGAAGCTTTCATCTGATGAAAAGCTTATTTCAGGTATGACGATAAACATGAATATCATACAACCGAAACGCCCGACCTGTTCAAGAATTTCCACCGCCTTGTTGTGCCAGTTGTTTTCAAAGCTGTCTTTGTTAAAGAGCGCAAAAACCACATTCGGTACAAGCATTATAAGCACAATTACAAGTCCGTAGACAAAGAAGCTCATTTTTTACCCCTTTCTCCGATTGCTTCAAGCACTGCCAGAAGGTAATCCCACGTTCTCATCACCGAGCCGATATTCATACGCTCATCGGGAGTGTGGACGTTTTCGATATCAGGGCCTATGGAAACCATATCTGCGCCGGGGAGCTTCTGTCCTAAAAGTCCGCATTCAAGCCCTGCGTGAATAGCGGTAACGACTGGCAGTCTGCCGTACATTTCCACAAACACCTCAGTCATAAGGTCGCGTAAAGGAGAGCTTTCACGGTATTCCCATGAGGGGTAGTCCGAATCAAATACCGCCTTTCCACCGAGATATTCCGCAAAGGCGCTGAGCTTTTCGGTGATTTCGGTTTTTCCGCCCTGACTGTTGCTGCGGATAAGATAGCCTGTTTTCAGCACATCGTTTTCAATACAGAGTTCGCCCATATTAAGAGATGACAGCACCGCATCGGGATTGTCCTTCATGACGGTAACAACGCCGTCAGGTGAATTCATAAGTGTAAAGACAACTTTCCTTGTAGAATCGGCTGTCATATGCCGTACGGGAACAGGCTCATAGCTTTCGCAGGCGGTAAGCTCCGCTTCAGGCTCAGAGCTGCCGTAAACGGTATGGAAGATTTCTCTGAAATATTCCGAAGCAGCGTTTATGACGGTATCCTTGTTTTCCGCCTTTGTAACGATAACAGCAAGTGCGGATTTCGGGATAACGTTGGTTTTGCTGCCGCCCTTTATATCGCAGATAAAGAAAGGTGCACGCTTGTATACATAGTTCAGAACATCAGCCATCACCTTATGCGCATTAAGGCGGCGCTTGTGTATCTCAACGCCCGAGTGACCACCCAGAAGCTTGTCTATTTCAATGTCAACGGCGCACATGCCGTCTTCGGTATCGGTAAATTCCAGCTGATATTCACAGCAGCAGCGTACACCGCCCGCACAGCTTACGGTGAGATAGCCTTCTTCCTCGCTGTCGATATTGATGAGTGTTCTGCCTGAAAGGAGTGCCCCGTCCAGCTCTTCCGCACCGGTCATGCCTGTTTCTTCATCGGCAGTAAGCAGTGCTTCAATGGGCGGATGAGGGATTTCGGGGGAATCAAGCAAAGCTAAAATATATGCGATTGCTATTCCGTCGTCACCGCCGAGGGTTGTGCCTTCTGCCCATACCCACACGCCGTCTGTGCGTAAATCAATAGCTTCGTTTTCCATGTTCTTATTGCAGTCGGCACGCTTTTCGCAGACCATATCAAGATGCCCCTGCAATATTACAGGTTTGCAGTTTTCATAACCGCCTGTGCCGTCGGCATATATGATTACGCTGCCACAGGTTTCCTTTATAGCTTTAAGACCGTGGCTTTCAGCAAATTTCATGCAGTAGCCGCCGATAGCTTCGATGTTTCCCGAGCCACGGGGGATTGCGGATATTTCTTCAAAATAGTGAAATACTTTCTGTGGGTTCAGATTTTCGAGCATGGTAAGCTCCTTTCGGTAGTTTGATACATTTATTTTACCATAAATCATAAAAAATATCAACTACTGCCGCACTTGACTTTTCAACGTTTCAGGAGTATAATTACTATTTGATATTAAAATTTCTGAAAGGAATGTATAATAATGAGTGAATGTACACACGACTGCTCTACCTGCAGTTCCAACTGCTCTGAGCGTAAGGCTGAAAGCCTGCTTGCTCCCCAGAATGAGCTTTCAAACGTTAAAAAAGTAATTGCCGTTGTATCCGGCAAGGGCGGTGTAGGTAAATCCCTTATCACATCCCTGCTGGCTTCCGTTTCAAAGAAAAAGGGCTATAAGACCGCTGTCCTTGATGCGGACATCACAGGTCCTTCCATCCCCAAGGTTTTCGGAATAAACGAACGTGCCATGAGCAGCGACGGTCACAACCTTATTCCCGCAAGAACAAAGTCGGGTATCGGCGTCATGTCCGTAAATCTGCTTCTTGAAAACACAACCGACCCCGTTGTATGGAGAGGCCCTGTTATTGCAGGTGTTGTAAAGCAGTTCTGGACAGATGTTATCTGGGACGATGTTGATTTCATGTTCGTGGATATGCCTCCCGGAACAGGCGATGTTCCGCTGACTGTTTTCCAGTCTCTTCCCGTAAGCGGAATCATCGTTGTAACAAGCCCTCAGGAGCTTGTTTCCATGATTGTTGAAAAGGCTGTGAAAATGGCTGATATGATGAATATTCCTGTTCTCGGTATCGTTGAAAATATGAGCTATTTCGTATGCGACAACTGCGACAAGAAGCACTACATCTACGGTGAAAGCCATATTGAAGAAATCGCAGCAAAGCATGGCATCAAGAATATCGCAAAGCTGCCCATTGATCCTTCATTTGCAGCATACGGCGATAAGGGCGATATTGAAAGTGCTGACACAACCGCACTTGAAGCACTTGCTGAGGAGATTTTAAAATGACGGAAAGAGCAGCAAAGGCAAGAAATTACTTTTTGGAAGGCTATAACTGCGCTCAGTCTGTTTTTCTTGCGTTCTGTGATCTTACAGGACTTGATGAAAAGACTGCTTTGCTGGTTTCCTCCTCATTCGGCGGAGGAATGGGCAGGCTCCGTGAAGTCTGCGGCGCTGTAAGCGGTATGTTCATGGCGGCAGGTATTCTCTACGGCTATGACGACCCCAAGGCAGGACCTGAAAAAATGGAACACTACAAGCGTATACAGGAGCTTGCAGCTTCTTTCAGGGAGCGTAACGCTTCTATCGTCTGCCGTGATATTCTGGGGAAGATTGCGGAAGACAAGAGCTTTATCCCTTCCGAAAGAACTGCGGAATATTACAAAACACGTCCCTGCGCAAAGATGGTAGAGGACGCAACAGAGATACTTGAAAGGTATATTGAGCAATATCCCGTAAAATAAAAACGGCGGCGCACGGTGTGTCTGCCATATAGAAACTTTTTACCCCGCAGTTGTAAGAGCGGTACTCATATAGAAGCTTTATAAGTATTTATCGTGGGACACCTTTCTGTAGAAAGGTTATCCCCCGAACCCCCTTCCAAAGACTTTAATAATGATTTAAGCCTGACAGGGTAAATTACCCTGT
>JAGALB010000018.1 GCA_017625405.1 Ruminiclostridium sp. | reverse complement strand
TGTGCAGTACGATATTATGCTTTCAAAGATAAAGGCGGGAGAATTTGACCTTGTTGTTATTACGAAAGAAACAATTCCTGAAACTGAGTTTAATGACGCTGTGAAGGAGTTAAGGCAGTACGCGGCAGTTGTGGTTATGGACAATAGTTATGGGTTTGAGTTTTTAGAGAAAGCGGAATAAAGAAAGAGTCGGCCATACTGTTTCGGTGGTGTGGGTGTAAATAGGTAAATTTATGTGTTGAGATTTTCCGGATACTGTCTGGAAAATTTACGGAAAGCATTTATAAAACGTGTAAAAGCTATATAAATCTGATTTTATAAATCCTTTGCCGTAAATTTCAATGATAGAATGGTATACGCTGAGAACATTGGACGAGCATATAGTGATGAATAAGATTTAATTCTTCAAACCTGACAAATTAAGCCTGAAAATACGCTATAATTATTCAGATATGACAAATTATAATTATAATTTAAATTTTTCACATTTGCTCTATCATAATATATAGGGGAATTATTTATAGCAGCTCACTTGAAAGTTGGGTGCTTTTGCGACTTAATTTTAAATAAAAAATGAAATAACGAGAAATTTGCAGGATTTATTATAATTAAAAACGGATTTTATGTTTTTAATATGTAAAATCGAGCGTTTTGCGCTCAAAAAGCTGAATAAAAACAGAAAATGTGTTAATAAATGTAAGTTATAATGAAATTGAAATAAAGCGGAATAATTGTTTAAAATAACCTTACTTTCACGCTTAATTATATTTCAGCAGTAAGCGGAAAGGTTAGTTAAAAGCATGTTAGATAATAGTATTATGCAGCATAGATTATGAAAAATAACCTGATTTTAATTTGTCAAACTTGACAAATTAAGTGCTGTATGGTATTATAATTATGCATATTTGACTAATTATAAAACGGGGTGCGTTATGAAAATTATTGGCGGATATTCTGAAGAAAAAATTTTAAAGGAAATGGGACGACGCATTAAACAATATCGTATTTCTATGAGTGTTACACAGGCAGAACTCGCTGAAAAGTGCGGAGTTTCGGCAAGTACTGTGACGCGTATTGAAAAAGGTGATGATGTCAAAATATCAAATTATATAAAAATATTATCAGTGCTGAATCTTGCGGATAACATTGATATTCTTATTCCTGAACCACAGCCTGATTTTAAATCATTGTTTGAAGAAAGACCTGAAAAGCAACGAGTTAAGTCGAACAGTAAAAAGTCAAATTCAAAATGGACATGGGGAGAGGATGAGTAATATTTATGAGCTTAGAAAATGTAAGAGTAAAATTATGGGGCACAGTAATTGGTTATCTTCACAGGCAGGATAACGGATTGATTGGATTTCAGTACGATGAGGATTTTATATCAAGCGGAATAAATGTGTCTCCGATAAAAATGCCGCTTTCAAATATGACATATTCCTTTCCCAGTTTATCCGAGGTAACATTTAAAGGGCTGCCGGGATTGGTTGCGGATTCCTTGCCTGATAAATTCGGTAATATTGTTATAAAGAAATATTTGGAAAGTCTCGACAGAACCGAAGATTCATTAACCTCTCTGGAAAAACTGTGCTATACAGGAAAAAGGGGAATGGGAGCTTTGGAATATGAGCCGTCAACAGATATTGTTGACGATGATGTGCCTGTTGATATAGACGCTTTAACAAAGCTTGCCTCTGAAATTTTATCGGAAAAAGAAAGCCTGCATATTAAACATAACAAAGATATGGTTGCTCAGCTGATGCAATGCAGTTCATCTGTAGGCGGTGCAAGAGCAAAGACATTGATTGCGTGGAACCCTGAAACAAACGATATCCGTTCGGGTCAAGTCAATGCGGGCAAAGGATATGAATACTGGCTTTTAAAGTTCGATGATATTTCAAATAACAAAGACAAGGATTCTACCCCTGATAGCGGTGAGTATACCAGAATCGAATATGCCTATTATCTTATGGCAAAGGCGGCAGGTATAGAAATGAGCGAGTGTCGTTTATATAAGGAAAACGGCAGAGCGCATTTTATGACGAAAAGATTTGACCGTATAGGCTCTAAAGGCGAAAAACTGCATATGCAGAGCTTGTGTGCCATCGCACATATGGATTTTAACTCGCCAAGAGCATATTCTTATGAGGAAGCATTCAGCGTAATGCGTCAGATGAAATTGTCGCATACTGATTTTGTGCAGTTGTATAAGCGTATGATATTCAATGAGCTCGCTAAAAACTATGATGACCATACAAAAAATATTGCCTTTCTTATGAATAAAAAAGGCGAATGGTCATTGGCACCTGCGTTTGACATGACATTTTCATATAGTAAGGATAGCGTATGGGTGAATTCTCACCAGATGTTGATTAACGGGAAATATAAAAATATACAAAAAGAAGATTTTCGTAAAGTTGCAGATAAAGCAGGTCTGAAGAAATCAGAGGCAGAAAATTGTATTGAGCAGGTTGAAAATGCCGTTTCGATGTGGAGTGATTTTGCGAAAGAATCAGGTTTGTCATCTGAAAGAACTAAGATAATAAAAGAAATTTTAAAAATATAGGTGTTTTTAAAAACTACCACTTGGAGATAAACTTTAAATCTGCAATTAAAGTAAATAAAAATTTTCTTTCTTTTTTATACCTTATTATATGAGGTAAACAGTGGTTGCCATTTTGTATTGACAATTTTAGGTGATAATAACCAAATTAATATGTCGAATTCTAACATATTTTGTAAAGAAGTATTGCATTTAATTTTTATAAGTGATATTATGTATTTGACATCATAGTGAATGGAGTGGATATTTATATGACACGCAAGGTACAGTTTTACACAATCGCATTTGAAAACGAAGATAGGCAAGTGTGCGATTTGAGCGTCTCTGATTACTTAAATAGATTAGAGAATGAAATTATTTCTAAAAAAACATCATCAAGCATTCATATTAGTGATAAAAAGATGAATATATTTAAATATAATCGTCCTATATCTGGCGCAAGAGATGAAATGGTTATTCCATTTGGATTTATGAAAAGCAATACACCTTATGTAGAAGACCAGTCTGATGATTTTATAGCTACACCATCTACTGATAAGTTGTATGATGTTAATCTTTTATACTATAATGAAAAAGATAAAATTGCTATACTGACATTATTTAAAGGCGCACCCTCATCCAAAAGAATATGTGAATTTCTTAATAGTTATATTCCTGATTCGGAATTTAAAATTAAGATAAGACCTTTATTTAATCATACAAGCATAGATACTATACGATGTTCAGAAGAAGTAAAGTCAATAGAGTTGTCTTTAAACTTAGATGAAGATATTGAATATTATTTTAACAGTAAAATCAAGCAAACCGAGGCAGCACACAGCACGATGTTGCAAGGGATAGAACTTATGTCAAAGTCATCAAAAGGGTTGCTTGATAATTCAAATTTCAAAATATCTCTTGGGCTTGGCAGAAATGGGAAAAAGACAATGAACATTGATAATGTTTATGAGCTTTTAAATGTGTTAGACATTGATGACGATTTTGTTAAGGAAATTACTGTCAAATATAAATATCGTAAAGAGGATGAACTATCTATAGCTCGTATAAAAAACGCTGACATAGAATTAAAGGCAAATTTAAACTATGATAGTACTTCTGTTGAATTGAGCACAATTCTTTTAGAAAAAGCTTCTGAATTAATTGAGTCTAATTTAGACGCTATATTAGAACGCAAAAGAAATTATTATAAAAATCCATTATTGTCTAACGAGCCATTAACAATCAGTAATCTGCCTTCTTTAACGGGTGGTGATAAATTTGGAAACGAAGAACAGCCAATCTAAACAAAAAATTAAACATAAAAAGCATTTGAATTATTTATACATAGAAGCCTTTTTTAAGCAATTGATTAAAGCTATTATTTGTGCACTTATAATTATAGGCATAACGATATTATTTACTGGGGCGGAAATTGTCGAATATGTTATTTGTCAACAAGATAGTTTTATAACATTCTTGAATAATATTCAAGGCTTTTTAGAAATATCGATTGCTATTTATTCGGCTGTAATTTCAATTTTTGCTACTGCAAAAACAACGGTTACGGAAAAATTGTCTAAAAACAACTCGCACATTTCTTTTATTGTTACAATTTCAGTGGGCTTTATAGCAAATATTATTGCGGTATATTTAAATGTGTTGGTAACATCATTTGGTGCAAACGGAATCTTGATACTTGCTGCGATGATTCTTACTTTGATTTCAATATGCTATATGATTATTTTCTTGGCTGCATTAATTAAAATATTTGCTTTGTGTGTTGAAAACTCTGCCAAGGAAGCACAAGAAGAAGAAGCCAAATATAATAGTATACAAACAACATTAGAAAAAATAGAAAGGAAATTAAAATAATTTTAACTGAAACGCTATACAGAATAAATTATTATATAGCGTTTTTATATTTAACTAACTTCCAAACGAAGCATGCAATAAAAACCTTATATAAAAAGTTTTTATTGTGGTGTAACGAAAGTGAACTTGACAGCCACCATATTGTGACCAAAAGGAGCAAAGTAAAATGAATAAAAATTACACTTTGCACGCTTAAGCATACTGTTTTCTGCTTTCTTGATACGAATAACATCTTTTACTAAAACTTGAACATTAAACCATGTAAATGACAATAATATCCGCAAAAAACGTGGAGATATTAATTAAATTATCTTTCCGATAATATGTAGAAGTGTGATGAAAAGATGAAATTTTCAAAAGGTTCTCACACATTTGTTTTTTACTTGACAAAGCAAAAAAGATAAAATAATGTATACTACACCTGCGTCATGCGGTGCAAATGAGTTATAAAAACAAAAATAATCCCTTTTTGAATTTAATTAATGGAAAAATAAAGCACCGCAAGGTGAATAAGATGAATGGAAACAGTACCGCAAGGTGCAGATTGAGAAAAATGAAAGGGGACTAACTATGCGTAGCAGGCTCCTGCTACTTGGACGAACCGAGGGATTCCGACAAAGGAGGAATCTATCGTGTTTAATGAAAACACAAAACCCAGAGCTCTCCTGCTGCTCAGGGTTTCTACAGCAAAACAGGCTAACGGCAATGATGATTGCTTACTGCCTGTTCAGCAGGAAAAATGTGTCGCTCTATGCGAACAGAACGGTTGGGAAATCGTTGACACAATAACCGAAACTAAGTCGGCTTACAAGAACGGTATGTATGAAAGAGAGTCAATAATTGATATTGCAAATCGTACAAGCAATAACGAGTTTGATGTTTTAGTCGCTTTCAAGCTAGACCGCATTGGCAGAAAAGGAAACGAAACCACCAACTTCATAACCAGTCTTCTTGAAAAAGGGATACGAGTTTTTACCGTTGTCGAAGGTGAGATTACAGCCGATAGTTTTGAGGACGAGTTTATGCTTACATTCAGAGGACTTAGTGCAAAGCAGGAAAGTCGTAATATATCTGTTCGTGTGAAAGCAGCATTAGAAATCCTTGTGCAGAACGGCGGCTATCGTGGTGGACCACCTATGTTCGGTTATCAACTTATTTCAACAGGCGAGACCAACCGCAAAGGCAGATTGATAAATGTTCTGTGTATAAAGGAAGAGGAAGCCGAGTATGTTCGTGAGCTTTTTCGTATGACAGCCGAAGAAGGGAAGGGTACACACCAGCTTGCAGAGTATCTTAATAATAAAGGTATTAAGACGCATAACGGTGCTAAGTTCCAACGCACGAATATTATGCGAATTTTGAAAAATCGCATCTACATAGGTCATCTTGACACCAAGGATATTAAAGGACCTTATCAAGAACATCTCAGAATAATTGACGACGAAACGTTTTATAAAGTTCAGGATATTCTTGAACAGCGCAGTGCCAAGAATGCGGAAAAGAGAACAATAAGCCTTAACACAAAAGGTCCGACCTTGCTTTCAGGCAATGTGTTCTGCGGTCATTGCGGTGGTAGGATTACAGCATCTTCTTCAAGTTGCTTTTATGAAACCAAAGAAGGTGTTAAGCAGAGATATGTCAACAAGAATTACGTCTGCGGCAACAGAGCAAATCGTCGTTGTGATTGCGACGGGCAGGCAGGGTATAAGATTGGGATAGTTGATACTGCTATTGAAAATATGGTTATTAATATTCTGAGCAATATTGCTGATACCCCTGAATCTGTTGCGATTGCTAAGACTTATGAAGCAAGAATCTCTGAATTAAAGCAGACCGAAAAGAGATTAAAGGCGGAAATAAGCAAGAGTTATGAAAAAGAAAAAAGCCTTATTCTTGAAATTGGCAATGCCTTAATCGGCGAGAGCAAGTTCACAACAGACCAGCTTAATGCAAGTCTTGAGGCGGTAAAAACCAAAAGAATGAGTAACGAGGAAGAACTTAAAGGCTGCACAAAACGACTTGAAAATCTCAGTGTTGAAAAAGAATCTGCTAAAAACGGATATGCCAAGCTCACCACTTGGGCGGAAGAATATTCTCTTGCGAGTATCGAGCGGAAGAAGATGATTATTGCGGAGATTTTTGACCGAATTGAAATTAAAAAGGGTTATGAAATAATAGTAACCTTAAACGAAATTTATAAAACTTATATTACTGAATAAGGAATCTTGGGCGCAGTTAACGCTGCGCCTACCGATATATTGTTTTATGTGCCTCCCGTACTATCTTCCAGAGCGCATGACTGTTAATCATGATGCCACTGGTTCAAGTCCAGTAACAGGAGCCATAAGTCCTCGAACTTTTGTTCGGGGACTTTTGTTTTATACGACTGTGCTGCGAAGTCGGTGGCGGATTGTCCGACCGCTGCCTGTGGCAGAAAAGCAGTTTTGTGAGGGGTTGGGTAGATAAAAACAAAAAGGCGTATGCTTTTTTCCATACGCCTTTTATGTTTTCTGTTAAGATTGTAGCCTTACTGTCGTGTATATGTCAAATCCCATACAAAGTCATTCCTTACTGTCAGCTCATCGCCGTCAATTGCAATCAGAAAACCGCCAATATCGCCGTCGTCGTAGTAAATATCAACATAGTCGCTTCTGAAGAATTCATAGGTAAAGGTGCATTCGTATGTTCCGCCCTCGTCGTTTAAACAGCTGTAATGACCAGTGCCGTCAGTGTTGAAGGTAAAGGTTTCATCATAACCTGTCGTGTTTTCCTTCCAGGTGCCGATAATAGCGTCAATATTGGGATTTACTTCCTCTTCGGTGCTGTTTTCGGTTTCGGGTTCTGTTTCATCCTCTTCAACAACCTTTTCAAATCTCTGCTCATAACCGAATTTATCTATGAGAACAAGTTCGTTTTCGTTTACTGTTGCAGCAAAGCTTTCAATATCGTCTTCTGCATAAAAGACGGTGAGCACATTACCTTCGACAGACCAGGTAAAGGTGTTTTCAAAACCGCTTGTGTAGCTGCCGTTATCATTGTAGTCGAAGAAATATGTATCTTCCCAGTCGCTGGACTTATCGCACCACTTACCGATAAGTGCAGAGGGATCAATATCGGCAGGTATTTGTTCTTCATTGCTGTCCTTTGCAAAAGGATTCTCAATTCCGGTATCCACGCCGAAAAGCTCGCCTGCAATCCAAGCCCAGTGCTCCTGTGTTATTTCATCCCAGCCGTAGTAGAATGCATCAAAACCGAAAAGCCCCTTTGTTGTAAGATCTTTCGCTGCGTAGGTTTCATCATCGACTTCCCAGTATTTCAGATCATATTCAACACCGATGAAAATGTCGGTCTGTTCGCCGTAATCAAGGAAAGTATAGCTGGTTTCGAGCATAATCACATCGTAACCGTTCCACTTGAAGCCAAGGGGTGTGACTTTCTGGGAGCAGTTGCTGTATTCTTCCGCTGTTGCAGCATCAATCTCACCGTTGAAATAAAGCTGCTGGAGAATTGAAAGAAGCATATCATCGTTTGTGTATGCGTCGGGATGCCAGTAGCTGTTGCTTGTGACTGAATATTCATTTGCTTCATCTTCCACATCTGCCGACATCAAAAGACCTTCTTCAGCGTAGGTGGCTAAAGTATATTCGCTGAATTCCGCACCCTCAGGGCAGTAAATTACCGCTGTGTATTCATCTTCGTCCTGTCCCCAGCCGTAGTATACCTTGACGCTTTCTGCGGTGGTATTGCTGTTGTTATCAGGTGCATCTGCTTCTTTTGCTTTCGTTGTTGTAACGTCAGCGGTTGTTGTAGTTTCTGCCGCCGTCGTTGTAGTTGCAGTTGTAGTTGTGGTTGTTTCTGCGGTGCTGCCTGTATTTTCAGGTGAGTTATCACTTCCGCAGGCAGACATTGAAGCTGTTACCATAGCGGCAAGAGCAACCGCCAAAATTTTTTTCATTTTCACAATTTCACTCCTTATTTTCTGAATAATTTGCCGAAGAAGCCCTGTTTCACTTTGCCTTCTTCGATGTCATTTGCAGTTTCAATACCTTGCTTCACAGCCTCCTCAACATTTCCGCCTGTTGCAGCGGCTTTGAGCACTTCTGCTGCCATGTCGCCAAGATTACGCATCTGCATTCTGTTTTTTCTTTCTTCGTCATAGATGCCGTTATTTATCCATGTCTTTCTGTCACGGTTAATTCTCTCCGCCAAATCGTAAAAAACGTTCTTATCGCTTTCATCTCTTACATTTCCATTTAATCTTATTTCACGGATGCATGTATCGTTATACGGAATAATTACTGTGCAGGCGGTGAGATTTCCGTCCATATCCTTATCCTCTTTCACAGCTACATATTCCGCATTGAGATCCATAATCTCTCTGTTTCTTAAACCTGCGAGATTTTTGTTGCCGTCATCAAACTGATACGGTATCATTGAGTCAAAGTAAAACACGGGAACGTGCTCATAGTTGCTGTGATTTTCGGAAATAATCTGAAAAGCACCAAGCCTTGTGTTGCAGCGGTACTGTACTCTATGACTGCCTAAATCCCATGTCTTGAAGCTTCTCTCGGCACTCTGAAAACGGTTTTCGGCACTGTCAAAGCTTTTTTCAAAGTCAGCCGCCTCCTGTGCAAGCGTATCCATCATACGCTGTGCGTTGTCTTTTGAGGTATAATCCATTCTTGCAAAGGGATTTGTCTTTTTCTTACAATCATTGCATATATATTCCTTGGTCTGAAGCTTTGAGCGCTTTAGCATACCAACCTCTGTGCCGCAGAAAGCGCAGGCTTCCTTACTGAATAAACCCATAATAATCCTCCTTTATGCCCAAGGGTCTTCCTCAACAGGAACACGGATATCCGCAAGACACTGAATGTCGTTCAGGAACCACTGACCTGTAGACGGCTTCTTTCTCAGCTTTACAGGGCGGGGATTATCCGCACCGCCGCTTGTAACATAAAGTGTTGCCCAGTTTTCTTCGTCGAAGGAATAAGGGTTTTCACTTACGTTTATAACATAAGGCGTGTTGGGTTTGTAGCCGTTTTCAGGAGTTGCACCTTCGAAGAAAGAAAAGGTCTTATAGAATTTACCGTTCAGACGTTCCTTGATAAATCCCTTTTCGTATGTACTCACATCAGCAGGCCCCTTAAGGAAATTCAGCATTTCAATACAGCCGTCGGGGTTCTTTTCATAAGCGCAGAGCACCGCAATGGTAAGTGCGGTTGTCTTGAATGCGGAGTCAAGAGAAGCTTCAGGCATTGCCTGTAACTCAGCAAGACTGTTCGGAAGTGAAGCAAAGGTAAAGCTTTCTGTGCGGTTGCTGCCCTTTCCGACTGATGAAGCGGCATTGTTTACTGCCTTTACAGTTTCATTCTTGATAGCATTTCCTGCTGATTTCATAAGCGAATCAAATAATCCCATTTGTTAGTCCTCCTTGATAAATCTGAAATTCATAAAATTAAAGAAGCCGTTTTCGTCAATAGGCTTAACCCAACTGTCGGCTTTTTCTTCGTAAATCTCACCTTCGATGCCGGTATCAAACCATAATTCACCGTCACGGAACTCCCACGCTTTCGGCTCGTCAGCGATAGCTCCGTCCACGACCTTTATTATGCCTGCCGCAACAGCAGCGTCAACTTCTTCCTGCGGAATGTTCTCGGGTAAAGGAGACAGCATGTATAATTTACCGTCCTCGCAGATTTTGATCGACATGCCGATAATTCTTCCGCGTTCTCTGATTTCGTCTGCAACAGCTTCCTCGTCACTTTCGTCTATGTAAGGCATAGGCGAACTCAGATATTCCTCCGGAGTGAGGAAAAGCGGCATATTGTCGTCATCGAATATCATGACAGAATGGAGCTTCCATTTTCCTGTGTAGCTCATAATTTCCTCTCCTTTGTTGATTCTTCAGCAATGCTTGACTTAAAGAAGGCAATATGCTAAAATAAAATGATGGGCGGTTCCTGTGCATGTTGGCGCACCCACAGGAACATGAAGTACCCATAAACGAGGCAGGATATATACTCTCTTTTACCCTTGCAGATATTATCATAACAAAAAACAGATATTTCAGCACCACCCGAATTATCGAAAAAGGGTAGGAAAGCTGAAAAAATACGCATAAAACGGGTAGCAAATTGGGTAGGACGCCCGTAAAGAAAGGGCATATATAATGAAAAAGATTATTTCTGTAATTTTAACTTTTGCAATAACAGCAGTCTGCTTTTCAGGCTGTTCAGATAAAACAAAGCCTGACGCCGATAATCCTGTAACACTTACAATGTGGCATGTTTACGGCAGTCAGACAAAATCTCCCCTCAATGACGCAATTGATGAATTCAACGATACTGTCGGCAGAGAAAACGGTGTTACGGTGAATGTTGTATCGGTAACAAGCTCCTCGGCAATCGACAAGGCTCTTTCTGCTTCGGCAAACGATGAGCCGGGTGCAGAGGATTTGCCTGACCTTTTCACTGCATATCCAAGGGTAGCGGAAATAGTAGGGGAGGATAAGCTTCTCTGCTGGAATGATTACTTTTCAGATGAAGAGCTATCTGTATTCAGAGATGAATTCATAGCTGAAGGATATTTTGACGATAACCTGCTTATGCTTCCGATTGCAAAATCTTCCGAAGCTTTGTTTTTGAATAAAACTTTATTTGATAGATTCAGTGCCGAAACAGGCGTATCAGATGATATGCTAAAAACCTATAATGGTTTATTTGAAACGGCTAATATCTATTATGACTGGTCCGGCGGTCAGAATTTTACACAGATAAACGATTTTTATAATTATACATATATCGGAATGAAGGCTTATGGCGGTGAATTTATCAAGGACGGTAAGCTTAATCTCAATGACGAAGCCTTTGAACAGGTATGGCTTCCTTTAAGCGAGTCCGCAATATACGGCGGAATATGTCTTGATGACGGCTACGCCGCTTCACGCTGGAAGACTGTTGAAATCATCTCTAACATAGGCTCAACGGCTGATATCCTTTATCAGCCTGAAATGGTGTTTTACCCTGACAACACAACCGAAAATATCACCTCGGTTTCTTTGCCGTATCCTGTGTTTACAACGGAAAAGCCTGCCGCTGTCCACAGAGGCGGAGGACTTTTCGCTGTAAAGAGTGATGATGAACGCAAAAATTACGGCGCATTTATTTTTGCAAGATGGCTTACCGAAAAAGAAAATAACCTGCGCTTTGTTACAAGCACAGGCTATCTTCCTGTTACAGATGAGGCTTTTGCGGAGCTTTTTGCTGACACAAGCGTTGCTGAAAATGAAAGCTATCGAAATCTTTATGATATGATGAATGTTATGATGGACAGCTACGATCTTTATTCTCTGCCTGTTTATGACAGCGCCTCTGATATTCAGAGCGATTTCGAGCAGAATGTAAAACTGGTGCTGAAATCCGCACGCAACCAGTATGTTGAACGCACAGAAAATGGCGAGGACAAGGATACTGTGCTGAATGAGCTTGCTGCTGCTTCCCTTGAAGAACTGAAAAAGCTTTCAAACAAGGATATGTGAGGGTAGGCCAATGAATATACTGAGATATCTTGACGTAAAGAGTCTTATAAAGCAATTCAAATCCGAAGGTCTGTCAATGCGCAGAAGATTTGCTGTTTATGTTTTTTCTGTGATATGCCTGTTCCTTGCAGTTATAATAATTCTGCTGAATCTGTTCGGTATTCTTAATCCTACCGACAGGCAGATAATGAACGCCCTTAACGCACAGCTTTCTGCCTGCTCGGACAGCATTGAGAATGATTGCGACGAGCTTGCGGCTTGTGCAATATCCTTTTCGGGGCAGCTTTCTGATTCAATCCAGAACTATCTGACTGAGAACAATATCAGCTTTGAAGAACTGGAAAACAAATCAGAAGTACTTGACGCTTTACAAGACAGGCTTTACGAATCGGTTTACCTTAATATGCAGGTTGCCCCTGCAAGCGGCGCATTCTATATTCTTGACACCACAGCAAAAGATAATTCCGATGCGCCACTTTACAGCGGAATCTATCTGAAATACATTAACCTTTACTCCGAAAATACCGTAAATAATGATTTCTCCATTTACAGAGGCTCATTCTCAACGGGAAAAAGCAGAGGAATCAATTTCCACAGCGGTTGGAAAAATGAAAGCAGTACCGATTTTTTTGAACACTGCAACGAAACCTTTTCGGACGGAACACACTATATTTTAAGCTCTGCCTCTATCATTCCCGACACATGGGAAAGAGCGAGATATGTTTATGTTCCCATTCGGGATTATAATGACAATATCATCGGTGTCTGCGGCTTTGAAATAAACGACCTTTTGTTTCAGCTGTCATACAAAACTGAGGATGGACTCTGGGGAGATGTAACCTGCGGTCTGCTTGACGAGAATAATGGCATTTATTCAGGTCAATTCAGCTCAGGGCGTTATAATAATATCGAAAACGGGTTAAATATCACAAATAAAAAGGATTCACAACTGTTTGATTTCGGCAACGAAAAATGCGTGGGACTTACAGAGAAAATAACACTCGGAAAAGAGACCTTCAGTATTGCTGTTATGCTTCCGAAAACGCAGTATGAAAGCTTTTTGCGTAAAGGACAGATAAATATCCTGCTGATTTTTCTGATTGCTGCAATTCTCGCCACCGTATGCTGTATTTTTATGAGCAAGAAGTACGTTTCGCCTATTCTGAAGAAAATAGAGCAGGTCAAATCAAAGGAAGATTACGGTGAGCAGCTTCGTATCCGTGAAATAGATGACCTTTTCGCCTTTCTTGAAGAAAAGGACAATTACTATGAGCAGCAGCTGGATGACCTTGAAAATGCAAAACGATATGCCGAGGAAGAGGCACGTAAAGCAAAGGAAGAATACGAAAAGGCGGCTGAAAAATACGAGCTTGCAAAAAGTGAAATTGACCGCCTTGCCGAAAAACATAAGGAGGATATTGTCCCCGAAGAGTATAACTTCTTTGTTGAAAATCTCAGTATGCTTACTCCCACCGAGTACAGGGTATACGAGCTGTATCTTTCGGGAAAGACTGCAAAGCAGATTGCGGAAATCATGCACATCACCGAAAATACAATCAAGTACCACAACAAGAATATTTACAGTAAGCTTGGAATTTCCTCACGTAAGCAGCTGCTGCGTTATGCTGCACTGAAACAGCACAGGGACGGGAAAGAGGACTGGACGTAAGATTATAAGGTTAATATTTCCGGTACTATATCCCACCCGCAAGAGCGTATGACTGCGAGTCTGATGCTACTGAGTGGGTTAGGTAACAGGAGCCGATAATTCATAATCCGAACACTTTCGTAACGTCGAAAGTGTTCGGATTTTTTTCTGATATTATAACAGCCTGAATTATTATGAGTTCGGACTGTTATTTTACATGGATTTTACATGGATGTGATTACAGATTTTACTTTTCTTCTGTAAAATATGGGTATAATGTTAGAAAAGCGCATTTAACATACTATGAATATGTGAGGTAATCATGATGGATATTTTTGATGTATTAACGCTGATAGGCGGACTTTGTCTATTTCTTTTCGGAATGAATCTTATGGGCGGAGCCCTGGAAAGAAGTGCAGGAAGTAAGCTTGAAAATATGATAGGAAAGCTTACTACCGGTAAATTTGCAGGTCTGCTTACGGGCCTCGGCGTTACTGCTGTTATTCAGAGTTCCTCTGCAACAACCGTTATGGTTGTCGGTTTTGTAAACTCAAAGCTTATGTCTTTAAAGCAGGCAATACACGTTATTATGGGGGCGAACGTCGGTACTACTGTTACAGCATGGATATTAAGTCTCAGTGGTATTTCCGGGGATAATATCTTCATAAAATTATTGAAGCCATCTTCTTTTACACCTATACTTGCTCTTATTGGCATAGTGTTCTATATGTTTACAAAGAGTAACAAGAAGAAGGACATAGGTACAGTGTTATTGGGATTTGCCACATTGATGTTCGGTATGGAAACAATGACAGGTGCTGTTTCAGGTCTGAGAGATGTTCCTGCGTTTCAGGAATTGTTTATTATGTTTAAGAATCCTATACTGGGTGTACTTGCCGGCGCCGTTCTTACAGCAATTATTCAGTCCAGCTCTGCCTCAGTCGGTATCCTTCAGGCTCTTGCGGCAACAGGTGCAGTTTCCTACGGTGCGGCTATTCCGATTATTATGGGTCAGAACATCGGTACCTGTGTAACGGCAATGCTTTCCTCCGTAGGAACAACAAAGAATGCAAAGCGTGCTGCACTCGTGCATTTATCCTTTAATGTTATAGGAACCGTTGTGTGTCTGATTGCATTTACGTTAGTGAAAGCAATTTTATCTCCTGCGTTGCTTGATGAATCCGCAACGTTTGCCGGTATCGCAACTGCGCACTCTGTTTTCAATATTGCGTGTACATTGATTTTACTTCCGATGTCCGGGCTTCTTGAAAAGCTTGCATACAAGCTGATTCCTGATTCAAAATTGCCTGAAAAAACCTCCGAACTTGATGACAGACTTCTTTCCACTCCTGCAATCGCACTTGAATGTGCGCATAATCTTACTTGTGATATGGCGAAGATTGCTACCGAAGCTTTAAAAAACAGCGTGGAATGTTTTGGAAATTATGATAAATCAAAGGCAGAAGAAATTCATGAGGCTGAAGAAAAGACAGACCATCTTGAAGACGTTATCGGAAGCTATCTTGTGAAGCTTAGTATGAAACAGCTTAATGAAACCGAAGGTGCTACGGCATCTATGCTTTTAAAGGCAATTGGTGACTTTGAGCGTATATCTGACCACGCTGTTAACATTCTTGAATCAGTTGAGGAAATGCGTGAAAAAGGAATTGTATTTTCAGAAGGAGCGAAAGCAGAAATGGATTCGCTTTGCGCTGCTACAAACGAAATTGTTGCACTCTCATATACAGCTTTTATAGATAATAATGTTGATACAGCCAATCTTGTTGAACCTCTCGAACAGGTTATTGACAGAATGAAAGAACTTCTCCGTACCCGTCATATTGAGCGTTTACGTGTAGGTGATTGCGGCATTGAAGCAGGCTTTGTGTGGAGTGACCTTATTACAAATATGGAAAGAGTATCTGATCATTGTTCCAATATCGCAGGCTGTGTTATGGATACAAAGGAACAGAATATGAATCTGCACGAATCTATTAAACTTATAAGAAGCGACAGTGAATTTTACAGGGAAAAATACACTGAATATACCAGAAAGTATCTGTCATTCGTATAAAATATATTAATGTTAAAACCGGCATTGCATATGACTAAGAAACGTGTTATAATTATATAGCAAACAATCAGTGAAAGAGGTATGCAAAAATATGATCTGGTGTGTTGACGATGACAGTACCATACGTGAAATTGAAGTATATACATTAGAGCAGACAGGCTTTGAGGCAAGAGGCTTTGCTGATGGTGCATCCATGCTTGAAGCACTTAAAACAGAAAAACCTGATTTGATTATTCTGGATATCATGATGCCCGGTATGGACGGACTTGAAGTTTTAAAAATATTGCGCAGCGAATCAGCTTATAAAGATATATCTGTAATAATGGCAACTGCAAAAGGTACTGAAATGGATAAGATAGGCGGTCTCAATTCAGGTGCGGATGATTATCTCGTAAAGCCATTTGGAGTTATGGAAATGGTTGCGCGTGTAAAAGCGGTTCTCCGCCGTACTGTTAAAGAAGATATTCTATGTGATATTACAGTTGGCAGCATTACCTTGAAAGAAACTGAACATAAGGTCATTGTAAACGGAGAAAAGATTGAGCTTACACACAAGGAGTTTGAAATGCTTAAACTTTTTATTCGCAATCCGGGTATAGTTTTTTCAAGAGACAAGCTGATGAGTAAAATATGGGGTATGGATTATATCGGTGAAACACGTACTGTTGATATGCACATAAAAACCCTTCGACATAAGCTGGGTAGTGCGGGCGGTCAGATCAAGACTGTTATCGGCGTTGGATACAGATTGGAGAATGAAATATGACCAGAAAAATATTTCAGTCTATATTTTCAGTGGCGTTAGTAGTGCTTTTTGCCAGTATAGGTATTGCAACAAGCTTTTTATATGATTATTATAACACTTCTCAGATAAAACGCCTGAAAGCAGAATTATCACTTGTTGCTGATACTGTAAACAAAATCGGTATTGAGTATTTTGAAAATTTCGACTCCACTATGTTCCGGTTTACCGTAGTTGATACTGACGGTACGGTGCTTTATGATACTCAGGTAAATGCGGAAGGGATGGACAATCACGCAGAACGTGAGGAAATTGCAGAAGCATTTAAGAGCGGTATAGGCAGCAGCGTACGAAATTCATCTACACTAACCGAAAAAACATTTTATGAAGCGGTTCTTCTTGAAAACGGTGATGTGCTTCGTGTTTCGGTAAGTCAGCTTACCGTAGGCGCTCTTGTTATCAGCATGCTGCCTGCAATTATTGCTATTATCATGGTTGCGGCGGCAGTTGCCGGTATTCTTTCTCACGCTATGTCAAAAAAGATAACTGAGCCTTTGATGCAGCTTGATCTGGAGCATCCTTCTGAAAACAGCACTTATGAGGAATTAGAGCCTATTCTCAATAAGATTCATGGACAACATAAGCAGATCAGCACGCAGATGGAAGCACTGCGCCGTAAATCAGATGAATTTGAGCAGATTATTTCTTCTATGAACGAAGGGCTTGTTCTTCTTGATGAGCATGGAATGGTGCTTAGTATGAATGCGGCAGCCAAGAAGATATTTGATGTTAAAAAGGATATCAAGGGGAGCGATTTTCTGCTTGTTGACCTCACAAGTAAAATGAGCAAGGCTATCTGGAATGCTCTTGACGGAAAGCACAGTGAATACACCGAAGAACGAAATGGCAATGAATATCAGTTCAATATTAATTCCATTGTATCAGACGGAAACGTTCTGGGTGCGGTTATTCTTGCGTTTGATATTACCGATCGTGCCTTTGCACAGCGCAACCGTCAGGAATTCACCGCTAATGTTACTCATGAACTGAAAACCCCGCTTCAATCCATTATAGGAAGCGCCGAGCTTCTTGAAAACGGACTTGTAAAACCCGAAGATAATGTAAGATTTGTAAGCAATATCCGTAAAGAAGCTACAAGGCTTATTTCTCTTATCAATGATATAATCCGTCTTTCTCAGCTTGACGAAAACAATGAACCTGCAACAGAAACTGTTGATCTTACAGAGGTTGCAGAGGAGGTTGTCGAAGTGCTGACAGTATCGGCGGAAAAGAAAAAAGTCGAGCTTTCTGTCGAAGGGGAGAATCAGACAATTTTTGGTGTACGTCGATATATTTATGAGATTATTTATAATCTTTGTGACAATGCTATTCGTTACAATGTAGAAGGCGGCAAGGCAGAAATTGAAATTTACAAAGAAAATGGTCATGCGGTGGTATCTGTAAAGGATACAGGTATAGGAATTTCGCCAGAACATCACAGTCGTATTTTTGAACGGTTCTATCGGGTAGATAAGAGTCACTCCAAAGAAACGGGAGGTACCGGTCTTGGCCTTTCTATTGTAAAGCATGCGGTACAGTATCACGGCGGAAAGATAACGCTTGACAGCAAGGTCGGAAAAGGCACAACAGTAAAAATCGTTTTTTGATATATAGTCTGGAGACTTTTGTTTTATATGACTTCGCTGCGAAGTCTGTGGCGTATTATCCGACCGCTGCCTGTGGCAGAAAAAGATGTATTTACAATAATGAAAAACAAATCGGCACATCAACGAGATGTGCCGGTTTTGTTTTTGAACAATTCAGTTAAGTACATAGTGTTTAATCGCATCAACCATAAATCTTATATGTGCTTCCGGAAAAGGTTTAACATGATGGTTAATGTTTCTTTTTGGTAATAACCAATACCGCCAAAGAGATGATAACACCTCCGAAGCTTACCAGAACACCTGTTACAGGATTGCCGTCAGCTTCTTCATTTTCTGATGCTTCTTCCTCAGATTCAGCCACATCTTTTTCATCCTCGGCAGGTTTTGTTGTATCTGTATCCTCTTCAGTGTCCGTAATCTCCTCTTCGGGTTCGTCTGTTTCATTTTCAGGCTCCGTGATTTCTTCGTCGGGCTCTTCTGTTACAGTTGTTGCTGAAGTTGTAACTGTAACAACAGGATTTGACGGTGAATCAGGCACGGGCTTTTCGGTAACAGGAGGTACATAAGGTGGCCGTGTACCACTGCCTGAATTGGATTTTTCAACTACCGAGAAGCTTACAGTCTTTTCGTTCACAATTCCTGTTCCGACCCATTCGCCGTTCTGGAATTTTTCTTCTCTGAATTTTACACCGAGGGTGTAGCTGCCGACATTTTCGATTGTAAATGTGGCAGTATAGGGCGCAGCATTCCATGTGCCGCTGGGATTTACTGACCATGAAGCAGGTATGAATCTGGTTGAGTAAATATCATCAGTATCATCCATTCCGTCACCGATAGCACGGAATGTTATTGTTTCGCCTACTGTATATACAGCACCGTCGCTTATGCCGATAATGCGGTTGTTGCCCATATTTGCGGGATTACCTGCTGCGTCTGTGTGGTTGTCGGTATATGAGTCACCGCATCTTTCGCATTCATGAATTGAATACCCCGGTTTGGTTGCGGTAGGTCTTATTACAGTTGTTTTATAAATGTGACCTGTGGTTTTTTCAATTTCTGTATATGAATCATCGCAGTAATCGCAGATATACTGATATATGCCGTCAGCAAAACAAGTTAACTCATTTATTACGGTTCTTGTATATACATGCGAACACGATTCTATATCTGTGGAAGCGGTGCCGTAGGCAAATCCGCATACCGAACAGGTGCGAAGTGCAGTTCCGTCGTTGTTGATTCTGTCAACAAAACGATGCCCTGTTGCTGCAAGCACCTTTTCGTATTCATATCCGCAGTAGATACATGTGTATTTAACCGTCGAGTCGGTTGTGCAGGCACCCTGTCTTGTAATAGTGTTGGTGAAGCTGTGGTTGCAGGTTGACATGGCCTGAGGTTTATATTCAAACTGAACGCTTTCAATCCATGTCTGGTCGCCGCCCCAGATGCCGAATACCTTGTTGTTTCCTGCAAGGTCGAATGTTCCGAGGCTTACCTTTCTTGTGGTAGCTTTAAGCGGCGGGTTGTATTCAACATATTCACCCGTATCGGTGAAATTGTATCCACCCTCGTCTTCGCCTGCGTTGCTGAAGTCGATATTTGCAAAGATAGTAACTGAATCATATCCTTCGTTGTATTCCATAGTGAAATCTACACCGAAAATAAGAGATTCAAACAGTTTTATGTTGCGGTTGAACATAGGGATTTCGGTATAATCACCGAATACGTCATAAGAATAACTGCCGTCTTTCGGGCTGTATATTCTGCCGAACGGGTCGTACATTCTGTGGTTGGTACGGTCGCTGCCCACATTCACATGCGTACCAGTCCATTCATCGAAAACGCCGACTCTGTGCAAGGCGTTCTTTTCGATTTTACACGGAACGGTAAACAAACCTGTACCACGCTCGGAATAGCCTATGGCAACACCATAATAGAAGTCTGCATCCTCAGAATGAACGAGTATCATCTGGCGCTTACCCAACCATGCGTAGGAGAATCTGAAATTGTAGTGCAGGCTGCCTGTTACGCCTACGAGATTATCTCCTGAGATTTCAGGATCATCAAAAACTATTGCAAAGGTAGGTCGGCAGAAATTTCCTGCGCCGTAATTTGTGCTGTCGAAATCCGTATGGTCACGGGACTGGTCGGTGTAGAAGGATTTGTTGCCGCCGGGTGAAACCGCAGTTTCGTAATGAAGAAGGGTTTTGAGGATTGCAAAACGCTGTTCTTCGGGGAGATCCTTGATTTTGTCATAGGTGAATTCAACCGCAAAACCTGCCGAATCGGGAAGCACAGCCTTATTGTATACAGAATTACGGTTTACGTATATTGTTGATTCATCAATGAAATCCGCAAAGTCGTTTTTCAGCTGTTCAAGCTCAGCGTCGGATCTGTTCTTGAAGTCGTAAAGACGGTATTCCGTTTCAGCAGCGGTTTCCGTCCATTTGTTCGGAACATCAAAAATTTCATCCTGAGGCGGCTGGGGTGTCACAGCCTGAGTAAGATTATGTTCAGGGATGACGGGATAATCAACAACTATAAGCTCACCGTTTACATAGAATTTTGTTCTGGGGATTGAATTGTCGATAAGCTCGTTTCTGGGTATGATGAATGTTTCGTCTTCTGCTGTTTCGGGATCGTCCTGCTGGTCGATTTCGTAGAAGTGAAGCAGATCGATCACATTGTTCTTACAGTTTTCAAAAACGATATCATCTGATTTTCCCCACGGGATATAAGGCTGTGCAACCTTATAATCGCCGTGATATACAGTTGTAACACCGTTGCCGAGAATACGTGTGTCGGAAATGGATTTTACGGTGTTTCCGTTCTGGTCGGTGTAGCTTATGCCGGGGCTGTCGAACTCTACGAAATGAGTCATTGCGTTCATAGTGCCGATATCCATATTTCCTATAAGACGAAGACCATCGCTTACATGGAACATGACCATAGGCTTGTTTGTAAGTATATCGGGCAGGTCAATAGGGAAGTTAGAGTTCACCATGTGGTTTGTGATATTGCTGTAACTTGCTCTTGTAAGGGTATTGCCGCAGAAAACGTCGTTTCTGCCAAAGCTGTAATTATAAGTGTAGTCAATAAGGTTGCCACGGTAAACGCTGTTGCCTGCGCCTGTAAGTGTTCTGCCGTTTGAGAACTGACCGAATTCAAGCCAGCAGCCTCTCCATGTGGAATGGGCAAAGTCGGAATCGGAAATAAAATAACGATAGTTCTTATCGCCGGGAGAAATGCCGTCTGCACCTTCTATCCATGTACTTGCTGTACCGTATACATTCTTTACAAGGGTATTGTTTGTAATAGTCTTGTAGAAGAATCCGTAATCGCAGTACTGAATCTGACCTTCATGGATAATGGTGTTGTTCAGCTTGCAGTTTGTGAAGCAACCTACACCACGCTGTACACTTCCGATATTAAAATAGAAATTATCGGTATTTACATTAAAGAAACCACTGGTATTGCAGTTCTGAAGATACAGGTCTGTACCGATGAAATAACCGTTTATAGGAGCGTTGTCGTCAGCACTCATTACAAACATACCCGTACCGTCCATTTCCGCCGTTTTATGGCTTCTGATTGTACCGTCAAAAACTACACGGTATGTAGCACCGCCACGGAGAACAATTGGCTCGCTTGTGTAGAATGTTCCGTTTTCAATATAGAGTATAGCGTCATGAGTTGCTACATAGTCAAAGGCTTCCTGAAGCTTCTGATGGTTTGAGCCTGTATTCCAGCTGAAACCGCCGAAATCTCTTTCAAAATAAACTTTTTCAATAGAGGTAGAATTCAGGTCATAATAATATCTGTCTTCCACACCCATATTTTCCAGCGCCTGCTCGTCTGCGCCCACTGCTCCGAGTGCAGCATAACCTGCTGTGGGAGCTGTTGGGCTGCTGAAGGCTGTGAAATCAAGGTATCTGCTGTAATACGGGGATACATAGACATAGCCTTCCATCCAGCTTACGTCTTCGGGTCCGTCAGCACCTACCCAGCCCATGGCAGGAGTTCCGTCAGAGTTGTTCCAGCCTCTTTCGCCCCATACAATTATAGTCTTGTCATACCAGTCGTCGGATAAGGGCTTTCCGCCTTTCCAGTCGTCAATGAAAAGGTTCTCTTTTACCCATTCGTTTATCTTGAATGCGTTATCGGCAAAGGTGATGTTGTCAGCACTTCTTCTTGCTGTGTATCTTGAAGTCCATTCAGAGTCGGTGAGTCTTACAAGAATAGTCCAGTCAAGAGAATCGCACTCGATTTTATTCTGGGTGAAGCTGATACCGTTGTGAAGCTCTATAAGAGTTATGTACTGGCCGTGAGCATGGTTTGCGGAATCAAGCTTGTTACCTGTAATCGTGTCACGGATTATATATCCTTTGCTGTTATATATGAATCTGTTTTCTTCATAGCTCCAGGTACGGTCCCAGTAATCAAAGGCAGGTATACCCTGACTTTCAAAATAAGCGGCAATGTCGTTGTATGCGCCGTCCTTGAATAAGCATCCGCTTACAGAGGAAGAGGAGTCAACGGTTGTATCCATAACAAAGTTATATACACGTTCAAAAGTCAGATTCGAGTAGGATGTGTGGGGACACCATGCCGAAGCTCCGCTTCTTGAGAAATAATAATTACCTATATAGGAATTTGTAAACATGGTTGTGCCCATGCTGAAGTTTATCTGGAATAAAGGCAGCTGTGAATAGCCGTCCGAGTCGGTATAATAACCGCCGTAATAGTGGTTGTCATAGAAGAAGGCGTCGTTGGTTTCAACACCGTAATAAACATACTTTGTAGGACCTATCGTAACATCCTGAATCCTTGTGAGCATATCAACATATGACCAGCGCATGAAGGATTCAAAGCCTGAAGCGCCGATATTATTGACAGCGCCGTATTTGATACGTACACGATAGAAAAGGTTGAATTTATCAACAGCCTGAATACCGTCGGTACAGAGATTTGCTATGATGTTCTGTGCGGTGTTGGTAGGCTTGAATGCGTTGTGAGTACCTTCGACAACAAAAGCAATATCGTTTATGCTTGAAAAGTACCAGGAGTATGTGGAGCTGAGGTCGGCATTTGTGAAAAAGCCGTTTACATCAACGGGATTACCGTCTTTGTCCTGAAAGTTGGGCTTGATGACAAATGCAGTCTGCCCCGCAACGGCATTGATTCTTGTATAACCCCAGAGGTAGACTGATTTTGTAAAGTAGTATACACCCGGCTGTACGAATACGTCGCAGTTGTCCTTTGCACGAGCAAGGGAAAGTGCTTCATTGAACATATCCGAATAGTCGTAATAAGCATCGGCAGCATTGTAATCGGGGAATTTAAGCTGACCGTTTTCGTCCTTGAGATTTATGAGATCTTCAGGGAAGTTTACAACCTTATCGTTTTTTTCGTAGTGGTTGTTTACGTCATTTTCAGCACGCATACCGACTTTACCTGTATGACCGTATTTTATCATACCGTCATTCGGGTCGTAATTGACAGGGAAGGAGGCAGAGCCGCTTTCAGCAGATGCCGTGAAGGTGATATGGGGAAGCATACCAATCAGGAGCGTCAGTGAAAGCAGAGTGCTTATTGCGGACAGGATAAGTTTTGTTCTTTTCATAAAAAGAATTCCTTTCATACGTACAGCATGTCAAGATGAAATGCCGTATTGAGTGTATAATAATTCATTATAAGTTTACATCATAAGAACAGCGATTTCAAGAGGTTTTGCGCAAAATGGCGGCATGGGGTTATATGATGTACAAAATTGTATAAAAACGGCGATTTTAATGCATGAAATTCCAACCGAGAAAAATGGAATTTTATACACCAGATATGAATTTTATACCAAAAATATCTTGACATATCATATATATCATATTATAATCAGGATGGATATACATATTGTGTTCCGGAGGTGACCTATGAACAGTAAGATGACAATATGCGTAATTATGGCAGATATGACCGAGGATTACAGGGATGAATACATAGTCGGGATTGAAAAACAGGCAAACAGGACAAATTGCAGGACCGTTGTCTTTTCAATGCCGTTAATGGCTGAGGTTCATACAAATAATGAGGAAAGTGTTTTTTCGCTTATAGATTTCAATCGTTATGACGGTGTTGTGTTTTTTGAAAAGTCCTTTGCCGCACATAAATCACTGGGTAAGATGGTAGAAAAGGATATACAAAGAAAATGTAAAAAGCCTGTTGTAGTAATCGGAAAGTCGGATATTTACGAAAATGTATTTTCCGAAAACAACCGCAGCAGCTTTGAAGCACTTACTGATCATATAATCGATGAACACGGCTGTGAGGTTGTATATTTTCTCGGTGGTCATGCCGGGTATGAAACAGAGCGTGACGCAGGTTTTATAGATTCAATGAAGAAGCACGGTCTGTCCTGTACCGAAGATAATCTTATATACGGTGGTTTCTGGCAGGAGTGTGCTGAAAAGCTGGCAAGGGATATAGCTTACAGTAATGTTGAAATTCCTGATGCTGTAATGTGTTATGATGATACCATTGCATCCTTTTTTATAACCTCGCTTGCAGCCTACGGAATAAGAGTGCCTGAGGATATCATCGTATCGGGCTTCGGCACAAGAAATAAAATTAACAATATAATTTCTGTGACTACCTGTCCGTGCGATTCGGAATATATCGGCAGAAAAGCAGTTTCAAAGCTGTGTTCGCTGATTACAGGCGAGGAAGAACATCTGATAAGCAGACCCAAAACCAGCATAATAACAGGTATGAGCTGCGGCTGCGGAAACAACAAGCCCATTGATACCAGATTGAAGCTTGAGCTGTTTGAAAAACGTCGCAAGGAAGAGATGTACTACAGCAACAGCAGCCTTGAGGAAATGCTTTATGCCTGCGATAATATGGCAGATTTCTCAAAAGTTGTTTCCAATACGGATTATCTTATACCTGACAAGAATTTCTTTGCGGTATGCCTGAAAAAAGATGAAAGCACATCCGAGTGTGTTTATATGACTGACCTTGTAAGAGAAGGCAATTTTACGGAATTTCCGTCGAACGAAATATGTCCGTCTTCTTTATCATACTCCAGTATTCCTGAGAACAGTCATGTTCTTCCGTTGATTTTTGACGGCGTATTGTATGGTCATGCAGTAACGGGTTATAATGATCCTCTTGTTTACAATTTCCTGCTGAAAAGGTATCTTAGCAGACTTTCAGTTGCTATTCACCTTATCAAAAATAAAAAATACCGTTATGTGCAGGATTATTCAGATGCGCTCATCAGCGGGCAGATTGAAGATTTTGCCAATCATAATTTTGTTTTTGTGGTTAAAAGCGGTACAATGCACAGAGTGCCTGTTGAAAACATACTTGCGTTTGAGTCGGAAGGCCGCAAAACTGTTGCTGTGCTGAAATCAGGACGCTATGAAATCAGAAAAACGCTTATTGTGCTTGAAGAAATGCTTTCCGGTTGTGGTTTTATGCGTGTTTCCAAATCCGCTCTGATTAATCTTTCAAAAGTTACATCAGTCGCTCCCGGTCCTGACAGAACATTTGAAGTAATCCTCGGCAGTAAGGCGGCTGTAAAAGTTTCAAGAAAATTTGTTGCTGATTTCAGGGACAGGATAGGTGTTACCTGATTATATTGTAATACGTAGATCAAACGTCAGCTCAGGTTTCTTGTCCGTGTATAATATTTCAGATGACAGATAAAACACAAGAGCGAAAGATTTAAAACTCTTTCGCTCTTCTTTTCTATAAGTAATTTTACTGACAAAAGTAAGATCCCTAACAAAGTCATTTCTGACTGTCATCTCATCATCGCACATCTTTGGTTGTGCGATTCTTATTTATCAGAACTTCATTCTGTCTTTGAATTCTTTTGCATATCTTCTGGAAACCCTGACTTCCTGCTTGTTTGCAAGCACCGCTACAACTGTCCGGTCTGTTTCAGGCTTTATAGCTGCAACTTTATCAATATTCAGCAGTATCGATTTTGATACACGCATATAGTTTTTTGTCTGCATCATTTCTTCAAGCTCAGATAAGGTATTGCGTACCTCGTAAGCCCCGCTTTTGAGTACTACATTTACCTTTTTCTCATAGGCTTCAAAATACAGTATGTTATCAAAGTTGACCTTTGCCAGCGTGCCGTTTTTAAGAGCATATATGGTATGGCTGTCATTTTCGGGCATATCATCGTGATCTTCATCAATATGCTTCATACCTGGATACGCCTTTGTTGTAGCACGTTCAGGCTTGAGTTCAGGCAGTGAAACAGCATTTATTCCACTGTGGCGTTCATATATATCCAGTGCAATTGATATATCACGTATGAATTTCTGCAGAAATTCATTGTACACGTTTGGCTGGTGATAACCTGCCGTAATATACCCGTAGAATTTCTCGTTGAAAGAAATAGGCACAACGTGTGTATTTCTTACCTGGCTGTCCATATTGCCGTTGGGCGGCAGTATATCACGATAGTCAAATTTTACTGTGCTGTCACCGTTTGACCATGAGCTGTGGAACAGGCACTCCGCCTGATTTTGACCTCTCAGCAGAGAAACTGAGAATGTGCTCATATTCGGTACAAGATATGTAAGGTTATCCAGAATAATAGGCAGCTCGGAATAGTCGTTTATATGGTACAGCTTTTCCTGTATTTCGCTGTTGCGGTAATACATTGTATAGTTTTCATACTCGTTGGCTTCTTCTATACGGCTGCGGATATGTCTTGACTTTCTGGCACCGCAGCCGCAGCTTGCGCCTGCCTTCACACGGTTCTTTTTGATAGGTACAAGATCAATCTCATTGCCCATCATTTCATGCAGTCTGTTCATTGCTGTTTTTCCAAGATGCTCGCCGTCTATCATAACGGTAGTAATGGGCAGCTCATAATTGAAAGCGCAGGGGTGTCCGTCAAGACCTGCAACGAGAACGTCTTCAGGTACAGAGATTCCGTTTCGGTAAAAAGCACGCACAAGTGCATTCGCTATCTGGTCATTGATACACATAACAGCGTCAGGCTTTTCAATTATTTCTCTTGCAATATCTTTTGCAAGTCGCTCGGCACAGTCTATCCAGAAGCCGCCGTAAAGAAGATAAGACTGAGGACAGGGAAGATTATGAGCCTTCATAGCCGCCTTGAAGCCCTCGATTCGTGAGCTCTGGCTGTCGGGTACATCTCCGAGACAGTAGATTTTCCTGCATCCGTGTTCTTCGATAAGATGATTTACCATAGTAACCATATCGTCGAAATATGGATAGTGGAAATAGTTGTCTGTATAAGCAGAAGCACCTATTACGGTATAAGGCTTACCGCTGAGGATAATCCTCTGCTCTACGGTCGCCGCAAGGTTCTTGAGTTCGTAAAATGATTCGGCATTGAGTATTACGCCGTCACATTTACTGAAATCTATAAGCTTGTAAATATCTTTTTCGCAATTGGTTTTTGTACGGTAGTAACGTGACATGGAAAATGTAACGGTATCATAATCAAGCTCGTTGGCTTTTCGCATTGCACCGGTTACATATTTATCCATGTAATCGTTTTTGAATTGACCTGCAATAATGTAAATCGTTTTTTTCATGAAAAATACCCTCCGTTACGATAATTTTTCCTTGTTTATATTATATATAAGTTTTTAAAAAAAATCAATACTTTTGTAATAAGATGCCAAAAAAATGCATGAAATTCATATACAAGACGCAAGATGCCGCCTGGCATTTCATCATGCCGCCAGAATATCCTGCCATACGTCAAAAACCGCAATATTACAGGTAATTCCGTAAATCAGATGCCAAAATTCTGATGTTTTTGTGGCAGGTAAGTAACTACCGACAGGTCAGAACTGCATTTCTGACCTGCCGCTGCGGCAAATCCAAGCTGCCGTTTTCGGCATTTCGGTGCATTTTTCTGATTTTGTTTTTTTGAGGTGGCAACCTGGGCGAAATATCGGCAACTTGAAAAAAATAGTGACCACTTCCTGCTTTTTTCAGACCTTTTGTCGGAAAAATATTGAAACCAAGCGGTCTTTGGCTTATAATGAGTGACAGATGGAGAACCGAGGTGCACATCGGACAGCTCCCAAAACGGAACGTGGCTAAAAATCAAATCACATATTTTTTAATTATATCAAGGAGAAATTATCATGAACACATTTAAGAAAATTGTAGCAGCAGCTTTATCTGTTGCAACACTCGCAGCTACATCTATCAATGCTTCTGCATATACACTTGATGCTAGCAATTATAACAAGGCATACAACTGGCTTGGCGATAAGACAGCTGTAACAACAAGCACTGTAAAAAATATTCCTGAACCTACTGTTAAATATATGAATAATGAAATATATAATGGAGGTCAGGCTATTGATATTAAGCTCGACCATTATCCTAAAAAGGATTGGGTTGTTCTTGCGTTTCCAAAGGAAGTAAACACAGCAGAAAGTGCTTACAAGTTTGCAAGTTATATGCGAATCAAGGATTACTGGGGCAACAACGTTATTACAGAACTTAAGTATAACAAAGATATGGGCAGATATGTTCTTGTAAGTTGGGGCACACTTGAACAGGATTACAATGGAAAATTTATCAATTTCCTCACAGCGTTATCCAAGCAGGGTGAACTTTCTTCTAATTTCAATTTAAATAGTTATGTAAGCATTGATTACGCTGGTATTACAAAAACATATTTAAGAAACGTTGGATACGTAAAATCCACTATTACTACTAAATCTTGTTTTCCTTTCTTCGCTGTAACAGCTGGTTCCGGTGTAAATATAAGAACTGGTCTTTCTGCCGCTTCTTATGACGGTAGCATTAAAACAACATATTCCACAGACAATACATATGTTGCTCCTGGCAATACGGTTTCTCATTCTCTTTACATTACTGCTAAGGGCTGGTATGGTAATAATCTCAAGGAACGTCAGGCAGTTTATAAGGTAAATCACAAGGCAACAGAGCGTGTTCCTGGTTCTCAGTACGATTTCTTCTTATCTGAAGCTTCTAACGCACAGTACACAAACGATTTTGTAGGTGTTGTAGTTGATGGTTGCAGAATTTATGTTTATATCGGTGACAAGAAATCTTACAACGGATTTGATTCACTTTCAAATTGGAATAGTTATTTAGGTGATTATTACAGAAGACAGTATGAATATAGCTTAAGAACAACTATTAATTCAGTAATAGCTGAAGAAGGCTTATGTTATGTAATTTACAATGATGAAGCAGGTTACAATTCTACAAATTCCAGAGTTGTTAATTCTTACAGACTTGATAACAAGATTTAATCCTTCATAACGCATATATCTTTTCTCATTCACCTCCCGGCAATAGTCGGGAGGTAAATTCTGTCCGTGATTTGCGGGCCACAAAAAAGCAACCTGTGATTTCCGTTCTCACAGGTTGTTTTTGTTTATGTAATCATCAGCGCATGACATCCGCCTTCTGTTCAGTCTTTTTTACATAGCTTTTCGGTTTTTGATATCATCGTAAGCAGGAGAATAAAGAAAAATGCAATATAAAGCGGTAAGAAGGCAATATTGATATGGTTTGCTATAAGGCCGAAAATCGGCGGCATAAAGGTAGAGCCCACATATGCGCTTGCCATCTGTATACCGATAATGCCCTGTGAATTTTCAGCACCGAAATTATAGGGCGTGGAATGGATTATACAGGGGTATACGGGAGCACATCCAAGTCCGATTATAATAAAGCCTGCAATTGTCACCGCTTTCAGAGGCACGGCAATACAAAGCGCACCCAGCAAGGCAACACCTGTACCGATGCGTATCATTCTGTTGTCGCCGATTTTGTCTGTAATGAAGCCCGACAGGAATCTGCCTGCGGTAATCCCGATAAAGAACAGAGAGCCGAGCGCTGCGGCTTCTTCCTTTGAAGCACCTCTTACACCTTCAAAATAACTGCTTGCCCACAGCATTGTTGTGGCTTCTGCCGCACAGTAGGCGAAAAAGCCGACCAGAAGTGAGGGTACGCCTTTGATTTTCAATGCGCCTCTTACTCCGAGGACGGGTGCGTTTTCCGCAGCGGCATTTTTGCTGCTGTTGATTTTCCATAATGGCAGTGTCAGAATCAGAATTACAGCAATTCCGAACTGGATATAGGAAACTGTGCGATAACCGTCCATCCATACGGAATGGGTAAGTGCATAGCTCATTACATAAGGACTTATGATAGTGCCTACACCCCAGAAGCAGTGCAGCCAGCTCATATGCTTTGACTTATAATGAAGTGCTACATAGTTATTGAGCGCTGCGTCTATGGCGCCTGCACCGAGTCCGTAGGGAATACCCCACAGGCAGAGATGAATAAATTCAGTTGCGGTCGAAAAACCGTATAAGGCAATCGCTGTAAGTATGACGCTTACGGTTGTTACAGCCTTTGCGCTGAATTTTTTGGTCAGTCTTTCGGACATCAGTCCCGAAATAATTGTACCGCCTGCGATTATCATTGATACAATGCCCATATACGAAATCGGAACATCGAAATCCACACGCATTGTAGGCCATGCCGAGCCAAGAAGAGAGTCGGGAAGACCAAGACTGATAAAAGCAATATAAATAACAGCAAGTAATAATAAGTACATAAATGAATCCTTCGCATAACACGGGCTGAAAAGCATATGCTTTTCAGCCCATGTAGATTATCTGCATTTTAAAAGTGCTTCGGTGGTTGCCTTCAGTACAAGCTCATTGTTCTGATTATACGCATTGATTGTTACTTCGGCAATTCCGCTATGTTCATTTCTTTTTGTAAGATTGGTGATTTCAGCTTCCGCTGTGAGTGTATCAGCAGGAAAAACAGGCCTGAACCATTCTATCTTTGTGGACATTCCTGCAATAAGCTCTTCACCGAAAAAATCTACTTCAAGATATTTTGCCCATACGCATAAAAAGGACATTACGCCGGGTGCAATAAGACCGCCGAAGCGTGTGTTCTTTGCATATTCCTCATCGGTATGAAGCGGAATATTATCATATTTTCTTGCAAAATCCAGCATTTCCTCTTTTTCAATAACCGTTGAAGGGATTGCAGTTTTCATACCGATTGCAAGTTCGTTGAAATACATTGTAATGCTCCTTATTTTTCGGTCTTATCGCAGTATACTACGCCAAGACCTACGGTAGTCATATAGCATCTGCCGTAAACATTAAGGTCGCCGTTGATCATATCGCCGTTACCCATACCGCCGAACTGGTGAGCTTCATCGGTGATAAGAGTCCAGGTTGCACCGTCGTCTTCTGACATGTGGATGCCTATTGTCTGGTTTTCCTTGGTGTTGCCGTAGATATAGATTACATAGGGGTCGCCCTCGTTCTTTGCCTTGCCTATACCTACGCTGTTGCACTGTGCAACGGTTTCATACTGTGTGAATGTTTCGCCGTGGTCGGTTGTCTTATAAAGACCGCCGCCTGTGGGGAGGTAGAAGCAGCCTTCTTCGGGAGCAATACAGATTCTGTCTTCAAAGAGGAAGAGGTCGGTTCCCTTCTTGGTGAAGTTCTTGCCGCCGTCTGAGCTTACATATAACTTATCCTTGCCGTAAGCGTATACGTAGTCAGGGTTTACGCTGTCACCTATAATGTATATATCCTTGCCCATAAGACCTTCGCACTTTGTCCAGGAAGCGCCCAGGTCTTCGGTATAGAATGCAAAGCTTGAGTTGGAGGGAAGCCAGATAAGTCTGCTGCCGTCAGCGTTGAAAGCAACACAGCCCTGATAGTAGTTCTTGCCCTTTTCAGGCTTTCTTCTTGCAGCTGACCAGGTTTTGCCGCCATCAGTGGAAATGCTTAACATCTGTGTGCTGTCATTTCCGCCTACCTTAGCCCAGTAATCCCTGTTCTGTGCAGCAATTGTAATACTTGTTGTAGAGCCGATTTTGTCCTGATGACGCTGAGGATGCTTGGAAATATCCTCGTGAACGAATCCGTCATAGTCCATAACCGCTGTAACAAGAGGATAGTCGGGAAGAGTGATAATATCCATAGGTACTGTTTCTTCAATACCGTTAGAGTTAAAATAGAAAGCGGGTGCTTCGTCAAAAATGTTGTCGCAGGCGAATATGCCGTTACCGCTTGTAACCATGATTTCATCGGTGTCGAAAGGATTCATGGACAGCGAGCAGCACCAGTGCATAGCGCAGTCTTCAATCCAGGGTATATCGTTTGTGGACATTGTCATTTTGCTGATTATATCAGTCCAGTTAGCACCGCCGTCGGTGGTTGTGAAGAAGGTATCGCCCCATGAGCCGTTAGGCTGCTGAACCCATGTCTGTGTTGTGACAAGCACCATTTTGTTTTCGTCGGTAGGGTCAATTACAATATCGCCGAAGGGATTTTCGGTAGGAGCGATATTTTCAGCTGTACCGGAAGCAGGGTCATATTTGTAAACAGCGCCCTTTGACTGATTCCAGGGGCCTTCCTTATCACCGCAGACAACATAGAGGCTGCCCTTGGAGTCCAGCTTGATACGCTGAGGCATAAGGTCGGGATTCCAGCCGAGAGCAGTCCATGTAGCACCGCTGTCCTTTGAAACAAAGAGATTTTCGCTTGTCTGGGAAGCGGCTGCATATACAAGACCTTCTGTATTGGGGTCGAATACGATAATGTTGACGCCGTTTCCGTTAGTTGTGCCCTTTACGGGGA
Organism: Ruminiclostridium sp.; assembly: GCA_017625405.1. Classification (GTDB taxonomy): domain Bacteria; phylum Bacillota; class Clostridia; order Oscillospirales; family Ruminococcaceae; genus Ruminiclostridium_E. The sequence goes on along the minus strand of JAGALB010000018.1, from coordinate 12,647 downwards.
AATCTGTCTGAGTCCAGGTTCTGCCGCCGTCGGTGCTGCGTATGATACCGCTTGAGCATCCGCCTGCAAGAATGGTTTCCTTGTTGTTGGGGTCAATGGCGAGTCTTTCGCCGTTGCCTCTGCCCATTCCGTTGCCGTGAACCTTTATCATATCGGTAAGCTCGACTACATCAAAGCTTTCGCCGTAATTTTCAGAAATAAGGATACAGGTCTTTCCGCCACTGAAATATTCGGTGCCTGCCAGCATATATACCTTTGCGGCATTTTCAGGGTCAACAGCAATAGCGCTTATGCCGAGAAGACCTACATCTTCGGGCGAAACCCAGTAGTTGAGCGACTTCCACTGCTTGTCCTGTTCGTTCCAGCGGTATGCTCCGCCTACGTCTGTACGGGCATAGTAAACGTTTTCTTCGCAGGTCGAAAAAACGCCCGTTACGAATCCGCCGCCGCCCATTGCAACCTGACCGTAAGTCCAGCCGTCCACGCCGCCTGATAATTCCCCGGTAACTTCACCTGCGGGAAGCTGAGCGTCAGCTGCGGTAGTGCTGTCGGTTGCTGCAACATCACTGTTACAGCCTGCAAGACAGGTAAGGCACATCACTGCAGCCATAACAACAGAAATTTTCTTTTTTAACATCAGATATTCCTCCGTAAAAATTATACTGCTACCATTATATCACAAACTTTCAAATTTTCAAGTATAAATGCGGTAAAAAATTCATCAAATATGAACATTGGCACAATAATGCTATTTTTCAGACAAAAAGACCTGCGAAGTGCTGTCGCAGGTCTTTTTAAACTCCGTATTTGATTTTGATTCTTTCAAGCTTTTCACCGAAAGGTCTTGCCATAAGCCACAGAAAGGCGAGATTGGAAACTGCGTAAACAACGGTGAAGGGCAGTGCCGAAACCACCGCTGAAAGAAAAAGCGTACCGTCGAAGCCGCCGTTATACCATAGTACTGTCCACACGTCCATGACAAATGAATAGATAACACCCGAAAAAGCGCCGTAAATAAGCAGCAGTAATTTATGGCGTTTAAGCGGTTCGGCAAGATAACCTGCTATAAGGCCTGTAAGCCCCCACGCAAGCATCTGGAATGCTGTCCAGGGACCTTGACCGAAATAGAAATTTGAAAGGAATGCCGCAAGAGAGCCTGTGAGAAATCCCGCTTCTCCTCCGAGATAAATAGCGGTAATTATCGAAATTGCGGTGACAGGTTTGAAAAATGGAATGAATCTGCCCACAATACAAAGGGCAATCATTATTGCCACAATAACCATACGCCTCCCGCCTGTTGCTTTTCTTTCAAAGCCTGCGGAAAAAAGAAGCAGACTGAAAGCAGCTGCTGCAAGGGAAATGATGATATGTCTTTTTTCAAACATTGCAGCACTGCCAAGAGCGGCAAGCAGAGGAATAATCACAAAGGGAACGATGATTTTCAGGGCATTGCGTATATTCCTGTTTTTTATGACGTTCATGCTTTACCGTCCTTTCTGCCGTTTTCGTGGCATAAGGCGGCAATGTCATCAACAGTAACCGCATTTTCATAGTACCCCTTTGTCATGCGGATTCCTGCAGTAGTGTAGAAGCTGTTCTGTGAGAAGAATTCAGTAGGCGTGCCCTCAGAAACTATATTTCCTCTGAAGAAAAGACCGCATCTGTCGGCGCACATTGCGGAAAATTCCGGGTCATGAGTTACAATCACTACTGTGATTCCCTCAGCTTTCAGTTTGTGAATAACTTTCACAAGTCCGAGTCTTGCGTTTGCATCAAGTCCCTTTGCAGGCTCATCCATAAGTAAAAGTTTTGGTTTTGTTGAAAGAACCTTTGCAAGAGCAACAAGCTGCTGTTCACCGCCCGAAAGGTCATAAGGGTGCTTGTCGTACAGATGTTCAATGCTTACAGGGAGCAGCTTTACCGCTTCAGCGGCATTCTTAAGTTCTTCGCCGACGGTGTTTCTGAGGAACATTGTCTGCACATCCTGAGGAAGCATTGCCACGCATTCATTGTAAAGGGTCTGATTTCTGTATTTTCTGATTTCCTTGCCGAAAACGGTGATTTTACCGCTGTATATTTTTATAAGGTCAGCCGCCGCACATAATGCGGTGGTTTTTCCTGAGCCGTTTCCGCCCAGGATACAGTAAACCTCGTTTTTGTAAATGTCAAGATTAAGACCGTCAAGTACATCGGGTGAATTGCGTTCATAGCGGAAAAAAACTTCGGAAAAGGAGAGCGCCTTTTCTTTATTATGTATATATTCTTCTTTGTTTAAGGTGCGCATGCGGTTGTGGTAATTGTTGCGGATAAACTCTCTGCCTTCACGTATATCAAGAGGACATTTTCCGTTTCCTGAAAGCTTGTGGAAAAGACGAGCCGAGGCAGGCATTGCGTTAAGCACAATGCTTTCCCCCGAGAGCGCAGCAATTACTTCCGAAGGTGTATCAAAACCTGTAACAGCGCCTTTTTCCATAACCATGAGCCTGTCGCTTACAGGAATGACATCTTCAAGCCTGTGTTCGGCTATTATTACTGTAAGTCCCAGCTCGCTGTTGAGTTTTTTCAGGGTGGAAATGAACTCCGAAGCGGCAATAGGGTCAAGCTGTGCGGTAGGCTCGTCAAGAATCAGCACCTTGGGCTGCATAACCATTACCGAAGCTAAGTTGAGCAGCTGCTTCTGACCGCCTGACAGGGCAGAGGTGCTTTTTTCAAACCATTTTTCTATACCGAAATATGAAGCCATTTCTGCAGTTCTGCTGCGAATTGTTTCAGCAGGGATGCCCAGGTTTTCCAGGCCGAATGCAAGCTCGTGCCATACCTTGTCGGTTACTATCTGCTGCTCGGGTTTTTGCATTACAAAACCTATCAGCGAGGCGGAATCCCTTTGCTCCCACTGTTCGATATCCTTTCCGCAGAAGAGGATAGCTCCTGATTTTTCTCCAAGGGGAGAAAGCTCCTTTTTCAGCAGGCGGAGCAGGGTGGATTTACCGCTGCCTGTTGCACCGCATATAGTAATGAATTCTCCCTCGTTTACGGAAAAGGAAATATTGCTGACAGCCTTTTCCTTACATAAGGGATAGGTAAAATTCAGATTTTCGATTTTAAATATTTCCACCGTAAAGCCTCCTTTATTTCGAAAATTGAAGGGAGAAAGACAAGAAGTCCGTAAGAAGTGAAGCCTGTGACCGTGCGATAATCCGCTTCTGAAAATGCTATGGCAGGGTAATAGGCAAAATCCGCCGCCATAGTTCCCCATAGAGAAGCCGCAAACAACGCAGCGGTTATTGCAAGGAATATAAAATCGCCCTTTCGCCAGCGGAAAAGTGAAAAGCTTGTCCTGCGTGCACAGCCGTAACCTCTTGCGGTCATGCTGTCTGCGGTGATTATTCCGTTTTCAAGTCCCCAGGTAATTATGATACTGAAAATATCGGTTTTTCCCTTGAAGGTATCTGCAATATTATCCTCCTTATAAAGTCCTGCGGCCTTCTGTGCCTGCTCGGTTTTATAAAGCTGATTGCCGAACATCGGTACAAATCTCAGTGCCATCGAGAGTATCAGCGCAAGCTTTGGCGACAGCCTTCCGAATATATAAAGCAGCTTGTCGCTGGTCATTATTTCCGTAAAGCTTCTGAACCAGTACAGCACTGAAATTATCATGGCAGAAGCGGCAATTCCGTAAATAAGCGCTTCCAGCGTTATGGGGTTGTCATTCATTATAAACAGTACGGTTACACCGTTATGATTTACGAATGGGTTTATAAGCGCCATTACGATAAACAAAAGCAAGGAATAAAGATGACTTTTTATACCGGTGCTTCTGCTTTTAATAAAGAAAAAGCAGACAGCACCCGAAAGGGAAAGGGAGAGTATAACAGGATTCATACTGAACATGGCAATGCCTGCCGCAGCAAGAAAATAAACTGCCGCCGCCACAGGATTGATTCTGTCAATTGCTCCCATTTTACTCACTCCTTTAATTGTAAATCATTTCCCATTTCACAGGTATAGACAAAATCCACCCTGTCGCCGTCGGAAAGTGTATATCCGTCGCATCCTACCGAGGGCTTTTCGTCATTTACTGTATACATCCAGCCTGACAAATCGCCGAAATCAAATTCATAAAGGTGGTTTATACCTACAATATAAACGGTATCTGAAGCTCCCGAATAATCCAGTTGGATGCTGTGCTTCTTAGCAGCTTCCACAAGAATATCAAAAGCAGTTTCGCCCTGTTCTATCTGAAATTCGTCTGTAACGATAATTCCGTCATCAGGTATATATTCAGCATCGCTTTTACCGACGACCGTATCACATCGCACGGAAAGAGTCACCGTTCCGACAGGATTTGTTTTGACGGTAACCTTGCCGTAATAGCTGTCAGCACTGCTGAAATCCGTAACAAGCACAAAGATAATTCCTGCCGCAGTTATTACAGCGGCGGCGATTATATTCTGCCTTTTTGCCTTTTTGAGAATTACCAGAACTATTATTGAAATTACACCTGCGCCTGCAATTATAAGACATACGACAGGCTTGTAGCTTCCTTTTTGCGTAGTGACTTCCGCTTCCTGAGGCAGTTCCTCTTCCGCAGTGGGCTGTGCTTCTTGCGTTTCCGTAACAGAGGGCGCTTCTTCCAGAGGCGTATCGGAAGCGGTGTCTTTTTCAAGAACATAAAGCGGTGTTTTGCCTTCTGAAAATCTCAGATATGAAACAAGACAGTAAAAGGTCTGAACGGTTGCGCTTTCGTTGAATGTGCCGTCAATTTCATGGCGGAAGCTTCCGTCTTCGTTTCTGAAAAGTTCAATTCCGTCAATAAGTGTATTTCCGTTTTTTATGAATCTTTCATCTGCCTGCGGGTCAATACCCATACTTGTAAGAGCCAGAAGAACCTGTCCTGTGCTTTCGGGGTTGGGTACTCCGTAGCTTGCAAAAACTCCGTTTTCCATCTGTCTTTCAGAAAGCAGGGAAAGGGCAGTGTCAACAGCTTCCTTTACGGAATTGTCGGAATCATAATAAGGTGCAAGCGCCTGTACCGCCATGGCAGTTGCGTCTGTTTCAGCGGTATCGCCTGTGACTGCCCAGCCGCCGTCGTTTTTTCTCAGAGCAAGCAAGCCTTTTATTGTTTCTTCCGCAGTTGTTGTGCTGCTTGAATAACCGTTGCCAAACATATGCAGACCATAGATGAAGCTCATCACACCCTGACCGCCAACGGAGCTGTCAAGTGCCGTCTGTATATAGCTGTTACCGCTTTCTGTGCAGGCGAGAACAATGGCGAATTTCAGTCTTGAGGAAGCTGAACGCACTTCCTTTTCTGAAAGGTATTCATTCAGAGCGGCATTATACGCCGAGAAATCATATTCGTCGTATCTGCTTAAACCGAATACGTACCATTCTCCCGACATTCCTGCATTTTCCGAGAGCTTTCCGTCAATCCATTCCTGAACCGAGCTGCTTTCTGTCTGTGAAAGCTTGAAATCTATAATTCCGTCAACAAGGTCACGGACCTTGCTGACGGTTTCTGACTGTGCACAGGCGGAAAAGCTTCCGAAAGTCATAAAAGCACACAGAGCAGTGCTGATTATTGTTAAAAATCTTTTCTTCATATTACTTTCTTTTTCTTGAAATAATTGCTGCCGAAGCTGATAATGCCAAGCCTGCAAGACTTACGGAAATGCCTGTTGTGGGGTTGCTGGTTTCTGAGTCTTCGCCATAGCCCCATGCAAGGCATACAGGGGGAACAAGTGTCTGTGTGTCGGAAACTGCGCTTATAACATGAATACCTGTTTCAGGGTCAGATATTGTGATATCCGCCTTGCCCTCTGCATCTGTTACAAATTCAGTTCTTTCGCCGTTGATTGTGATAACTGCACCTTCAACGGGAACGGTAATGGGGTTATAGTTTTCATCCCATGCGGCCGCACTGAGAGTAAGGGTAAACTTGTCGCCATCTGTTCCATACTTGTCAAAGTAGCAGTAGGTGTCAGACCAGGTTTCAAGGTCGGTATAGCAGAAAGCGTTTATATAGTCGTTTTCCTTTACTTCATCGTCAAGGCTCATAGCCGAAGCGTTGTTTACATAGTAGCCGTATGAGCCGCAGTCATCACCCCAGAGCATACCGAGAGAGCGTCCGTAGTCGCTGTCATATGCGTTGTAGCCTGCGGCTGCACCACCGTTATATTCTTCCTCGTGTGCGGCATATAAAGCCTCGTCAATACTGACCTTTCCGTCGCCGTTGATATCCTTGGCGATAACCGAAGCCTGTGCAATTGCAAGCTGTCCGTTTCCGTCGGAAATTGTGACATTGACTGTTACCGATTCCTCAGCTGACGCTGTTAATGTAAATGCACCTGTAATCATTGCTGTTGTTAAAATTGCTGTTAAATTCTTTTTCATTTTTCTTACCTCTTTTTTTATGATTTTGTTTTTGCAGTTCTGGCTTCTTTCAGCCCTGCCGTTTCCAATGCTCTCGGCCACGGACCAAGATATGCCTTTATACGGGAGAGTGTGACTGAATCAAAATCGTCCTTTCTGGGCATTCTTCCTGTTTCGTGGTGCTTGTTTTTCAAAAGTTCTACCGCCCAGCCCTTTTTTTCTTCAGAAATCACATTATCCCTCCTTTACAAACAAAAATCCCTCAACCTGAAGGTTAAGGGAACAGTACGATTTATTTGCACAACAAAAACAAAGCCGTAAAAATACAGCTTGAAAATTATGCAGTAAATCGGCTGAACACTTCACACCCAAGTTAAGTTTAACCTGAAAAGCTGCGGCAGGTATCCTGACTTATGACGGGCATATGCCGTGAAGCAGAACCTTCTCAGGAATAATCCCAATGGCATTCTCTGCTTCTTCGTCAAATACAGTAATGGCGGTTGTTCCGGATTCTGACCGGATTCCCTGTTAGTCTACTCGGCAAAGCCTTTCGAACCGCAGTAGTTTACATTGTTACCTGCATATTGTAACACAAAAGCGAAAAAAAATCAATAGCTGCCCGTTATTTTTTGACAATAAGCGGTCTGTGTGATATAATTTGCAGAAAAGGAGTGATATTATGGCCAAGGTGATAATGACCTGCGGAAAAATCTGTTCGGGTAAAAGCACATACGCAAGAGAAATGTGTAAAAAATGCGGTGGCGTTCTGCTTTCCGTCGATGAGATAACACTTGCGCTTTTCAGAAACGATACAGGCGATATGCACGATGAATACGTGGCACGTGCAGAAGAATACCTGTATGAAAAATCTCTGGAAATTATAGAAAACAAGATCAATGTTGTATTTGACTGGGGCTTCTGGCAGAGGTCCGAAAGGGAATATGCCCGTGAGTTTTATAAAAAGCACGGAATTACCTGCGAGTTTCATTATATAGATATATCTGACAACCTGTGGAAAAAGCGCATTGACAAGCGTAACAGAATGGTGGAAAACGGCGAAATATCAGCGTATTATGTTGATGAAGGACTTGCAGAAAAAGCGGAAGGCTTTTTTGAAAAGCCTTCCGCTGATGAGATTGATGTGTGGGTCACGCAGTCTGAATAATTCTTTCAGGCGTTATGATTACCGAAATCATAACGTTCTGAGTTTTCCGCACTGCGGTATTCGTGTTTTTCATAATAGCCGATTAAATCCCCGCTTTCATCTCTGAGCGCAACCATATATACATCTTTATTTTCTTCATCATTGTGATAAGTATAAACTCTGTTGTTGTCGTAGCTTTCTTCAAACCATGCAATTATCTTTTCAATCATCTCACGTGATTTTTGATTATGACATTTAAGGAGATTTTTTCCTTTCAGAAGATAACCGCCCTGCTTTTTATAACGCTCACAGGCAACGGGGTTCATATAGATAATTGTATGATTTAAGTCGCATATCACAATCGGACTTTTATCCTCGTCAAGCACACTCCAAAAATATGGCAATAAATTCATAATTGTTCCTTTCTATGTGCAGTAATTATCGTGAAGCTATACGCATTTACAGTGATTACCGCACCTTTTGCTTTGATGTAGTAGTTCTTGCCTTTTCGTTCAATGACGGCGTCGGGACATAGAATAGCAGTCCTGCACCACTGAACAGGGTCAGTATCAATGGACAGATTGCGTTTTATGCGTTCTACACCCATAGGCGTGGTGTGAAGCTCGTCAATTCTCGTCAACATAGCGTTCAACCTTCATTCTGAGCTTGTACTTCTTGCGAAGCACGGCAATTTCCGCCATCATTTCTGTTTTATGATGTATGTCAAGTGCCTGCTGGTCCTTCCAACGGTCAATCAGCAACACCGTTTCACTGTCATCCATAGGAAAGAAATACTCATATCTTTCGTTTCCTTCCTCTGCACGTATACGGTCAACGATGCCTCTTGCGGTCATTTCTTCCGCAAACTTCCTGGCATTGCCGTTTTCGCCCGTATAATAGATATTTACAGTAATACTCATTTTTACCTCTTATAACATATTGGCTCTGATGAACTGTTCAAGCTCAACTGCCATTTCAGTCTGTTCGGTAGCTCTGGGATGACCGGGAGTTGCCGCACCGTTGCGGTTGAAGCGGTAACGGTATACGTAATCGCCCAGCTCTTCCTTGATTTCATCAAGAACTTCGTCCCATCTGGGATCATGCATTAAAACAGTAGTGATAAGCAGGAATTTTACATTGCCGTAACGTTCCTTTAATTCCAGAACAATTTCCTTGTATTTTGCCTTCCACTTTTCTGCATATTCCTTGTCAAAAATAGCTTTGGGGTCGGGGTTTGCATCGTTCTGACCGATTGCAAACACAACAATGTCGGGAGTGTAGCTGCTGAAATCCCACTCTGTAAGTCCCATGGGTGCATAAGGCACGTAGCTGAGCTTATCGTAGGTGGTTTCAAGACCTGTAAGGTCCTTGTCGTAGAAATAACCTGTCTTGTCAAAGAGCGCAAGACCTCCCTGGGAGTTGTTATAGAACTGTGCATTAAGTCTGCGGGCAAGAATCCAGGTATAGCTGAAATAGCTGTTGTCGTAGATGCTGCCGTGATTTTCGGGGTCGCAGTGTCCGTCGTAATAAAGAGCCTCGGTAACTTCACCTGCGGAAACGCTGTCACCGTAGTATTCAAGCTTCAGGTCGTATTTTTCATTTGCAGGGAGCACTTCTCCGTCTGTTTCAAGGGAAATGAATCTGAAGTAATGTGCCGCAGCCTGTCTTTTGAAAAGAATGAGGGTGTGTTCCTCATCGGCGAGATTTTCGGCAACGGTGTATTCAGCTGCACCGTTTTCGTTTTTCATGTCAATCTTGTACTGAAGACCGTCAATCACAGCACCGAAGGATGTATATGTATGCATGCACACATTGTCAAGGGTTGCTTTAAGGTATGTGCCCTTGAAACGGCAGCGGATACTGCTGCCTGCGTAAATAAGCATGGGGGCGGATTTATCGGAGAAATCCACTCTGCCCATGTAGGAAAATGCGCTATTATCTGCGGTAAAAACAGCCATAATTGTTACCTCGCTTTATTTTGTTATAATTATCATAGCATATTAAGTTAAAAAATTCAAGTATATAAGTAATAATTATTGACTTTTAAGCAAAAAAATGATATAGTATAAACAACATATTAATCATAAAGAAAGGGTATATGATATGAAGAAAATTATTTCATTAATGTGTGCAGCAGCTGTTGTTATTTCTATGGCAGGCTGCAACAGCGCAGCAACAGGAACTGCTACAACAACCTCTGCGGCAGATACTGAAGCTACAACAACCGTTGCGGCTGAACCCGCTGAAACTGTTGATGCATGGCTTTGCGAATGCGGCGAAGTCAGCAACACCGAAAAGTGTGCAGTATGCGGAGCTTTAAGCCCTGATGCACAGGCTGCAGCAAAGGAAAATGCAGCAAATGCTATTTATGCAGGTGTGGAAATTCCCGAAGACAGCAAGTATGTAATTGCTGACGGTGTTACCGACAGAATGGTTGCGCTTTCCACATACATAAAGGGTAATCAGGCAAGACTTGCGAAATTCGTAAAGAAGGCTCAGGCAGGCGAAAAGGTTACAGTAGCTTACCTCGGCGGCTCTATTACACAGGGTTCCAGCGCAGGCGACAAGGACTGCTATGCAAGACTTACAACTGACTGGATTATCAAGACATTCCCTGATGCTGAAGTTGAATATGTACGTGCAGGTATCGGTGCAACAGGCTCCTATATCGGTGTTCACAGAGCAGAACGTGATGTAGTTTCCAAGAATCCCGACCTTGTATTCATTGATTTTACTGTAAATGATACACACGCAAATATCCAGAGAGATAAGGAATCCTACGAAGGCCTCATCAAGAAGCTCTGGGAAAGCGAATCTGCACCTGCTGTCGTTACAATCGCAATGACACAGGAGGACGGTACAAGCTTTGTGGAATATCACTCCGAAGTATGTGCTGCTTATGACATCCCCATGATTTCCTATCGTGAAGCTATTCTTGACGTAATCGACAAGGGCCACATCGTATGGGATGATATTTCCGACGATAACATTCACCCCAACGTTGCAGGTCACTCTGTTCTTACCGAGCTTATCACAGCTTACTTACAGGATGTAATCGACAATGTGGATTCCATTGATACAGAAAATGAAAGCGACCTTTCTTCCGCAAACGGTAAGTTTGAAAAGGCTGCTCTCATCACTCCCGAAAATGCTGCTCCTGCTTCAGACACAGGCTGGGAAAGTGAATCTACTATTTTCGGCAATTTCGGAGGACGCTGGATTGCACGTTCCAAGGACGGTACATTTGAAGGTATTGAGCCTCTCAGGTTTGAAGTAGAGGCAAAGAACATCGGTGTATTCTACTCAAAGCTTACATCAATGGGCGGCACATTTGACGTTGTAGTTGACGGTCAGGTTGCAAAAACTATTGATTCACGCTTCCCCGGTGGCTGGGGCAATTATGTTGAAGCAGAAGAAGTTATCTGCTTCCCCGAAGCAGGTAAGCACACTGTGGAAATTGTTCCCCACACAGGCGAAAAGTCCATGGTTGCCATTTCTGCCATTGCTATCTCCTGAGGTGTGCCACCTCGGGCGGCTCCTGCCTTTTATAATGCTGTTATTTACTGAACAGACACAACGGCAGGTTTCAAAACATTGATTTATTCTGATAATAAAACTCCGCAGATTTATTTCTGCGGAGTTTTATTGTATACTGACAAAAAATGTGATATACTGAAAAAAGACCAATCAAGGACACACAAAGGATACATCCTTATGATAAATTAAAGTCACAGGAAAGGAATGAGGGTATGGCATACAGGGTTTTACTGGTTGAAGACGACAATCAGATAAGAGAGGTAATCGAAGATTACTTTTCCGACAAAAGCGACGGAACTATATCAATCGTTACTGCGCAGGACGGTGATAGTGGGCTGGAGCTTATAAAAAATCAGGAATTTGATCTTATTATGCTGGATATAATGCTCCCCGGGATTGACGGCTTCTCCCTCTGCCGTGAAATCAGGAAGAGCAGTATCGTTCCCGTACTTTTCCTTACCGCAAGAGCAAGGGAAGAGGATATTCTCTACGGCTACGAGCTGGGATGTGACGATTACATAGTAAAGCCTTTTTCGCCCGCTGAGCTTTACGCAAAGGTAAATGCGCAGCTGAAGCGTTCAAAGGGTATGGTTATCACCAGGGAAATAGTCTGCGGTGATATACGCATGAATCTTATCACCCTGCAGGTTACCGCCTGCGGTGAAGCAGTCGAACTTGCACCCAAGGAATTTTCACTTCTCAAATATCTGCTTGAACATAAGAACTGGGTTATCGACCGTGATACACTGCTGAACAAAATCTGGGGCTATGATTATTTCGGCAGCGACAGGGTAGTGGATAACCATATCAAAAAACTGAGAAAGGCTCTCGGAAACTCAGGCAGTCAGATTAAGACCGTTATTACAAAGGGGTATAAACTGACCGAATAAACGTTTCCGAAAAGGAGAGGTTATTATGAAAAAGCTTAAATTCAAGGATTTCCTTATGAAAAGGATAATTATATGGCCGATTATTGCAATTTTAGTTACAGTATTAGCTCTTGGTATTTCGGTTATTGCATGTCAGTGGTACACTGGTTTCGCCTCAATTGCCACAACCAATCAAGCTACCGCATACATACAGAGAACCAATAGCAAGGGGCATGTTTTCCTCAGCCTCGGACTTTGTTTCGATGAATTATACTTACAGCGAATAGGATTCAGTGCCGCCGCAGTTATTGTTGACAGAGAAACAGAGGAAATATATCTGGATTCGGAATATAACATTATTGCGACAATAAGTAAAACAGTTTCGCCTACAGAAGAAGTTATAGTGTTGCTGAATAAATCCGATGAATTATTAAACGTTATATTACAGTTTGGGTATATGCATAATGTATATTTCGATATTGAAAGCATTTATGTTGACGAGGACGGCTTCTATCCAGGTGTAACAAATATCAAAGAATTTGAGAACAATCGGCGCATACCAGAAAACCCTGAAATCTACGATTTCACACCCGAAAATGCAGCAGAGCTTCAGAAATATGAAGCAATAGGATGTTTTGCTCTCGGCACTCACCCGAACAGTGAAGTGCTTAAGGATGTAAGAGCTGCAGGTAAATCCTATGAAACGGCGCCTTTATTTGAATTCT
>JAGALB010000017.1 GCA_017625405.1 Ruminiclostridium sp. | reverse complement strand
GCTGAACGGAATACAATTTAATAGATAATCCTGTTTAGCTCAGTCGGTAGAGCGCATGACTGTTAATCATGATGCCACTGGTTCAAGTCCAGTAACAGGAGCCAGCGAAAAGCCTTTAACCACGCGGTTTAAAGGCTTTTTTCTTTTGTTTGAAAATCGCCTAAAGTACCGTTTATGGGATAGAAAATTCCTGCGTGAAATGGTTTTCAAGCGAGTGATACGGAGGAAGCATAATGGGTTATCGATTGAAATATATATGAAAAAGATCAAAGTTTATGTATATATATTAAAATACTCCCGAATATCTTTTTATTCGGGAGTATTTTTTATTCAGGAAAACTGAAACTATCCAACACCCACTTATCATTTTCACATATGAAAGTAAACGGTATACCCTCAGCAACAGCGCCTAATATTTCATTTTCCTCGTTCCAGAAGGTAACAGAAAGCTCTGTTGAATCAGAATCAGCTTTTTCCAGTGTGAAATTATAAGTATAATCTACGACTTTTTCACTCGGCTCATGGCGCATATATACCTTACCGTCTGAAACTCTTATTGTATCCAGCTTCAACAGTATTTCGTCCACGGCTTTTTCTGAAAAGAACCCTGATTCATATTCTTTGAAGCCGTCATAGGTATCAAGACAGTAATAAGTATTCCCGTCAACAGTTATGCTGTCATTCGTATCAACCGAGTTTGCTTCTGGAGTATCGGAATAAAGGCGGTAATGTCCGATACATGTCATAAGCTTCTGTGACATATCGCCTATGGATAAGGGTGCATCAACACCGTCGATCTTAAAGCTTTCAAACCGCCAGCCGGATTCGGTGCGGGTAAGCGTTGCCGTGTATGTGTAGGGGCCTGTAAAGTATGCAACGCTGTACGGATCGCTGCGCATATATATGGTGTATTTAACCTCTGCGGTATTCTGATTTTCGCTGATGATTTCATAAGAGGTTGCATACTTTGGTGTATAGCCTGTCATTTCGGGCGCATAGTATTTTCCGTTGTAAAGGTAGAGTTTTGCGGGTGCATTGTTAATCAGCCCGTCAGCAAGCTCATATCCAACTGTTTCAAGGAAATAATCATGCAGATTATAGTCAGCAACATAACCGCAGGACATTTCATTGATATTTACCCTATCATTCATATCCACCTTTATATCACCGCCCCAGAGCATATCGTAAATGCTTTCCATACGTGAATTTAAAAGCCACAACTGATCTGAAAGCTTTGTGGAAGAATCGCTGTAAGTGATTATTTCGCCATCCTTTGTTTCAGCCCTGAAACCTGAGCTTCCGTCGGGGTAGTCGATGTTTTTAATCTCTGTGAATTTGGGGTTGTGCCTGTCACCGTTGATGACATACTGAGTAACTTCATCGTTCAGACAAGTATAGACAATACAGTTTTCAAAGGTGTTGAAGCCTGACAGACCTGTGCCTTTGATAGCGATACCATTGCCGTTAAGACCCATTACTGACGTTTTACTGTAATACTCAATATACTGCTCGTCAAGCTCATAGTTCTGCCATGAAATATAGATTATATCATTCATGAAGGCAACATCTACATACGCATCACGAGCCATTAGAAGCTCGTATTCAACACCGTTGAAATAATACAGTTCAGCATAGCTGAAATTAAGCGCCTGATTTATTCCGATATTGCGAAGGGCATAATAACGACCTGTGGAATCGGTGAAATATTCTACTGCAATCACCGCTTCAAGGTCAGTTATGCCATGTTCATTCCTTGTTTTTTCCGCTTCGGCAAAGCTGCTTTCTGTAAACTCAGTGGGCATACCATCATGCGTTTCAAGAGTTCGGTCATATCTGTCCGCAGCAGTAAGCTTCCATTGACCGTCAACCTTATCAATTGTAAATGTGACGTACTGCATCTCAGGGTAGGGGACATTTGTGTCTGAAAATGGGTCATAAAGGCTTACATCTGTGGTGAAATAACGCTGTGAAATACGTATTCTGTTTTCCGTTATTTCATTCAGATAGGTTTTTCCTGTGCCGTAGTAGAGATTTGTGGCAGTTGTCCATTCGCTGCCGTCATCAAGCTTTAATGTGCCATTTTCTGTGGTAATTATTGATGACAAATCACAGCCTGTAATATGCTGAAGCTTACGTAAGCCTATATTGTTAAGACTGCCTGCATTTATATAAGTATCATATTCTGTTTCATTTTCATTACGTGTGAATATGCAGTAATACTGATTTTTCTGGCAGGGCATCTCCTGATAGAAATACATTGTATCGGGATCATTTTTCGGAATAAAGTGAGCATTTCCGATACCGCCGTTAAGTCCTGTCATATACCAGCCTGTTTCGTCCTCATAAAAGCCTCTTTCATAAGAACCCCAGCTTTCGGTTGAGGTATCGCCATAGTAGGAGAAATTTCTGTCCTCCATGCCGTCATTTGCATATCTGTTACTGAGACCTGTATAAGCTAATTCCCATTTTCCATAGAAACGGTTTTCATAAATTGAGAACTCTTCTTCGGCACTGAGCGGCTCAAGGTCTGCTATAATATCCACTATATTTGCTTCGTCGCTGTCTATATCGGAAAGCTGATATTCAGTAAATCTGAGGTTTTCAATATCAACCTTGTAAGCGTTTTTTGAAATATAGCCGTCGTAAATTAATATGACGTCCTCGTCTTTAAGCTTGTAAACTGAATTCGGATAACATTCAAAATCGTTTCCGTCAGGTCCCTTTACGTCCTTGAAGCTGTATGTTCCGTCGTCGTTTTCAGTCATAATAAGGAACACCGACTGATTATCTGCACCGTAGCTTTGTCCCTCAATTTTGTGAGGAATATTTATATGCACAAGGTCATAATCGGACATTTCAAACACCTGCAGTTCAACGCAGTTATATGTGTTTTCTTCATTGTAAATTTCAATGTTATCACCCACAATAGATAAATCAGTGATGTCATCATCGCAGATGTGTTCATTGTCATTTTTAAGGTCAACAACCTCCATTCTGAGCTTACTCATTATGCCGCGGGTTTCACCGCCTGTCTGAGTATATTCATAGGAAAAGGAATACTCATAACCGTTCTGTGTAATAAAGCTTTTGCCCATAAGGATTGTTTCGGGTGTATCATCAGGAACATCAGTTTCTTCGGTATCCGATACAGGAGGAGTGGTGGTATTATCGGTTACGGGTGTTGTGGTTGTTTCGGAAATATTCGGTATAGTTGTTGTCGTTGTGGTAACCTCCGACGGGCGCATTTCCCAGAGCTCGCTTATGGTTATACCGTTTGCATTCATTATTGCGCCAACACCTGCTATAACCGCAACCGAAGCGGCAATACCGCCTGTTATCTTTGCGATTCTTACACCTTTGTTAAAGGATTTTTCAGCTGTAATTTTTGCTTCTTCAGAATGAGAAGCCATTTCTTCTATCGCTTTATCTATGTATTTTTCATCTATCTTTTCAAGAGCTTCTTCCCATTTCTTTTCGTTTATCTCGCTCATACCTCTACCCCCTTTTCTGAAAGGAATTTTCGCAGATTGTTTCTTGCACGCATAAGTCTTGAGCTTACAGCCTGCTCACTCATTTCCAGACTGTCTGCAATATCCTTTACCGCCATATTGAAATAATACCGCAGAATAAAAATATGCCGTGTTTTTGGATTTTCCTTTTTAAGAAATTCGTTGATGTAATCCCCAAGCATATTGCTGTCCATTATCTCTTCAACTGTCTCGCCGAAACGGTAAATTTCGCTCAGCTCCTCATATTTTTCAAAGAAGCTGCGGCGTGAGGTGGCTTTATATAAAGTTAAAGCGGTATTACGGACAATTCTGCACAGATATCCGCATAAGGAATCAGGGCGCTTTGGCGGAACAGCGTTCCATATCTTAAGATATGATGTATTGAGACATTCCTCTGAATCCTCATAGTTTAACAGTATGGAATTTGCAATTTTCATACAGAGCGAATTATATTTCAGCTTTATTTCGGTAATCGCTTTTTCCGAACGCTGAAAAAACAGCTCTATTATACTTAAATCATCCATGCTTCTTCCCCCTTTCACTTTATATAACTAATGTTTGAGTGGAAATCTTTCACATTTTTAAAAAAATTTTTCACAAAAAAATTATATCATATAATGCTGCTGTTTTCAATTAATATATGTTGAAGAAATCGGATTATAAAATGTGGGATAAAAAAGCATAGTATACAGATAGTGCAAATATTTCCAATAAATTATCTGATATCATTATAAAAAATCAATTTAAAAAAGTTATATATAATAGAGGGAATTTTTATTAAAACGGAGGAAAGTATGGGATTAAGTAAATTTGAAGAATGCGTACTTGACACTGTAGTCGAATCATCTGAACAGCAGCACAGATTTTCATTAAGCTATAAAATTCGCAAAAGAAAAATAATCAAAGACTACGAAAAATCGTTTGTCAGTATAGAGAAAACCCGACATTTTCGGCTGAAATATCTTCTCATTGCTGTTATATCAGCCGCAATTGCTGTGCTTGCAGGCTTTGGTGTATACAGTATGATTGAGGGATTCAGGGTTACCGATTACGATACACATTCATTACTGTATATTGTTGATGATTACGAAACAGGGAAAACGAAGATTGAGAAGAAATTCTGCATTGATCTGGATATGAGTGATTATGAAGTTGAAACCGTATGTGATGAAGATATAGGTTACTGGCTTTCCTATAAGAAAGGTGATATTCTTCTGTCGGTGAATCAGGAGCCGTTGTCGCTGGCAAGAGGTATACGACTGAACACTGAAAATGCCATTCTTGAGCCTCAGCAGATTTCTATAAACGGCTGGAAAGGTTTGTATTTTCAGCCCCAGCACGGTGGCTACTATTTTCTGTTCAACACAGGTGAATATCTTATATCATATACCAGTAACCTGCCTAAAGAGGAAATAGAAAATATAATAAATGCTACAAGATTTGAATGAAATTAAAATGATAAGCTACAAAAGATATGATTCTATACTATGGCATGAATAGCAGTGACATATTGCATTTCTTTTATCCGAGTGTTATAATTGACTTATAAAAATGAGGAGAAATATGTATGCTGCAATTTTATTTATCCATGGTGGAAACTCCGGATGAACGCAATCTGATTTCGGATTTATATACAAAACACGAGCAGAAAATGTATGCGACAGCTTTTGGCGTACTGCATAATGCACACAGCGCCGAGGACGCTGTTCATGAAGCGTTTCTTAAAATTATAAAAAATATTCATAAGCTTACTTTTGAAAGTGAAAAGAAAACAGCAGCGCTTGTTTCCATTATCGTAAAAAATGTTGCACTTGATATGCTCAAAAAGGACAAACGGTCTGAAATAGTGGAAGAACTTGATGAATCAGTAGAAGATGAAAGTGCTTATGCGGAGTATAAAAAGGTAGAGGAAACTTCCGCCTTTGATGTTATAAACAAGCTGCCCGATGAACTGCGTCAGACAATTATAATGCGGTATGTTCTTGATATTGACGCAGAAACGGTTGCTGACTCTATGGGAATATCAACGGCAACGGTATATGCACGTATAAGAAAAGCGAGAAAAATAATGAGAAGTGCATTGGAAAAGGATTATGGAATCAGCAAATACTGTTTTTTGAAATTTGAGGAAAGAGGATAACATTATGAAAAAACTATTGGCATTATTATGTGTAACATGTCTGCTTTGCGGCTGTGCCGAAACAACCGTACAAAGCGATATTGAAGCTGCAGACAAAGCGACGACAACATCTTCGCTGACGGAAGAAACTACTGCAGATACTACGGAAATAACATCAGCATCCACGGAGGAAACCACAGCGGGTACATCTGAAACAACAGAGACCTCTGTGCTTATGCCGCCTGAAATCAGGCCAGGTATGGCAATGGGTGGACCGGGAGCAGCAGACGCTTCTGATGAGGATTCAGCCGAAAACAGCGGATATCTTGACAGACTGCTGACATTATCAGAGGATGAAGTTACATATCTGAAAACAAGCTATTATGCAGCAGACGGAACCTATGAAGCTGAGCTTGAAATAACCGATAAGGCAGTAGCTTCGGAGATTTTTGCAGAGCTTAAAAGCCTTGAATTTTTGCCGAGAGATGAAGAACAGTCGGTGTATTTTGACGCAATGAGAGATGAAGCGTTGTATTTCGGATTTGAAAACGGTGATGAGCTTACCGTTATGTACATGATAAGCGAAGATGAAACAAAGCATATAGGCATAAATATTCACGGAGAAGACGAAAGAGGTAAGAAAAGCTATCTGCTTGATTACGATAAATATATGTGCGATTACACAGCACTCGTGAATAAATGCGATGAACTGCTTGCACCGATAGCAAAAGAACAGTATACAGAAAAATATAATGTTGATTTGGATTCGGAAGAATCTGAAACGGGAGAGGCTTTGGTTGTAGGCGAAAATTATGACGGCAGTTCCGGTTTAAAATCCTATCCCGCCAACGTTCCGTCGGTTATTGAGTCGGTATTCTATCCCAACACCGATAAAACCTGCTACACTACATTTGAGTATGGTCTCGAAACCAACAAAAACGGAAAGTGGGTAACAGTTGAACCCATAGGCGAACTTGAGCAGTCCAATGGTTCAAGATTCTCTGATTTTGACAAAAAACACTGCTTTGTTGACCTTGCCTGCTATCCTCTTTTACCTGCCGGAAAATACCGTATAACAAAGCCTTATAAGGTTGAGGGAGATGAAACGGTTTATACGGCATACTACCGTTTTGACCTTAAGGATATGCCTGAGGAAGAAGCTAACATAACAGGAACTATAACCTGCGAAAAATCGGTTTATCCTGTGGACTGCGGATATATCAAAGCTTTATATGATTATAACTATGGTGACAGCTTCTTCTCAACAAGTGAGGTTTATGATATTGAACGAAAGGAAAACGGTAAGTGGGTTTCTGTCAGAAGAGGTAAGGTAAGAACCAACTCTATCGGCAGCGGCCGTGTGCTGTCTTTCCTGGACGGCATTGAGGTTGACTCATCGCTTTTCGATTTGTCCAGAGAGGGCGAATACCGCATACGAGTTTCGGTTGGCGAAATGGATGGTCTTGACTTTGTTGACCGTCACAGCACTCTTTATGCGTATTTCAACCTTGAAATTCTGAAGCTTGAGGGCATTTCTGCAGAATGCATCGATAACGAGCTCAACGATATGGATGAAACACTGAGCTTTAAAGTGACAAATAAAGCTCTTGCTGATGTAACAGTTGTAAATGCTGTAGTAAAGGACAAAAACGGTGATGTTATTCTTGAGGATAAGCTAAGCACTCGTGTTTACAGCGGAGATGACAGAGAAATAAATATACCTTTGAAGAAGCCTCTTTCTGTGGGCGATTATACGGTTCAGTTCTCTGTTGAAGCGCAGGGCTATGCCGACACAAGCGTTTCAGTTTCCATAAAGGTAGAAAAAGCAAGCGAAGAAGAAAAGAACAGCGGTGTTTTCATCACTTTTGATAAGAGCAGTTATCCGTTGAAAGCGGAGAAAATAGAGATTACTGTTGAAAACAGACTTTACAGCAAGAATGATATTATGGTTTTCGTTGCAGGCTGTTATAAGGATGATGCACCTGCCTGCCTTGGTATGCCTCTGGACCATGACGAAGAAAAGCTTATTATAAAATACGGCGAAAAGAAAACCTTTACGCTGGTTAATTACGGCTCGTCTTATGAAGCTTTTAAAAAATATTACAGCAGTATGTTCGGTGATACAAGGGAAGACGAACTGAAAGAGTATCTTGATGGCTATCTTAAGGAGATGTGGGCGGAAATTGAAAATATCCCCGAATCATCTTTAGACGTTCCGGGCGAATATACCGTTATGCTCATGTATTCTGAATATGAAAACGGCAATATGAATCCTGGTCAGTCCGATATCATCGAAGCGAAATTCAAAGTTGAATAAATCCTTTAAATGAAATAAGAGAGATTAGTATAAGACCTGGCACAATAATCGTGTCAGGTCTTAAATTTTGTTACCAAATTGTAATAATTTTGTAACCACTTTGTAATTGCTTTTGAATATTTGCTATGATATAATTAGAATACAGAAACAAAAAGAGTTTTGAATTATGAAAAAAAAGATGAGCTTATAGACGAAACAAAAAAGAATAATGGTGTGATGAAATTACTGCGTTTTATTGGTATAGCTGCTATGATTTTAGGTATAGGCTTAAAGCTTTATGATTTTTATGCAAATAGAGCAATGCGTCATTTTTTTGAGGATAGATATTGTATTACAGAGCTTACAAAGGAAGAACAGAGCATGGTTCTATCTGTTTTTGATGTTGTTATTCCGGAAAATGAAACTACCGCTTGTATAAGCGCCTTTGGTAAAAGAGAGGAAATATATTTCATTGAATTTGATTCTGTTAAGAATAATCATAATTTTTATAATGCGAACAAACACAGAATCGGAGAAAACGGTATATCGGGATTAAGTGTCAATGAAACAACAAATGATAATGGCGATCACTACCTTACTTATGCTGAATATGTATTCCCACATTCAGAAGTTGAAAAACAGCGCATAGGCGACCTATATTTAGAGCTTTCGGAAAGCAGAAAATAATCACAAAAAGGGAGAAGAAAAATGAAAGCAAAACATATAATCAGTTCAGTCTTTGTTTTATTGCTTTGTATAAGTTTAACCGCCTGTGAAAAAAGCGAGGAAACTGCTGTTACAGAGATAAGCGATATAGTTGAAGAGATCGTTATTGATGAACCGCATGTTGTGACAGATGATGAAATGACAGTTGATGATATAGATTATGTGGCACACCATACTTTTGACAGAACAGCAGCGGTGGAAATATTTCTGGATAACAGCGAAAGTAATAATATAATATTTCTCGATACTGTTTCTGACGGAAAACAAATCGTATCAATTGCAGGCAGCAGTGTCAAGGATGTTGCGAAAATTGAATTTCCCAAGCATCTTTTAAATATTGGTAGTTGTGCTTTTGAAAATTGCACCTTGCTTGAGGAAATTTTAATGAAGAAAAGAACATATTATATAAATGAAGGTGCTTTCAGAAACTGCACAGCTTTGAAAGAAATAAATACTGAATATTCTTTTGCGCCTTTTGAAATTGACAATGAGGCATTCAGGGGTTGTACTTCTCTTGAAAGCACGGATATTATTGCTATGAATTTCGGAGATTATGTTTTTTCGGATTGCACATCACTAAAAAGCGCTCATGTCACGAATAATACAGGAAAAGGTCATTTCAGTGGCTGTACAGCTCTTGAAGAGGTGTCTTTCCGTACTTCAACCAAAATAATATCATCATTAACTTTTGAAAACTGCATCTCACTCAAGGAAATATCTTTGCCTATCAGTATAGACGGGATTGGAAGCGGCGTTTTTAAAAATTGTACATCTCTTGAAACCGTAAAATTCGCTATAATGCCCGAATATTTCGGAGAATCTGTTTTTGAGGGCTGTACTTCTTTGAAAACCGTATATCTGTCTGATGACTGGAGTCACGACGCTGTGGATTTATTCAAGGATTGCACCGCCCTTGAAAAGGTTATATACCAGGAAAACGAGTATGCCGCAGAAGAATTTTTTAAAGGAACTATATATGGCAGGGAAAAATACAATAAGCGTATTGTTGTCGACACAGACAGTGCTTTGGAATGGTGGGGTACGGGTCACGAAGCGTATTATCACTGTGATGACGGACTTGAATTCCGTTCAAAAGCTTTTTCATGGGGAATAAAGGGGTATGACGGCAAGGAACAGGAATATGTACTTCCTGCAAAGATAAACAGTATGGAAGTCACACATATAGGTAGAGATTTCAGCGGTGCCGAAATGAAAACCCTGTATATTCCCGATACAGTAACAAAAATAGACGGAGGTGCCTTTGCCAATTGCAGAAATCTTGAAAAAATCTTTATATCGGATAAAAACAAGAATTTTATCATTACAGATAATCTTGTTTTAAGCGGTGATGGAAAGCGTGTTATTTCCTATTACGGAAACAAAAGCGAGGTTATAATTCCCGACGGAGTAACGGAAATAGACAGACAGGCGTTTATGTTTACGGATATAACAAGCGTTAAACTGCCCGAAGGTCTTGAAATTATTGGAGATGAAGCATTCAGGCTTTGTTCAGTGCTCTCATCCGTTCAGTTCCCTGATACGCTCACTCTTATAAGCGAAGATGCTTTTGAAGGATGCAGAGAGCTGACTGAAATTTCTTTAAAATCTGATGGTATTCTTAAGATATATGAAGGTGCTTTTTGGGGTTGTTCAAATGTAAAGAAAATCACGCTTGAAAATATAGACCTCATCTGTGAAAGGGCGTTTAATTGCGGCAATGCAGAGGAAATAACAATAAACGGCTCTCTCGGTCAGCTTGAATTCAATGCATTTACAAGAGGTTTTTCAAGCGAATCTGCTGCTGTTATAACTCTTCCTGATGATTTCGGCGGATTTAAGCATTCGGGAACAGAATTTTCACCTGTAACTTACATCTATAAAGGTAAAGAGATGAGTGAAAGCTCCGTTGCAGCGATTATGGCTGCCACTGAACTTGCGGAGGATTTCGATATCCGAATGAACAAGTATGGAAAAATAGTGATTGTAAATTATAAAGGCAGCGATGCGGTTGTGGATTTGAGGAAATACAAGACCGAAGTGCCAATAACAGAGCTTTCATATTCAGTGTTCAAGGATAACGATAAAATAACATCTGTAATTCTGTGCGACTCTGTTCTTACCATAGATAACCGTGCCTTTGAAGCCTGTTCTTCTCTTGAATCGGTGACATTGTCGAAGGAACTTCGATCAGTGGATTTCATTCAGTTCGGAACCTGCGAAAATCTTAAAGAAATTATTATTCCCGAAGAAAATAATAATTATGTTTATAAAGACGGTATGTTTTTCAGCAAGAATCTGAAAACCTTGTATTTTGTTCTTGGGGATTATACGGAATTCACTATTCCCGAAACGGTTGAAAATATTGATTCCAACGCTTTTTGCGGACTTGTAAATCTTAAAAAGCTGGTTGTAACAAAATCGGTAAAGGAATTGCCGAATGGTATATTCACATTTTACTATAATTATTACAATCCTGAAAATTATTATTATCCCGAAGAGCTTTCTGTTGAAGAAATTGTAATTGAGGGAAATACATATATGGGGAATGATATATATGTCCCGGATAGCTGTAAAAAGATTACAATAAGCGAAGAAAACGAGTACTATACAGTTGTTGATGATGTACTTTTTAGCAAGGATATGAAAACTCTTTACTGGTGTCCCGATACAAAAACGCAGTACGTTGTTCCTGGCGGCGTAGTACATATAGCCGATAGAGCGTTCTGGGATAACAAAAAACTGAAGAATATCACTTTTCCCGACAGTCTGATTTCTATCGGCAGTTCCGCTTTTGGATCAACTTCTCTTGAAGAGGTGATTTTCCCTGAAAATCTGATAAGCATCAATGCTTATGCTTTTTACAACTGTAAAACTCTCAGCAAGGTTGAGTTTAATGAAAACCTTGAGGTTATCGGATTCGGAGCATTCTATAATTGTCCACTTACAGGTGTTGTTACTATTCCTGACAGCGTTGAATATGTTACTATGATATTTTTGAAAGATGTTTATTCCGACACGGAGTTTGCTATGCCGGAATGCAGCTTCTCTTATCGCGGAAACACATATACAGCCCAGGAGATTATGGAGTATGAGGGGTTTGTCTGGAATGATGATGCATTATATGAATAATAAACAGTAATTTGATTTTCGGTACTATATCACACTCGTAAGAGCGCATGACTGTTAATCATGATGCCACTGGTTCAAGTCCAGTAACAGGAACCACGAAATCCCACAACCAAGCGGTTTGTGGGATTTTTTATTTTTCAATCTCAACTTTTTCTGCCAGTTCCAGTACTTTTTCTTTTTCCATATTTGCACTTATTTCTAATATATAATCGCCGTTATCCCATATAATGCACGCATAATTGTCATTATCTTCAATTATGGAAAGGCATACGCCGTTATGACCATTCACCGTTATATCGGTTAATTCGCCTTTTTCAGTGTTTAAATGGATAGAACCAAAATCAGCCTTGGTAGACTGAGAAAGAATAATATGATCTCTTGTATTTTCTTTTTCATAAAGATAATATACCATAAATGGGGTGGAAAACCACTCTTCGGTAATAGGAGAAAAACCTTCCGGTATTTCTGTCAGATTGTATTTGTATTCAATGAATTCAGGTGAATTGCTTGCGTCTACTACAAACAATTCGGTATTGTCATGATAAACTTCACCACGGAAATTGCCTGATAAGAATTGTGCTACGGCACAGCCTGAAATCAAGGCTAAAAAGGCAAGCACTATTGCTAATATAATGGTTCTTCTGTTAAGCCTGTTTTTTCTTCTTGCGGGGATATTATAACTGTTTAAATAAAGATTTTGGCTGTTCTTTTTAAATTTTCTGAACGCTCTTTTCATAGAAGATTTATGACGTAGAGAAAAACCGGGAACAGGTATTTCTTCGATACAGGCAAATTCATTTTCATAGTAAAGCGAAACAAGATCACTTACTGAATAACTTTTATTCATCTTTCAGTTCCTCCATATATTGTCTGATGCGGCTTGCAGCTCTCGAAATCCTCTTTTTTGCCGCTTCTTCGGATATTCCGAGAGCATCCGCTATTTCGTCATTTCCAAAACCAAAATGTATTTTCAGGTACAATGCAGAACGGTTGGCTTCGGATAATGTATCAATGAATTTCAGTATTTGCCTGCAGGAAAAATCGCTGATTACTTTTTCTTCGGTTGATATATCTTCATCAAAAACCGTATCATAGAGTTCTGTATGATTTTCTTCGGTTTTATGCTTTTTGTTCCAGATTGTATATGCTTTATTTCTGACAATTATATTTATATATGCCACTCTTTTTTCGGCAGGCACTCTGAACAATAAAGATGGATTATTTGCAACAGACAGGAATGCTTCCTGTATTGCGTCCTCGGCGTCATGCTGATTATGTAGCTTTGAAAATGCAACTGCATAAAAAAGCCTGATATTCTGCTCATATATGTGTGATAATTCGTTTCGCTCGGCTTCTGAACCAAGCACAGCCAAGGCTGCAGAAATCATTGACAATCACTCCTTTTTGTTATATTATATCAATAACATACTGTAAATACAAGAACTTGTCCCTGATTCAAAAAAGCATCTTCTGATAATATATCCGAAAACAAGACTTGTGAGGGACAACAAATACGGAAAAATTAATTAAAAATAAAAATATTTTATATAACCTGTCCCTTAATATTACAATTTTAAGTTATATATATGAAAGGATAAAAAGGAGGATAAAAAATGAAAAACGGTTTAAGAAAAATGTGTGCTGTTTTAGCGGCAGTGATGTTATCCACAAATATTTTTTCTCCTGTATCATTCGCCGAAAGCGGTGATTTTTCACTTGTGGAAGCAGAAGCATTTGAAAGTACAGAAATAAAAACCGCAGAAGAACTGATGAAGATGAAGGCTGACGGTGTGTATCACCTTGCAAACGACATAGACCTTTCAGGCGTGGAATGGCGGTCTGTACGCAATTTTAAAGGCATTTTCGACGGCAACGGTTATGAAATAAAAAATCTTGAGTCAACCACCTACGGCTTGTTTGCTGAGTTAAAAAGCAATGCGGTAGTTAAAAATGTCAGGCTTACAAATGTAAAAATAATGTCAAAATTCAAAATAGTCGGCGGTATTGCGGCAATAATAAACGGAAGCGAAAAAGATGTCAGAATGGATAATTGCTATGTAAGCGGAGTTGTAGCCTCCTGCCTCAAAAGATACAAAAAGCCTTCAGATGGCAGCACAGCAGGAGCAATAGTGGGCAAGAACAATTCTGTAAGCTCGGTAATAAGCAACTGTTACAGCAATGCGCTGGTATGTTCCGAAAGACAGGTTGGCGGCATTGTTGGTGTCAACAGGGGTTCTGTTATAAATTGCGGCTTCGGCGGTGTAATTGAAAATTCACAGAATGTTTGGGAACTTGTTGTCGGCAAATATGGACAAAAAACAGAATCATACATATATTTGTACTGCTGTGGCGGAATATGCGGATTCAATTACGGAACAGTTCAGAACTGCCTGAGCAATTATGACGACAGAGCAACCGGAAGATACACAGGCGGCATTGTCGGAGCAAATATGAAAAACAGTAAAATACTGAACTGTGTGAATTTGGCGAAAGTGTCCTATAATGATATGTATTGCGGTTTAATTGCAGGAAATGCGTCAAAAAAATCCGAAATTACAAACTGTTATACAATCGAAACAGATATAAGTTTCATCGGTCAGACTGCAGGCAGATTTGACATTGAATTTATAGCTGAAAGCGAACTTTCAGACGGTAAGCTTCTGAAAAAGCTCGGTGATGAATGGTGCATGGAAAACAATCTGCCGGCACCTGCTTCCATAAAGGATTATACATTGACATACAGGCTGTATGATGTAAAGGCGGAAAGGATATGTCCTGCGATTACGGGCTGGTACAGAGCTGCTGACGGCTGGCGATATCACGATGAAAAAACAGGCATAATGTCTGTGGGTAAAGTAAAAATCAACGGAAAAAACTATACATTTTCCAGAAATGGCATATGGAACGGCAAGGCGGACTATGACAACACAAAGATTTACAGCAAACTGACAAAGGAGCTGTCAAAGGACGATTACGGCGGAATATACCTTGATAAGAATGCCGTCATCATTCTGAGCAAAAACAATAACAAGAATGTCAAAAAGCTTGCGGAAGAACTCAGAAGCCTGTTCTCTCCGATAGTTGTATACCGTTGCAGATATTCCGTGAATGAATTGGAAGAGGTAAGAACATATCTGGAAAAGAACAGGAAAAGATATGGCATTTCTGCCATTTCAACCGATATAAAAAACAACAGGATAAACATTGAAATGAAAAAGAGCGACAGCTCCCTTAACGCTTATCTGAATGCGGTAGGAAATGATATGGTAAGTATCCTGTATACGGATGTCCTTATAACGGACGATTGATAATGAAAACGGCACAAATCACAGGCCCTGAACAGCACTCTCCGGAGTGCTGTTTTTGATAGATTTTGTAACCAGATTGTAAGAATTTTGTAACCACTTTGTAATTGCTTTTGAATATTTACCGTGATATAATTAAAACAAAACAACATAAGGAGAGAAAATCATGAAAAAGAAATTATCAATTTTACTTGCAGCAGCAATGCTTTTATCGAGCTGTAATACTGCAGAAAAGGCAGAGCAGACGGAGGCGGAAAGTGCCTCAGTAACAACTGCGGAAATAACAACTGCGGCAGTCACAACCACGCCAGTGACAACTTCTGCAACAACTTCTGCAACCACCGCCGTAACGGCGCAGCCGCCTCTCAGATATGTATCTGTTGAGGAGTATCTTCAGACACGAAGTACCTTCGACAACGGTTTTATGGGTATGGAGGCTCTTCCGAAAGGCTGGTACAGTGGTGAATTTGAACTTATGGATGACGGCCGTATTATAAATACAGGTGAAAATGACAGTATATATTATTCGAATAACTATTATTCCCTGAAAGGTGTGCTTTTTACAGGTGACGATATTGCGCTTCTGGACAAAGTGCTTTATGATAACGGATATGATGTTGCCACAGGACGTTCGGTTGTGGGAAATAATTATTCAGTATACGATATGGGAAGTGACGACGAGGCCGATAACCCATATGGATTCACCAAAAGCGCCACAATACTTGATGTTGAAAAATGCACCACAGGCGGCAGTATTTATATAAATGAAGCTACATATTCCATTTATACCGAAAAGGAAATCACCGTAAACTGCTTTATACGTAAAAACGGCGACAAGGCAGAGCTTATGGTTGACCCTATGTACTCATTCTATCTGCCGTCAGAACTGGGAAAGCTTTATAATTACACAATAAACGGTGTTGAAGCGGTTACAAATACTCCGCCTGTTGCGGCTGAGGCAGATGAAGACCTGCTTTCTGTCCTGACCGATGAATATATTTACTGTACGGCCGTACTTGACGATTATAAAATGGATGTTTTTCTTACAAAGGACGCAGAGTACAGCTGTACTTTAAAATCCTTTGAAATAATTGAGCAGAACGGTGCCGATGCGCTCACTAAAACATATTTCGATTTCGACAGCGAAGAAAAGCCCGATAAAATGTCTGAAATGTATAATGCACTTATGGACATCAAGGGGAACTGGTACAATGAAAACTGTATAGGCATGACTCTTCTTGACCTTGATTTTGACGAAGTGCCCGAGCTGCTGCTTACAAGCTTGTGCGACTATGACAACGACGGGAAAAAAGACCTCCGCACCGCAATTTACCGTCTTGTAAACGGTACTCTTCAGTATGTTGATTCCTTTATTCCTGCCGTAGGTTTTGAGAGAGGCGACGGATATTTAACAAGATATACCGACGAAAACGGAAATAAAAAGTGGTATGTGGGAATGCTTACAACCGATGAAAAGGTAATTGACGGATACCGTCGCCCTGTGGATTCCTACGTACGTGGTTTTATGACTCTCGGAGAACACAGTATAGAATTTGAAGAAATATTCAGCGAATGGAAAGAGGATATTGAAGTACCTGAAAATACATATGTTCCTAACGTGCTTTTCTATATGGGTGAACCTTTTTCCGAAAAATCCGACATCTATGAAGCGGCACTCGCTCATCAGGCAGAACAGTATGATGGTTACCAGCTTGAGTGGAGCGCACAGTATGTTTTCTCGGAACGTATGGATAAGGAAAGGTATTATTTTGCAGGCAATGATTTTATCTATGACGCTTATATTTATTCCACACTTATACCTGTGAGCGACCGCATGACAGCTTATTATTTAGCAAAATTCGTTGATGACGGATTTCTGGGAGAATACTATCAGGGTGAAAATATATTCCGTTTCGGCGGTGCATATGCAAAACCCGTAATCTACCTTTACCCCGAAGAAGAAACCGATGTCAGCGTTCAAATTGATTTTGAGGGCAACGGCGAGCTTACCTGCACATATCCCGAATACACAGACGGCTGGAATGTGACAGCTATGCCCGACGGAACGCTCTATGACAAGGACGGGAAGGAGTATTACTGCCTTTACTGGGAGGGCGAGGGAGAATACAACCTTGATTTCTCTGAGGGTTTCTGCATAAAGGGAAAGGATACCGCAGAATTTCTGCGTGAAAAGCTTATGTATATGGGACTTACAGCAAGAGAAGCCAACGAGTTTATCATCTACTGGCTGCCCATAATGCTGGAAAACCCCTATAACGTCATCACCTTCCATACCGACGATTATGCAGACGCTGTTCCTCTTACGGTTTCTCCTGCTCCCGACAGCGTTATAAGAGTGTTTATGACCTTCAGAGCAAGCGAAAATCAGGTTTATCTGCCTGAGCAGACTTTACCTCAGTACGCACGTGACGGCTTTACGGTTGTAGAATGGGGCGGCGGAGAAATCAGATAAAAACAGCTCTGTAAAATATTCTACTGCAAATGACACCTTTCGTGGAAAAAAGTGTTATATGATATGAAAGGGGGAATAAATGTGACGGATAAAGAAATAATTGATTTATTCTTTTCACGTTCGGAAAGCGCAATAGCTGAAACAGGCGCAAAATACGGCAAGCTCTGCCGTAAGATATCATATAACATACTTATGAATGAAGAGGATATGGAGGAATGTATAAATTCCGCATATCAGAAGCTCTGGGAAAATATACCGCCTAAAAACCCCGAATCTTTGTGCGGCTATCTGTGCAGGATAGTGCGCAATCTCGCAATAAATATACGCAGAAAAGCAGCAGTGCATGAGGATAACTGCTACGAGGAATTATCAGAGGTGCTTTCATGCGATAATAACGTGGAAAGAGCCTATGATTCAAAGCAGACAGGGGAATATATAAATGCTTTTATGTCAGAGCAGAAAAAGCAGAACCGCCTTGTGTTCACTGCAAGATACTATTTCGGCATGTCCGTAAAGGAAATTGCTTCGGGTTATAATATGAGCGAAAATGCGGTAAAATCCAGACTCAAACGCATGAGAAACGAGCTTCGCATATTCTTGTCGGAAAGGGGTGTTGAAGTATGAGCAGGGCTGAAATCCTTGAAAATGCCATGACAGAGCTTGACGAAAAATACATAGACGAAGCAGCCGAAGAATTGTATAAGCGTCAGGGAACGGAAATTAAAATAACCGAAAGGCAGACTGTAAAGCCACGGAAAACCTCAGGCTTCAGGACATTTCTCGGCATTGCGGCGGCAGCGGCAATTGTTGCAGGCTGTATCTTTGCGTTGAAAGCTCTTGCGGGAAAGCCGATTATAAGCGAAAATCCTCTTGATTCATCGCTTATGGACACTGCCATAAAATATGACCGCATGGTGATTTCCGCTGACGGTGGAATGTTTACGGAAATCTATACCGACATATGGGACGATTATACTGTTCTTGCGGCGGAGCTTGTGCAGTGTCTTGAAGAAACACCCCTCACAGCAACCGAATATATCCCCGTCAGCAACGGCGGAGTTGATTGTTATTCCGTAAGCCTTTACAGCGGTGATGTCTGCGACAAATATATTATCACTCCATGCAGTACAATTGAAAACCCTTACTATACCATTATTACAAAAAACGGTAAGAATTATGAAGCTTCGGGCGATAAGCCGGAAAGAATTTACGAAATCTTCCACGAGCTTATTTTTAAAACGGGTGTACCCGCTATTGCTCCCGGGGAATATTACCTTGACGGCGACTATGAATCGGGTGTGCTGATAGCCGTTCTCAACGGCGAAATAGGTATCTGGGGTGATAACGCATATGATTTTGTAAAGGAAAACTGCGGCGAGCAGAATCCCGACGAGGTTTACAAGGCGCTTTCACTCAAAAAATACGTGATTTCAAGCATAGAAATGGAAAATCACGATAAGCCGATTATCACCGAGTGGGATAAAAACAAAAAGGTAAATGCCAACCAATACGAGGGTACAAGTTATTATTATCATTCAGGCAGTAATATGGAAAGCGATATAATAATCCTGTTTGACCATAAATTCACTCTGAAGCCTCTTGAAAATATAGAGTATAAGGAAGAATTTGACAAGGGTGTAATCGAATTTACCGACCTCAAAGCGGCAGATGTGCTTTCCAATACGGGGGTAGGTCTTCAGTATTACATTCACGAAAACGGCGTATCGCTGTTTGAAAGAATTTCAGGCGGAAAAGGAATAGAGCTTCTCAGCGAAAGCGTTATTTCCGATTACCGTTTTGATTATTACCTTGACTGGAACAGCCTTATGACCGATTCCGTGCTTCCCTCGGAACGTGTAAGCATGAAGTACAGAAAGAACGACGGCAGTGGCTCTTACTTTACGGTATTTGCAGGACAGGAAGGCGGCGGTGTTCCCCGTATAATGATGGGCAACGGTATGGGGCTGTGCTTCTGGGACGAAAACGGAATAAAATCCGTTTTTAACCTTGACGACGGCACAACCCTTGAAATGAAGATAGGCGGAGTTGTTTTCGATGGAATCGAATACTATTATGCCGAATGGACAGACGAAAAACGCAAGGTCAATTACAGCGTTTCAGGTATAGACTGCACCCGTGATGACTTTATCGAGGTAGTCATCGCCATTGTATATAACATATGCGGCGGAACGACAGGCTTTGGCTGGGTGCCTTCAACCGCATCACCCGTTGATTTCTCGGCGTATGAAATGGATTTTCAGATTTTCCATGAGTATTTCAACGCCGTATGGCTCAGCGACGCAGGGAACGATATTGAAATCACCCTGAATGACAGAATGTTCAGCTATGATGTACCGCTTTTAGGCTTTTATAAGGATGAAAAAGGCGCATATATGGCAAAGCAGTTTATCCACACGGGCGAATATGTTGTATATTTTGTTTCCGAAGATGACAGAAATACATTGCATCAGTATCTTGCGAAAAACAACGCAGACGGAACATACAGCATTTCAGAACAGCCCGACGCTTCTCTTCCCAAAAAGAGTGCAGGTATGCCATCAAAACACGCAGGAATGTTCGGTTATATCGGACTGTATGAGCTTTGTCAGAACACCGGGCTTGACTTTGACCTGCTGCATAATCTCAGCTTTACAGACCACAACGGCGTACGCTGGGAACGCAGCTTCAACATAGGCGACCTTACCTGTGTGACAGGCGTAATAAATTACGGCGGTGACGGCAACCCGATAAAGCTTGCACTCCAGTTTATAAATGCCGAAGACAGAGAGGAACGACAGTATTTCGCCTGCACATTTGAATATAAGAATGGTGAATATCAGCTTGCGGAATTCCCCAATGAGCCTTTCAGATTCGATATTTCCGTACTTGATTACGAAAATTCGCAGACTGCTCATGCTGAAAGCATACGCCAGGATATAGACGCGGTTACCGCTAATGGTGTAACCGGCTGTTATCTGGCTGCAGATTTCTATACTTATCGTGTTTCGGAGGAGTGCTACTATCTCATACGTCAGATGGGCATGAATCAGGCACAGTGGCTCGGTTATGTTGATATTTTTTATTATAACGGCAGTGAGTATATTCATGTGGATGAGGAATATAACAGTATACTTGGCAGTTGTTATTGGTGTTACAGCGATGGTTATCTGTATTATCTCAGCAGAATATATGAGGGTAACAAATATTATATTTCCTGTATTAAGGATGGCGTGGAGCTTTCCTGCTTTGAAATGGGTGATATAGGAAACTGGTATATTCCTCGGTATATATCTGTAAGCGATTCTGCAAACCGAGAAGTGACAGTAGGATTTACAGAGAGTTTGTCAGGTCATGAGATTGCACAGACGATTGGCTTTGCAACACCTGAATCACCTTCTTATAGCACAAGCGAAATCATCAAATCACCTGAAACAGCGGTAAGTGACGGTTATCGTTACGTAGATGATGTAGGTGTAAAGCAGGAAAAAAGAGGCGATTATATTGTAACAGGCAAGCCTTATCTCGGCGACAATATACATCTTATTGAAGCATCACAGGCTGAAAAACTCATTCTCATGCCTTATTCAACGCTGATTTTTACCATAAGCGAAAACAACGATTTTAAGCATAATAATTCAAGTGAAGCATGGTTTTCTTTCAGTGTGAATGTTGAGGAGGAATCATCTGTAAGTGTCGGAGCAATAAGCGGTGATAATATTTATCAGATATATAACGGCGCAGTCTATAAGGAGGGTGGATTCAGCAATTTTTCACTTGTCGATACTCTTCCCGACGGTGAATACCGTTTCTTTATCACAAATATGTCGGAGGATATACAATATTACGATTTCATCGGTATTGCTGTAACATAACAGATAATCGCAATTTATTTCAAAAAGCGGCGGCGGAAATTTATTTCCGCCGCCTTTTTATGTTGACGAGTGCGGGCTTTTGATATATAATATAAACAAATGTTGAAGCTCAGTATCCGAGGAGGAAAAAATGTTCAGAAAAATCATTGCATCAATTATACTTTCATCTGTTATATTATCCGTCTGCGGCTGTTCAGGCAACACAGCCCAGACTTCCACAACAACTGCTGCCGTTACCACAGAGGCGACAACCACTGCGCCTGTAACAACAGCTGCAACCACCACAACAATTGACCCCGAAGAGGCACTGAAGGCTGAAAAAGCAGAGAAAATGCAGGAGCAGTATGAGGAGCAGCGTGAAAAGTATCAGAAGCGTTATGAAAAACTTACAGAAAACATGGAAATCCCCATGATAAGCATTATTACTCTTGATAATGAAGAGGTGCTGTCAAAGGAAGAATATGTTACATCAATAGTTGAAGTCCTCAACTGCGATGAGGAATTTGAATTATCGGAAGCGGCAGGCGTAAGAGTGCGCGGAAACTCCACAGCCGAGGGAAACGAAAAGCCGTACCGCATAAAGTTTGACAAGAAGCAGAATATGCTGGGGCTTCACGATGGCAAGGAATATAAAAACTGGGTGCTGTTAAAATCCAACTGGAATCTTGTTATGGATTATATGGGCTTTACCCTTGCGGATGTCATTCTAGAGGACAGATATTACAGTTCTGACTGCACCTTTGTCAACGTTTATATAAACGGAAAATTCAAGGGTATATATCTGCTGTGCGAGCAGAATCAGATTGCAGATGACAGAGTTGACGTTTATGAGCCCAAGGAGAGTGAAACACAGACAGAGATAGGCTATCTGGTTGAAATCGACCATTACGCAAAGGATGGCGACGAGTACTATTTCAATGTGGATTATCTCGGTGCGGAGCTTACCGATATCAGCGGAAAAACCAATACCTTTGTGGATGCGGATTACACCATAAAGAATGACACATATTCCGATGAACAGAGAGATTTCATTGCCAGATACATAAACGGCGCATTTAAAATTCTCTATGAAGCGGCTGAAAACAACAATCCCATGATGTTTGATGAGGATTATAACGTTGTTTCTGCCGAGGGTGTATATGAAACAGCAGAGGAAGCTGCAGCGGCGGCAATTGATCTCGAATCCCTTGCCTTCCTGCTTATCCGCGACGAACTTATCCACGATTATGATGTAGGCGAGGGCAGCTTCTACATGGCGGTGGATTTCAGCGAAAGCAGCACAATGGAAAGGCTTACCTTTACGGCTCCCTGGGACTTCAACTGGGCATATAATGACAGCCCTAACCGTAATTTCTTTGCCTGCACCTTCCAGCCGGAAATCGGCGAAAGCGATCGTTCAAACCCCTGGTACATTGTGGCTATGAAGGCGGAATGGTTCAGCGAAATCGTTAAAACGAAATGGGCGGAATTATACGAAACAGATGCGCTTAAAAACGCAGTCAAGGATGTAAGAGCGGCTGCTGAGGAACTCAGAACAGACCTTGGAGATGAGGAATGGAAAATTGACAGCGCAAATCAGGTGTGTGATTTCGTTGAAAGAAGAATCAGATGGCTTCAGAAGCAGTGGGGCGAAGAAGCTGAGGAAAATAAAGAATAATGTTTGAAAAGGCGGGAATTGCTCAGGGCAGCCCGCCTTTTTCTCTTGACGTAAATCGTAAAATAATATATAATGAAAGTAACGATGCGGACATCCGCAGAAAAATAAAAAGGAACGGTAAAAATCATGCTTAAAAACAAGGTTGCAGTTATCACAGGCGGAACACGTGGAATCGGCTTTGCAATTGCGGAGCTTTTCCTGAAGAATGGTGCAAAGGTTGCTGTTCTCGGCTCACGTAAGGAAACGGTTGACAAGGCGTTGGAAAAGCTCAGCGGCGATGTTATGGGGCTTTATCCCGACCTTACCGATTACAATGCGGTTGAAGCGGCTTTCGCAGAAATCAAGGCAAAATTCGGCAGAATTGATATTCTCATAAACAATGCAGGCATCTCTGCAAGAGAGCCTATTGAAGCCTATGACCCCGATGCTTTCAAGGGCATTATGGATCTTAATGTAACCGCTGTTTTTAACGGCTGTAAGGCTGTTGTTCCCTATATGAAGGAAATCGGCGGCGGATCTATAATCAACACAAGCTCCATGGTAGCCAAGGCAGGACAGGTAAGCGGCGTCGGCTATCCCACATCAAAGTTTGCTGTAAACGGTATGACTGTAAGCCTTGCAAGAGAGCTTGGAAAGTACAATATCCGTGTAAATGCGGTAGCTCCCGGCGTTACAAGAACCGATATGGTAGCGGCGCTTCCCGAAGAAATGGTTGCACGTGTGGCTGCGGGAATCCCTATGGGCAGAGTAGGCGAGCCTGAAGAGGTTGCAAACGCATTCCTGTTCTTAGCGTCCGATATGGCAAGCTATGTTTCAGGTGCTGTTTTAGGTGTAGACGGCGGTACAATCAACTGATAAGCAAAACAACAGGCGGCTCGATGAGCCGCCTGTTTCTATATGATGAAATCCTTGTTTTCTTTGAGATAACCGGACATTTCAGCTTCTTCGATAATTGTACATCTGGCATATTCTTCATAGCCGTCAAAGTAATAGCAGTCGAACTGATTATCCATTCCTTTTGTATCATAGTAATATATATGCCATCCGTCGCTGTACTCACATATATGAGAAATTTCATAAAAGTCAAGGGATTGTTCAAATCCGCTTTTATCAAAGCTGTCGTTTACAAGGTCGGCTAAGGTAAGGCGGTTTCCTTCTGAGTCGTAGCAATAACGAATCCTTTCTATATAGCTGCCAAGATAGCAGCAATAGATGTCACCGTACCTGTCTGTTTCGCACAATAAGCCATATACAGCGTAGTCAGAGGTTGTTGTAAGATATTCGCTTACTACCTCGGTCTGTATCTTTTCATACAGGGCGTTTTCCTTTTCAATCTCTTCATCAGACATAACACGGGAATAAGCTATACGGTTTCCGTAAATATCACCATCGATTATGATGTTGTATTCCATAGTTTCGGAGATAGTCCGTGTTTTTACTTCTCCTGTGACAAATTCGGAATAGTCACGGGGGATACTGCTTTTACAGCCCTGACTTATGAAAGAAAACCAGTATTGGTGCAGAAAGTTCAGCTCGTTTCCGTCGTTTGCGAAAGTGCCATAAGGGAAAATGATTTTTTCAGCGGTAAATTTATAGCCGCCTGCAAGAGCCTTTTCTGCGTCATAGTCCGATTGATTCAGGTAATAAACGTCCGTAATCTGTCTTAAATCCTTTTCAACGGCTTCTTCCCAGTCAAAGCCGTCAACAAACAAATCGGCAAAATCCGTTATCTGACTGCCGCTTACAATATCAAAAACCGCAGTTTCGCACATATACCATTTTTCACCAAGATGCAATGAATCCATTTCTTTTGAAATATATCCTACAATTACGGATATATACCCGTTAGTTACGGATACACGGTATGAAAGCTCAGGTTCGTGCTTTACAAGCTCGTCGCTTCTGCTTGTATAACCGTACATTTCCGACACTTCATCCTTACGGGCGAGAAGCTCCTCCGACGCATCGGAAATAAAGCTGTTTATACGCTTTTGTAAGTCTTCATCCTTTATTCCGCATACGGTTTTTCCGCCCTCAATGCCGCCCGTATAGGTGAGATTTGTATCGGCTTCTCTGAGCTGAGGCGGAGTGTATACTGTCGTAACAACTGCTTCGGTTGATTTTACAGCTGAGGTTGTAACCGTTTTTTCAGTTGCTGTTATTTCCGTTGTTGCCGAAGCGGTCGTTGCAGTGCTTTTTTCTGTAACCGCAGGCTGTACCGCACAGGCGGAAAAAACTATCAACGCAAGAATTAATAATATTATTTTTTTCATAAATTTACTATTCAATACCACAAATCGTAATATTTCATTCTCCAGCCGTTTTCGGTATTCACCATTTCAATCGGATATTCCGAAGTATAGTTATATGGGTCGCCTTCTGTGTATTCAGTGTAGACAGGGCCGTTGTTATAATATGCGATGCACTTGAATTTTATCGTGTTTTCATCTTTCGAAACCAGCTCAAAATCATGGCCGCGGTGATCTATATTTCCGCCTCTTGCACCGTCTATCCAGTAAACAAAGCCGTTCACATCCTTGAAAGAGGAGGTTGTCACGGAATCGAAAGCGTCTTCTGTAAAAACGGAGTTTATAAAATCTGCAAAGCTTTTATAGCTTATATCGGTGGGCATATAGAAATCGGCTGTATTCTTCTCGTTACTGTAAGGCAGCTGAGCATTGCCGGAAGACACAGAAAAAGATTTTATAAATTTTGATTTCATCCACACTTCGTTCTGTTCTTCGGTGAGGAAATCCAGCTTGCTGTTTTCGTCCATTGAAATAACAGGAGCATATTCTTTCATTTCAAAGGAGGGTATATCCGTAACCGAATATGTCATATTCTCAATATCAAAGGTGTACTCTAACTGCTTTTCGGGGTCGGAGAAGGTATAGTTCTCCCTGTCGAAAATAAAGTCTGCGCCTATATCGAGAGGCTCGTCATTAAAGAATACAAATTCTCCGTCCTTATATACAAGAAAATAAACCTCAGTGCCCGTTTCTGCAGGAAGCCTCAGACTAAGCAGATAATCAGTATTAAGCTTATAGTATGAAAGACACCGGTTAAATACCGAATTTTTAAAAGAAAGCTGTCCGGCAGGAAAAGGCAGCTCATATATTTTTTGGATGACTAAATCCTTTGCAGCTATAAGCTGATATTTTTCGGCGGTTACCGTCTCTGTTACACCATCGTCGGAAGGTGTAATTGTGTAGTTTTCGGCACAGAGGAAGATATGATAATTATCGCCGTGATAGGCTTCGTCAAGCTGCAGGTGTTTTACACCGCCGTAATATCCGTCAAGATAGGCAAAATAACTCATTTCTTCTTCGGCTTCCTCGGTTACGGTTGTCGTAACAGTGGTTTCTGCCGTGGTTGTGGTTATTTCTGTTGCGGTAGTTGTTTCTGTTGCGGTGGTTGTTTCTGATGTGGTGGTGGCGGTTGTTGTCTGCTCAGGCTGTGCCGCACAGGCGGACAGGAGCATAGTTATAACAAGTAATGCTGATATTTTTTTCATGGATACTCCCCCTTTTTACTTTATTTTAGCATATAAAAGCTGAAAGTCAACAGTTTCGGGGAATCTGTAATCAAATTGTAATATATGGGAGTTTTTTGTTACCGTTTTGTAACTTTTTGTTGAAGTTTTGTAATGATAGGGGGAGCGAGCGAAGCGAGCGTGAACGCATTTTCCGCCGACGGCGGAAAATGCGGATTGCGGGGGCAGCGCAAGCTGCCCCCGCAATCATCTGCA
Organism: Ruminiclostridium sp.; assembly: GCA_017625405.1. Classification (GTDB taxonomy): domain Bacteria; phylum Bacillota; class Clostridia; order Oscillospirales; family Ruminococcaceae; genus Ruminiclostridium_E. The sequence continues at coordinate 19,196 of JAGALB010000017.1, read as the reverse complement.
CAAACATTGTAAAATCAGGATGTAACCTTTTGACTTTCTGAATCGTATTATTTATGAAAGCGCTTTTAACAAGCAAAGGAGTGAGAAAATGGACAGGGAACAGCTTGCCGTTTATGCTGAAAAATACAGTAAAGCTGTTTATCGTGCGGCGTACAGCTATGTGCATAACCATGCGGACAGCGAGGATATAACGGAAGAGGCGTTTCTGCGGCTGTATAAGTGCAAAAAGGCTTTCAGCTCTGATGAAAATGTCAAGGCGTGGCTTCTGCGTGTGGCAATAAACATTGCAAAGGATCATCTTAAATCCTCGTGGATACACAAACGTGAGGAGCTTGATGAAAGCATGAAATGCGGGGATGAAAATGAATATTCCCTTGATGAAGCCATGGCGAAGCTGAAGCCCGATTACCGCATTGCGGTATATCTTCATTATTACATGGGTTACAGTGTAAGGGAAACGGCGAAGCTTCTGGGGATTACCGAATCCAATGTAAAAATAAGGCTTAAACGTGGGCGTGACGCTCTCAGAGAAATTCTTACTGACGAACAGAAAGGCGGTTAAACATGAAAGAACTTGAAAGATACTACGAAGAAATAAACCCTGAATTTACAGCGGAAGAGCTTACAAAAAGGGTAATTTCAAAAGCGGAAATGCCGAAGAAGCGGTTTTCTTCCAGATTCATCGGTATTGCAGCGGCTGCGGCAGCGGTTATGACACTTGGCGTTACTGCGGCAGCAAGCGGACTTGGTTATTTTGATGTATTCAGCAATCTTTTCGGTGAAAAGGCTGAAAATCTGACGCACAACATTCTGGAAGAAGCTGAGGTTATCCGAAATGATACCGAAAAAATGGATTTTGAGTTGGTAGCGGCGGCAGCAGATAAGCACAGAGTGCTTGTGATTGTGGATGTTACCGCAAAGAACGGCTTTAAACTGGGTGAAAATCATATCGGCGATGCAAGAGCGGATTTCTGGTATGATATAGATGCGCAAAGCTCTGGCGGCGGCAGTGTATCGCTTGTAGAGGGAGATGAAAACAGTGCAAGGGTTATGCTTTGGATGAACTGTACCGATGATATAACAGACAGAGAAATTATTTTTACTTTGGGTGAATATCAGGTGACTGAAAGAACTGACCGTGAAACAGATAAACAGTGGCAGGTTAAGTTCACAGCATACGGAGAAAGCATTGAATATGAAATAGATGATGTAAAGATTTCCGTTTCGCCTATTTCTGTATGGTTTGAAAGCAAAAATAAGGTTGTAGGAAACGATTGGCTGCCGATTACGATTATAACAAAGGATGATTCCATCACAACAGGTTATGGAAGCAAGGGCAGACAGGCTTATGCCGACGGAGGCTACGAAGAACAGCTTATATACAGCATCAACGAGCCCATTGACCCTGAAAGCGTTATTGCAATCGAGGTGCAGGGAACGAGATATGACCTGAAATAAGGCGCGAGCGAAGCGAGCGTGAACGCATTTTCCGCCGGCGGCGGAAAATGCGGATTACGGGGACAGCGTAAGCTGTCCCCGTAATCATCTGCACAGGAATTATAATTAAAATCAGGATAGAAAAAAAGATATAAAGTAATAACGGCGGGCACTTTTCGGGTGTCCGCCATATAGAAGTTTTTAATCCCGCCGTTTCTCAACTGCGGGATTAATCATTTCTTATAAAAGGCGGGAACTGCTCAAGGTGGCTCACCTTTGTGTGGGTGCCATATAGAAGCTTTTAACCCCGCCGTTCTGCAACTGCGGGGTTAGCTGTTTATTATATAAGGCGGGAATTGCCAAAGGCGGCACGCCTTCGGTGACCGCCGTTAATTTTTATTTGGTTTTATCGGGTTTTGAATGCCGCCGCTTCACAGCGCCTGAAATAAATCAGAGCGTTTTAAAGGCGGAATTGCCCGAGGCGGCTCGCCTCTTAATACATGCCGCCCATACCGCCCATGCCTGCTGCAGGAGCTGCGGGAGCTTCTTCCTTGATGTCTGTTACAAGGCTTTCTGTTGTGAGAACCATAGCAGCAACGGAAGCTGCGTTCTGGAGTGCGGAACGTGTTACCTTTGCAGGGTCAACGATACCTGCTGTAATCATATCAACATATTCTTCCTTGTATGCGTCGAAGCCGTAACCGTTTGTGCCGTTACGTCTGATATTGTCGATGATTACAGAGCCTTCAAGACCTGCGTTTGCAGCAATCTGGCGAACAGGTTCTTCGAGAGCACGGAGAACAATCTTAGCGCCTGTCTTTTCGTCGCCTTCAAGAGTAGCGATAAGTGCGTCAACAGCGCCCATAGCATTGATTAATGCTGTACCGCCGCCTGCAACGATACCTTCTTCAACAGCTGCCTTTGTAGCTGCAAGAGCGTCTTCGATTCTGAGCTTCTTTTCCTTCATTTCGATTTCGGTAGCTGCACCAACCTTGATAACTGCTACGCCGCCTGCAAGCTTTGCAAGTCTTTCCTGAAGCTTTTCCTTGTCGAATTCGCTTGTTGTTTCTTCAAGCGCTGCACGGATCTGGCCGACTCTTTCAGCGATAGCTGCGCTGTCACCCATACCGTCAACGATAATTGTGTTTTCCTTGGAAACCTTAACCTGCTTAGCACGGCCGAGCATATCGATTGTTGTGTCAGCAAGTTCAAGACCGAGTTCAGATGTGATAACCTGACCGCCTGTGAGAACAGCGATATCCTTGAGCATTTCCTTACGTCTGTCGCCGAAGCCGGGAGCCTTTACAGCAACGCAGTTGAATGTGCCACGGAGCTTGTTGAGGATAAGAGTTGTAAGAGCTTCGCCTTCGATGTCTTCTGCAATGATGAGAAGCTTAGCGCCTGTCTTTACAATCTGTTCGAGGAGAGGGAGGAGATCCTGGATAACGGAAATCTTCTTGTCTGTGATAAGGATAAATGCATCATCCAGTTCAGCAATCATCTTGTCGCCGTCTGTTGCCATGTAGGGAGAGATATAGCCTCTGTCGAACTGCATACCTTCAACAACTTCGCTGTATGTTTCAGCTGTCTTGCTTTCTTCGATTGTGATAACACCGTCTGCGGAAACCTTGGCCATAGCGTCTGCGATAAGATCGCCTACAACCTCGCTGCCGCTGGAAACAGTAGCAACACGGGCAATTTCTTCATTGCTTTCAACTGTCTTGGAGTTCTTCTTGATTTCTTCAACAGAAACTGCAACAGCCTTTTCGATACCCCTCTTTACAATCATGGGGTTAGCGCCTGCTGTAACGTTCTTCATACCTTCACGGATGAGAGCCTGAGCTAAAAGAGTAGCTGTTGTTGTACCGTCACCTGCTGCGTCGTTTGTCTTGGTGGAAACTTCCTTTACAAGCTGAGCGCCCATATTTTCAAAGGGGTCATCAAGGTCGATTTCCTTGGCGATTGTAACGCCGTCGTTTGTGATAAGGGGAGCGCCGAACTTCTTGTCGAGAACTACGTTTCTGCCCTTGGGTCCGAGAGTAATTTTAACAGTGTCAGCAAGCTTGTCGATACCAGCCTGTAAGGACTTGCGTGCTTCTTCACCGTAGATGATCTGCTTTGCCATAATAAGTCAATCCTTTCTGTGTTCTTTTTAGTCTACAATTGCAAGAATATCATTCTGACGAACGATAGTATACTTTTCGCCGTCAACCTTTACTTCTGTGCCTGCATATTTGCCGATAAGAATCTTATCGCCGATTTTTACTTCCATTTTAACTTCCTTGCCGTCAACAAGTCCGCCGGGGCCTACTGCGAGGATTTCAGCCACCTGGGGCTTTTCCTGAGCAGCGGATGTAAGGATAATACCGCCCTTTGTTGTTTCTTCGGCTTCGAGGAATTTAATAACAACTCTGTCTGCTAAAGGTCTGATGTTCATTTTTAGTTACCTCCTTTAAACTGTGTTAGCACTCTATTGCTTTGAGTGCTAAACGCTATAACTTATTATAATCATTTACTGAAGAAAAATCAAGTACTTTTTGTCATTTTTTCATTTTTGTGCAAATATTACAAGCCTGATATCTGCGATTTGTTATATTCATCAAAAAACTCCCCTTGTAACAACAAGGGGAGTTTTTACATATACTTTAATTACTTGATAGCAACAATATTCATTGTAAGCTTGCCTGCGTCGTTGATGTTGATAACGCCGTAGGAGGGCTTGTTCTTGCCTCTGGGAGAATCAACAGCGCCCGGGTTCATGAGATATACGCCGTCGGTGTGTTCGCTGCGGTACATATGTGTGTGACCGTAAAGAGCGATAGTACAGTTATGAGCCTTTGCTTCGCTGATAAGAGCATCAAGACCGCCCTGAACATTATATTCATGGCCGTGTACGCAGAGGATTCTGTATCCCTGAGCTTCAACGACATCTAAAAGCTTGTAGCTACCGAAGTCACAGTTACCCTGAACAAAGATGAAGTTCTTTTCGGGGAATTCGTTCTTTACGTCAACGAATTCATGTTCACCGTCGCCTAAGTGGATAAATAAATCGGCATCACTGTTCTTTTCGACAATTGCCTTGTATTTCTTGTAGTCCTTATGAGTATCTGCAACAACAATAATCTTCATAACCAAATCTCCTGTGACTGAATTTCAAATGGGAAACATCCGTGTATAAATATTATATCATACATATTACTTCAAGTCAAACCACAATATTATATAAAATTTAGGGCAGTTTTTTAGTTATGTTTCAATAACAAAAGGGGAAAACAGGCATATTTCAGCCGTTCCGGGCATAAACTCAAGCAAAAACATGCGGAGGTATGGATTATGGCAGAGTTCGACAAGGAAAAGCTTATTGAAATAGCAAGCGAAAAACTGGGTCTTACAAAAGAGGGGCTTTCCGAAATGCTGAAAACGGGAAATGTTCAGGCTATCACCTCAAATCTCAGCGAAAGTGACCGTCAGAAGGTGGAAAAGGTAATGAATGACCCCAGACTTGCCGAAAAATTCAGAAAACAGTACAAGGGATAGCAGATTGACCGGAAGGGAGGTCCGTTTATGGCTGATATGGAGGATATTTCGGCAATTCTCGGACTTCTTGCTTCGGGAGGAGAAGAAAAGCAGGGCAATGACAGCGGAGAAAGCACAGGCGGTATTTTCGGAGATATTGACCCCGAAATGCTGCTGCGGCTTGTTTCTGTTTTTTCCCAGCTGGGCGAGCGTGACAGGAATACGGATCTGCTGCTTGCGCTGAAGCCGCATCTGCGGGCGGAAAACCGTCCCAAGGTGGATAATGCGGTGCAGATTATGAAGCTTATAACGATTATGAGCGCACTGAATGACAATAATTTATTCAACTGAATATGAAAGGAAGATACTCATGGAATGGAGCAAGACAACAATAAGCAAGACTGATTTTGAAAAGAAACAGCGTGAATACATGGAAGAGGCAATAAACATGGCGAAAAAGGCGGAGAAAAAGCCAGGCGAGGATATTCAGGAGCAGCCGCTTTCCAAGGAAGAAATTGTTGATAGAATCGTAGAAAAAACTGATGACCTGACAGATATGCTTGATGAAATAAAGGAAGAAGCCGAACAAACCGCTGAAAAAGAAGCAGAAATTGCAGAAACAGACAATACTTCCGAAGAATGTCCCGAAGAAAAAAACATTCAGTTCGGAGTGTTCGATGCCGAGGAGCTTGTAAACGCCATCGAAAGCGGCGAGGTAAGCGGCGAAGGGCTTAAGCAGGCGGCGGAAATCCTTGAGGAAATGACCCGTAAAACCGAAACTATGCGGAAGCTGGTAGAAGAGCAGGAGGATGCTCCAGAGCCTTCATACGGCGAGGATTACGGTCTTAACAGCTTTATTGACAGGCATAACAGCAATTGCCGGGGGTGCAGCAATGAACACGGCTTTAAAGCTACCTGACAGCGATGCGCTGCTGATTATTGCGGTTATGGCGGTGCTTTATCAGAACAAGTGCGATAAGAATCTGCTTATAGCAATGGGGCTGCTGCTCCTTATGATAAGCAGCGAGTAAGGGGGGCGGGCGGCGGCACGCCGCCTGTGCGGAGCACAGGTGCGTCATGAGGGGCGGCGTTGCCGCCCCTCATGACGATTTTACGGCGAAGCCGTAAAATGCGTGCCGCCGCCCGCCCGTATTGACAAACACCTGTAAAAAGAGTATAATATTATGGTATAAAAATGGGATAATATGCCCTTAAAAGGAGTGAACGCCGTGAATATGAAATTAAACGACCTGAATATAAACTATATCTGCGAGGGCAGCGGCGAAAATGTCCTTTTGTTGCAGGGTTGGGGTACTGAAATAACGCTCTATTCCGCAGTGATTTCCGAAATAGCAAAAAAATACAGGGTATATGCTCCCGATTTTCCGGGCTTCGGCAAGTCGGACGAGCCTTCGGATGCATGGTGCGTTGACGACTATGCTGATTTCGTCTGCGCTTTCTGCAGGGAAATGGGTATTACAAAGACTATTCTGGTGGGTCACAGCTTCGGTTGTCGTGTTATTATAAAGCTTCTGTCCCGTGAGGATTGTCCCATTGAGGTTGAAAAGGTTATACTTACGGGTGCGGCAGGTATAAAGCCCGTTCAGTCGGAAGCGGCAAAGAAAAAGGCTTCCGCATATCAGCGCGGTAAGAAAATTTTAAGCACACCGATTATGAAAAAGCTTTTCCCGAATGCATTGGAAAAGCTCCGCACAAAGCACGGCTCTGCCGATTACCGTGCGGCTTCCCCGATGATGCGCCAGGTGCTTGTAAAGACGGTGAATGAGGATTTATCCCATCTGCTTCCGAAGGTAAAGCAGGAAACCCTGCTGATTTTCGGCAGAAATGACGACGCAACCCCTATAACGGACGGCCAGCGCATGGAAAAGGAAATGCCCAATGCGGGACTTGCGGTGATAGAAAATGCAGGACACTTCGCATTTATCGAACAGCAGTATCTTTTCTTACGCATAGTTGACTCATTCTTAGGTATCGAATAATATTCTGAAAAGGATTTATATATATGGAAATTTTAGGACACGTTATATTTTTTATCGTACTTTTTGTAAGCTTTACAGTGAATTTCGTCCACTATATGCATATGTTCCAGCTGAACTCTTACAGTGCCTGGGAACAGGGGCAGTGGATGAAGAAGAATTATGGCAGTATTTTTCTCCGTCATGTGTGGGCGATAGGTGCGGCACTTCATACGGTGGTTTCATGTATGTACACACAGGTATACACCAACCATGAGCATACCTTTATCAATGGTGTGGAAGTTATAGTGGATACTGACCCTGTGTCGCAGTTTGGTTTCGACATAGCTTTTTCAGATTTGCTTGTTGCTGCCGGTATGATTTTAATAGGGCTTATGTTCTGTATGCAAAAAAAAGCCAAGAAAAAGCTGGTTTTCACCCCCCGTGTTATCAGAATGTGCGTTACAAGCATCATAGTTTACGGTGCAGTGTGCGCTTTATCCATGATTTTCGGCTATGAAAGCGGCTGGTATCTGCCCATACTCTGCTTATGGCAGGCTTTCTCCCTGTTTATGCCCATGATAGCCAACTTTATCAATAAACCCATAGAAAAGGGTATAAACAATCACTACATCAATGACGCAAAGCGTATTATAAAGGAGCTTCCGAACACTACCGTTATCGGTATTACAGGCAGCTTCGGCAAGACCTCCACAAAATATTACCTCAACACTCTCCTTTCCGCAAAGTATAACGTGCTTATGACTCCCGCAAGCTTCAATACCACAATGGGCGTCGTTAAGACGGTGCGTGGAATGCTCAACGCTACCCACGAAATATTCATCTGCGAAATGGGCGCAAAGGGTGTGGGCGAAATCAAGGAAATCTGCGATATTGTCAATCCGAAGCACAGTATGATTACTTCAATCGGCGAACAGCATCTTGAAACCTTCAAGAGCGTTGACAATATCATAAAGACAAAGTTTGAAATTGCTGACTGCATCACCGACGGTACAGTTGTGCTGAATTACGACAATGAGCTTATCAGAAATCACGGCACTGACAAGAACAAGCTTACCTACGGTATCGGCGACGGCGATTATGATTATAAGGCAACAAATATAAAGGTATCCCCCAAGGGTACAAGCTTTACGGTAGTTCATAAAGGCGAAAGCTACGATTTTTCCACAAAGCTTTTAGGCTCGCACAATGTTCAGAATATCACAGGTGCAATTGCCATGGCGAATTTCATGGGTGTGCCTATGCGTGACCTCCAGTTCCCTGTAAAGCGCCTTGAATGCGTGCCCCACAGAATGGAAATTCTCGACAAGGGCAACGGTATCACCGTAATAGACGACGCATTCAACTCCAATCCCGCAGGTGCAAGGGCTGCCCTCGGTACTCTTGCCATGATGGAGGACTGCGAGAGAATCCTTGTAACTCCGGGTATGGTTGAGCTTGGTGAAAGGGAATATGACCTGAACCGTGAGCTGGGCGAATTTGCGGCGGATTGCTGCGATGCGGCAATTTTAGTAGGTGAGCGACAGGCTCCGCCTATTAAAGAGGGACTTCTTAAAAAGGGTTATCCCGAAGACAGGATTTATGTTGTAAAGAGCCTTGATGAAGGCGTAAAGATTGCATACGGCTTGAATGCAGGCAGAAAGAGAGTTATTCTTTTGGAGAACGATCTGCCTGATAACTATTAAAGTGAAGAATGAATAGTGAAAAGTGAAAAGTTATGGTGTCGGGCAAAACCCGACAGATTTTAAAACCAGTGCTGTAAGGCGATGCCGCAATTTTTCATTTTTATCATTATTATTCATTTTAAAAGAGAGGAATAAAAATGTTTATAATCTGTAAAAGCTGTAAAAAGCTTATAGATACGAATAAGCACGATTTCTGTCCCAAGTGCGGCTCGAATTTCAATTTCGGTGATAATCTGACGGTAGCAAACCACACCGAGGATTATGAAGAATATGAGCGCCGCATGGCGGAACAGCAGCGTGCAGCGGTAGAAAACCGCAATGTCGGCACAAAGCAGGCTACAAGAAAGGAAACCCAGCGCAGACTCAGAAATCAGGCAAATCAGGCGCAGGATAAAAAGAACGGATATTCAGGCTGTGTGGCCGCAATAATAATTATAATTTTCGGCTTTGGTGTTGTAAGCGGTATCGTTGAAGAGGGCGATATTGATTTAGAGAGCTTACTCTGGGGTGAATATGCCGATGAACATGAAACACCGGTCTATACCACTCCTGAAATCTCTGTTGATGTGCCCGATTATATTGATATTGAAACCATACCCGATGATTACACCGATAATGATGCGGAATACACCCGTTATGTGATTAAAGGCGAAACAGCGTATACTGAAAATTATTCACTTACCTGTACCGAAATTGCATGGTATGAAAATGAGGTTTTACCTCCTTCCGAGGGCAACAGGTACATATCCTTTACCATGGTGCTGGAAAACACCACTGATTCAGAGCGTTTCTTCTATAACAGCCCCTCCTGTGTTACTGAGTACGGCGACGCTACACCCGCCATGTTCACAGGAATGTTTCTGCCCGGACATCTTGAGCCGGGTCAGACTTATGAAAGCACCGTTACATTTGAAGTTCCCGAGGGTGCAATGTATTTTGACATTTATTACGGTGATGATGTAGTCATTTATACCTCTGTATTCGATATGGAAGGTTACGATTTTGAATGGGTACAGGAGTAAGGAAAGGAAAATAAAATGAGAATCACATGCGATTACTGCGGAGCGTCCTTTGATGCGGATACAAACAGCAGCTGTCCCAAGTGCGGAGGCAGTTTCGGCAATGACGTGGAAATGAAGGGGATGTCTGATAATTATAAGGAAGAACAGTTTTATCAGGAACAGATGCAGCTGAAGGAACAGCAGCAACAGCGGTTTGAAGCACGCCAGAAAGAGCTTGACGGACAGGTAAAGAAAGTCAAGATAGGCTGTGTTGTATTTGCCGTACTTCTGCTGTCTGTTATCATTATTCCCATTGCGATGCTTATTGCAGGCAGTCAGGAAGCTGCCGCTGTGGTACTTAACAATATTATCTGAGAACGAAAGGAAACAAACCTATGAAGATAAGAGTCGGAGTATTTTTCGGTGGAAAGAGCGTTGAGCATGAGGTTTCGGTAATTACGGGACTTCAGGCGTTCAATCACATTGACCGTGAAAAATATGACCCCATCCCGATTTATATTACCAAGGACGGAAAGTTCTATGTCGGTGAAAAAATCGGCGTTATTGAAAATTACAGAAACATCCCCGCACTGCTTAAGGACAGCACTCAGGTTATTCCCATAAATGACGGAGGCTGCAAATTCCTCAGATACCCCATGAAGAAGTTCGGCGATAACGTTATGGCACAGATTGACGTGGCGCTTCCTGCGGTACATGGTACAAACGTTGAAGACGGTGCTTTTCAGGGCTTTTTACAGACTCTGGGCGTGCCTTATGCTTCCTGTGATGTGCTTTCTTCCGCTGTGGGCATGGATAAGTACGTAATGAAGACCGTTTTCAAGGATAACGATATTCCTGTGCTGCCCTGTGTGGTTACAAACATCAAGGAATACACAAAGAATCCCGATGAAATAGTTACAAAAATCGAAAATAAGACTACCTATCCCGTTATTATCAAGCCTGTAAACTTAGGCTCAAGCGTAGGCATCCGCAAGGCAAAGAACAGGGAAGAGCTTATTGAAGCTTTAGAATACGGCTTTACCTTTGCAATCCGCGTGCTGGTTGAAAATGCGGTTACACAGCTCAAGGAAATCAACTGCTCTGTTCTCGGCGATTACGAGGACGCAGAAGCCAGCGAATGCGAAGAGCCTGTGGCAAATGATGAAATTTTAAGCTATCAGGATAAATACGTAAGCGGCAGCAAAAGCGGCGGCGGAAAAAGCGGTATGGCGTCGCTGAAGCGAAAGATTCCTGCGGATATTTCCCCCGAAATGCGTGAAGAAATCCGCGCCTTAGCGGTAAAGGCGTTCAAGTGCCTCGGCTGCAGCGGTGTTGCAAGAATCGACTTTATGCTTGATATGGCAGACGGAAAAATCTATCTCAATGAAATCAATACAATCCCCGGCAGCCTTTCATTCTATTTGTGGGAGCCTCTGGGTGTTAAATATTCACAGCTTTTAGACAGAATGATCACCTTAGCGTTCAAGCGTGAGCGTGAAAACAAATCCATAAGCTTTTCATTCGATACAAATATTCTTGAAAATATCACTCTTGGCGGTGCCAAGGGGGCAAAGGGATCTAAAATGTAATATCTAAAAGTGAAAAGTTAATGTATCGCCTGCGGCGATTGATAAGAATGGAGAATTAAATGAATAAAGGTATACTTTTAAATAAATCAATAGAGCTATCAATTCAAATTATCAATTGCTACAAATGGTTATGCGAAAACAAAAAAGAGTTTGTTATGTCAAAGCAATTATTAAGAAGCGGCACGAGCATAGGTGCAAATATTCATGAAGCTCAGTTTGCAGCAAGCAGAGCAGATTTTATAGCCAAAATGCAGATTGCCTTGAAAGAAGCTTCAGAAACGGAATACTGGTTGATTGTTCTTACAAAAACAGAATATTTGGACGAACATTTCAGGTATTTAACAGATAATTGTGTTTCACTGAAGAGAATGTTAATTTCAACCTTACGAACAAGCAAAAATAATATTTAAAATCTGTCGGCGCAAGCCGACACCATAACTTTTCAATATTCACTTTTAGTTTTTCACTTAAAAAGGAGTTCAGATTATGACAAAACCCTACATTATCGGTTTAAAATTCGGCACATGGCACAGTGAGGTATGGTTCTCGGGCGAGGACGATGAAGCTACTGCCGCAAAGTGGAATGAAGCGGTTGCAGGACTTTCTGAAGTAGGAAAGAGCTGTGCAAATCCCAACGAATTCATAGTTGAAGCCTGTGAGCATTTTGAAAAATTCGGCTTTACACGTATCCAGCGATGAAGCAGGTAACTGTAAACAAAAATGCGGCGGGACAGCGTATTGACCGTTTTCTTGTCAAGACATACCCCGAACTGCCGCAGAGCCTTATCTGCAAGACTATCAGAAAAAAGGACATCAAGGTAAACGGGAAACGCACGGAAGCAAACTACAAGCTCTGTGAGGGCGATATCATCACTCTTTATATCAAGGATGAATTCTTTGAAAAGCAGAAGACTGCCGATGATGATTTTCTCCGCACTGATGGCGCAATTGATATTATCTATGAGGACGAAAATATCATCCTTGTGGATAAACAGCCGGGGCTTGTGGTGCATGAGGATAACGACAATACGGCGGATACCCTTATAAACCGCATAAAGAACTACCTTTACAAAAAAGGCGAGTACAAGCCTGAGGAGGAGTATTCCTTTGCGCCTGCCCTCTGTAACCGTATTGACCGTAATACGGGAGGTATTGTCATTGCGGCGAAAAATGCCGAAAGTCTGCGTATACTGAACCAGAAGGTCAAGGACAGGGAGCTTACAAAGCTCTATCTGTGTGCGGTGAACGGCGTTCCGAAAGCAAAAAGTGCAAGGCTTACCGCTTATCTATATAAAAACGAGAAGGAAAACCGTGTTATAATTTCCGATAAGAAAACACCGCAGAACAGGACTATCGTCACAGCCTACAAGGTGCTTGAAACCTGCGGCGGCGACAGCCTTTTAGAGGTGGATCTCATTACGGGACGCACGCATCAGATACGTGCGCATATGGCATACATCGGGCATTTTCTTTTAGGCGACGGAAAATACGGCGTAAACAAGATAAATAAGGAAAAGGGCTACCCTTATCAGGCTCTTTACAGCTATAAGCTGATTTTTAATTTCAGTACAGACGGCGGAATACTCAGTTATCTTGACGGCAGAGAATTCACCGCCCGTAATATATGGTTTTTAGAGAAATTCAAAGAAAGAAGGACAACAAAATGAAGTATGTGGTTTTACTCTGCGACGGTATGGCAGATTTAAAGCGTGAGGATTTAGGTGACAACACACCTATGGGCTGTGCAAAGAAGCCCAACATGGACACTCTCGCAAAAACAGCGGAAATCGGTCTTGTAAAGACGGTTGTTGACGGCATTAAGCCCGGCAGCGACGTTGCTAACCTTTCCGTTCTCGGTTATGACCCTGCAATCTATTATTCAGGCCGTTCTCCCCTTGAGGCAGGCAGTATCGGTATTGATATGAAGCCTGACGATGTATCTTTCAGAGCAAACCTTGTTACATTATCCGACGAAGCTGTATACGAAGACAAGACTATCCTCGACTACTGTGCAGACGATATTTCCACCGAAGAGGCTGCCGAACTGATGAAGTTCATTGCCGAAAAGCTTGATACAGACATTTTCCACTATTACAGCGGCGTAAGCTACCGTCACTGCCTTATCTGGAATGGCGGAACACTTGATGTAGGCACACTTACACCTCCTCACGATATTACAGGCAAGCCTATCAAGGAATACTTAGGCTTCAATGAAAACAGCGCTCCCTTACTTGAAATGATGAAGAAGTCCTACGACTTACTTAAGGATCACCCTGTAAACAAGGCAAGAGAAGCAAAGGGTCTTCGCCCTGCAAACAGCCTCTGGTTCTGGGGCGAGGGCGTACGCAAGAGCCTTATGCCCTTTACCGAAAAGTATGGTAAGACAGGTGCTATGATAAGTGCGGTTGACTTACTCAAGGGTATCGGTAAATTCACAGAAATGGACGTTATCAATGTTGACGGCGCAACAGGCTACATAGACACAAACTTCAGCGGCAAGGCAGACGCTGCAATCAAGGCACTGAAGGATGGAAGAGATTTCGTATACATCCACGTAGAAGCTCCCGACGAGTGCGGCCACCGTTTTGAGGTACAGAACAAGATAAAGGCTATCGAGCTTATTGACGAGCTTATCTTAGGACCTGTATTAAAGGCATTCGAGGGCGAAGAATTAAAGGTGCTTATCTGCCCTGACCACCCCACACCCCTTTCTCTTAAGACACATACAAACGCTCCCGTTCCTTACCTTATCTGGAACAGCACAAAGGCAGAACAGGGCGTAGACTGCTTCACAGAAGAAGCTGCCGAAAAGACAGGCAGATATGTTGAAGTGGGTCATACACTTATGGAACATTTTTTATCTGAATGAATAATAAATGATTGAGGTGTGCCTTTCGGCACGAATCTGAAAATATTTACGGGCGGCTGTCAGCCGCCCCTTGTGTATGACAGGAGAAGAAATTGAAAAAGAAAATTATAGTTATTTCGGTTATGCTGGCACTTCTTGCTGCAGGCGATACGCTTTACAGGAACTGGCTTTCGCCGAGGCTTGATGTATATAACATGGTGCAGGAAAAGATACCTGATGTAGGCGGACCGTTTGAATATTTTACTGATTTTTCCATTAAGAATGATAATACTTTTACTTATGAAAACGGACATATTTCGGTAGAGCTTCCTGCGGATTTCACGGAGGTTGAGCCCCGTAAATACAGCGGTATGTCTGCGGAATATGAAAGAGGGGAAAACGAATGGCTGTGGGTAGTAAAGCCCACAGTGCAGAACACCAGCTTTTTCTTCACTACTGCAAGGTTTTCAAACAAAATCTCAGCACCCGGGAAGGACGCCGTAAAGAAAGCCTTTGAAGGTTTTGGCCTTGGTTATCCCGAAAAGGCATATGACCTGTTCAAGGCCATATATCTGCTTGAAAATGAACACTATAATTTCTTTGACCTCGACGCCGCAAAGACTTTCCTTTTCGGCGGAGATTATAAGGCACGCAGCTTTGCAGATGAAACAACTCTTATATATGAGCGTGACGAAATCTGCGGCTTTATTGATATCCGTAATCACGGAAACCCCGATGAAAACGGGAATTATACCTTGTCATTAAGAATTTTCACGACAGATGACCTTGATGTAAGAACGGTCATACAGATCCGCACGGACTCTCTTGAAGAAGCCTATGGCATAATTAACTCCGCCAAAGCGGTAAAATAACAGAAATATAAATAAAAGGAATAAAAAATGGTAGAAACAAAAGAAAACAAAATGGGCGTAATGTCCGAAGGTAAGCTGCTGCTTTCCATGTCGCTGCCCCTGATGATTTCAATGATTATTCAGGCGCTTTACAACATCGTTGACAGTATTTTCGTGGCTCAGTTCAGCCAGGATGCACTTACAGGTGTTACCGTTGCATTTCCTATGCAGAATCTTATGATTGCGGTAGGTTCGGGTACAGGCGTAGGTATCAGTGCGTTCTTATCCAAAAGCCTTGGCGAAGGCAAGCGTGAGCTTGCGTCGAAGGTAGCAAAAACAGGTCTTCTACTGGCAGTATTCAGCTGGCTTTTATTTACCTTTATCGGTGTTTTTCTTGTCCGTCCCTTTATCGCTTCACAGACAGGCGTTCAGGCGGTAATAGATTATGGCTCTGAATATCTTTCGCTTTGTTCTGTGCTGTCATTCGGTCTGTTTTTTCAGATGACTCTTGAGCGTCTGCTCCAGTCAACGGGCAAGACACTTTTCACGATGATTACTCAGGCAACAGGCGCTGTTATAAACATTATTCTTGACCCTATCATGATTTTCGGCTACTTCGGTGTTCCCGCAATGGGTATCGCAGGCGCTGCGGTTGCAACGGTTATCGGTCAGTGTATAGCGGCAACGCTTGGTATTATATTCAATCTGAAAATAAATAAGGAGCTTGAATTCTCGTTCAGAGGCTTCAGACCCGATTTCGGCATTATAAAGCGTATTTATGCGGTAGGTTTTCCGTCAATCGTAATGATGGCGATTTCTTCGGTTATGACCTTTGCCATGAATAAGCTGCTTGACGGCTTTTCCACCGTTGCTACCAATGTCTTTGGTATTTACTTCAAGCTCCAGAGCTTTGCGGTAATGCCTGTTGTGGGTCTTAACAACGGTATGGTGCCGATTATTTCCTACAACTACGGTGCACGCAGAAAAGACCGCATTATGAAGACCATACGTTACAGCATCGTTTTCGCTTTATCGATTACAATTGCGTGTATGCTGGTGTTCCAGTTCTTCCCCGAACAGCTTTTGATGATGTTCGCTACCGAGGGCGAGTCAAATGCGGCACTGCTGGAAATGGGTGTGCCTGCCCTCAGAATTATCTCTCTTAACTTTATCTTTGCAGGCTTCTGTATTGTAAGCGGCTCGGTATTCCAGGCGCTGGGCAACGGCGTTTTAAGTCTTATTGTATCGGTTGCAAGACAGCTTGTGGTACTTGTGCCTGCGGCATATATCCTGGCGTATTTAGGCGGCGTAAATGCCGTATGGTGGTCATTCCCGCTGGCAGAATGCATGTCGGTTATTTGCAGTGCGGTGTTCCTGATAAGATGCTATAAAAGGATAATAAGCAAAATATAAATAAAAAGGACAGGCGGAGCATTCGCTCGTTCTGTCCTTTGTTCAATGTTTTTTATCGCTCCTGCCTACAATATAATCAAGGCTTACTTTATAATAATCAGCAAGCTTTATTATAAGATTCAGCGGAATTTCACGCTCGCCACGTTCATATTTTGAGTATAACGACTGGTCGCAGATAAGATAAGCGCAAATCTGCTTTTGCGTAAGGTCGTTGTCTTCTCGTAAGTCTTTTATTCTCAGACGCATGTTTTATCACCAGTATTTTTCTTTGTTGTCGGTAAGGCAGAGAAGATAATCTGCTGACACATCAAAGAATTTTGCAAGAGTGATAATATGGCGGCAGGGGATTTCCTGAATATTCTGTTCGTATTTACTTATTTGCTGTTGAGTGGTGTTTAAAAGGTCGGCAATCTGCTTCTGATTCGCCTTGCCCTTGCGGACTTCTTTCAATCTGTTTCCGATGTCCATATTGTCACCCCTCTCAGTAATTTACAATAATAATTATACACCTTTAAAAATGTGTTGACAAACTCCTGAAAAGGTGTATAATAAAGCATATACACCTTTTAAGATGTATATGCTTGCTAAGGGGAGAAAAAATGAAAACAAAAAGATGCTGTTTTACGGGTCACCGTAATATAATAGTTAATACCGCCCTTAAAGGCAGGCTGTGGGAGTCGCTTATCCGTCTTGTGGAAGAGTACGGCGTTACGGATTTCTACGCAGGCGGAGCTATGGGATTTGATATGCTGGCAGAAAGGGCAGTGCTTGCCCTGAAAAAGAACTACCCGCAGGTAAAGCTGCACCTTATTCTTCCTTGCAGCCCTGAAATCCAGACAGGAAAATGGGGGCGGGAGTATAAAGCGCTTTTTTATGAAATAATGGAGAAGGCTGACAGCTGTACCGTACTTTCCGAAAAATACTACCCCGGCTGTATGAAGAAACGCAATGAGGAGCTGGTTAAAAACGCTGATTACTGTGTTTGTTATTACAACGCCGAAGATGTTTCAAGCGGCACGGGGCAGACAATAAGAATGTGCGAAAGAAACGGCGTTACAGTTATTAATATATACAAATAAATAATGCGGCATCGCCACAGGCGATGCCGCATTTCTCATGCTTTTACAAGCAGTTCTTCAAAATCATATATGTACCTGTCTGCCTTTTCACGGATTTTCTGCTCATCTACAGAGGAGGTTTCATCAAAAACGCCCACGGCAATAAAACCGCCGTCCTTTGCGCCGCAGATACCCATGTATATATCCTCGAAAACCGCAGAATTCTCAGGCTTTATCCCCATTTTTTCACAGGCAAGCCAGTATATATCGGGAAAGCCTTTCTTGCGTTCAACATCGTTTACGTTAACCACAGCGCTGAAGAATTTATCAATTCCCGTGTGTTTTAGGGCGGGGAGATACAGGCTTTCGTCGTTTGCGGTTGCAACGGCAAGCTTTACACCGTTGTCATACAGCATTTTCAGGTATTCATAAGCTCCCTTTTTAAGCTCAACCTTATTTGTGTAATAATCAACCGCCATTTTTACCCATTCATCAATCATCTGGTCGGGTGTTTCAGGGAGACCGAAACGCTCTGCTGTGTAAACTGCGGTCTGGTATGCACCCAGGTGAGCGACAGCCAGCATATAATCGTCGGGAACGGCAATTCCTCTTTTCAGGAGGAAATCGTGGTCTATCTGCTTCCATACCCACATTGAGTCCAGCAGAGTGCCGTCCAGATCAAAAATTGCGCCTTTTATATTCATAAATTCACCGTATCCTTGCATAAATAACCCAGCACACGCTCAAATTCCACGCCGTTGCGGACAGGCTCGCCGCTTTCGTATGTAGCCTTTATGGCAAGTGTGCAGAAATGCGCCGCTTCTTTAACCGATTCGGAAAGGGTCTTGCCCTTTAAAATGCTTCCTGTGAGGACTGCGGCAAATATATCACCTGTACCGGGATAGGAAACAGGAATTCTGTTCCAGTTGTATATTCTGAAATCTCCCTTTTCGTCAAGAGAAGCGTTTACGAAGCCGCCATTTTCAAGCGGTACACCTGTTATTACAACGGATTTTGCTTTTTTACAGAGCTTTTCCGCCCAGTCACGAAGCTGTGACCCGGTGAGAGAATCAGGATAGTCCTTTTCAAGGAGTATAGCCGCTTCAGTAAGATTCGGGGTGATAATATCGGCGTGGGTAACAAGCTCCTTGGTGCGCTCAATAAGCCCCTTGGTGTAGGTCTGATAGGGTATTCCGTCGTCGCCCATTACAGGGTCAACAATCTTTATTGCGGAAGGGAAGCTATCAAAGAATTCAAGGCAGCAGTCCACCTGTTCTTCAGAAGCGAGAAAACCGCTGTATATTGCGTCAAAATGCACCTGAAGCTCTTTATAGTGCTTACAGCAGGGAGAAATGAAATCAGTGGTGTCACGGAGTACAAGGTCGCTGAAGCCGCCTGTATGAGTGGAAAGGATTGCAGTGGGGACAGTAACACACTGGATACCCATTGCGGAAATGACAGGCAGAATAACGGTAAGAGCACATCTTCCGTAGCCTGAAAGGTCATGTATTGCGGCAACACGCTTCTGTTTTTCCATGAAAAATCTCCTTTCTGCAAAAAATCACTGAAATACAGTATACCACTACTTAATTGAAAAGTCAACGCAGAAAATCTGCTAAATTTTCTAAAAACCATTTACAAATCGACAAAAATGTAATATAATATATGTTGTCGGAATGAAATTACGATAGGGCAGCGAAGCTGCCGGTTGCGAAGCAACAAACATATATTTCAAGGTTCGCTCAGCCGTCAAAATCTTTGATTTTGCTAACGGCGTGCGGTTCTTATAATATATGTTATC
>JAGALB010000016.1 GCA_017625405.1 Ruminiclostridium sp. | reverse complement strand
TTAAGGTATCGGCTTCGCCGATGGATTTAAAATCTGCGCCGCAAGGCGCTCCTCAACTTTTCACTATTCACTTTTCATTCTTCACTTAAAACGAGGAGGGTAATATGGCAAATCATAATATTGACAGACTTACCGAGGACGTAAAGAGGGAAATTTCCGTAGCAATGCATGAGGTAAAGGACTCAAGAATTTCAGGTGAAATCGTGTCCGTTTCCCGTGTTGAGCTTACAAACGACCTTTCCTACTGCAAGGTTTATATTTCCGTGCTGGGCGCACCCGAAAAGGGCGAGGCTGCCGTGGAATGCCTCAAAAAGGCAGCAGGCTTCTTCAAACGCCGCATAAACTCACGCATCAAGATGAGAAAAATGCCTGAGCTTATATTCCTTGTGGACAAATCGCTGGATTATTACGACAAGATGAGCAGAATGCTCGATAATCTCCCGAAACCGACAACGGAGGAAACAGATGACAGCGAAGAGAATTGATATAGAAGCGGCGGCGGCTTTTCTGACCGCCCATGACGGTTATACAATACTTTCCCACGCAAATCCCGACGGAGATACCGCAGGCTGCGCCTACGGACTCTGCAGGGCGCTGCGAAAAATGGGCAAAAAGGCAAGAGTGTGCTGTGCAGACCCTTTTTCCCGCAGATTTTCCTTTATGTGGGAAGACCTGCCTGAAGAGGATTTCACCGAAGAAACTGTAATTTCCGTAGATGTTGCGGATTCAAGACTTTTAGGCGCAAACAAGGAGCTTTATGAAGGAAAAATAAGGCTTGCAATCGACCACCATGTTTCCCATGTGGATTTTGCGGAAAGCCTGTGCCTTGAGCCTTATGCCTCTGCCTGCGGACAGACAATCTTCAAGATTGTAAAGGCAATGGGCGTTCCTATGGACAAGGACATTGCGGCTTGCCTGTATACAGCGATAGTTACTGATTCGGGCTGCTTCAAGTTTTCCTCTGTAACCCCCGAAACTCATATGATTGCAGCTGAGCTGCTCGCTTATGATTTCGGATTTTCAGAGCTTAACTACATTCTTTTCGACCTGAAGACAAAGGAAAGAATTGCTCTTGAAGAAACCATTTACAGAAATATGAAATACTACCTTGACGGACAGTGTGCGGTTATTATCCTGCCCAATTCCGTGCTTGACACGGTGGACCCTGAGGATTCCAACGGTATTTCCGCAATTCCCCGTCAGATTGAAGGGGTAGAAGTGGGTGTTGTACTCAAGGAAAAGAAGGACGGCAGCTGGAAGGCTTCGCTGAGAGCCAACAGCAGAGCCGACGTGCAGAAAATCTGTTCGGTTTTCGGCGGCGGCGGACACGCCAAGGCGGCAGGCTGCTCCTTTACGGACTGCACCGCCGAACAGGCAATTGAAAAACTTATTCCCGCAATCAAGGATGCATTAGAGGTAAAATGAACGGAATAATCTGTATTTATAAGGAAAAGGGCTATACGTCCTTTGATGTTGTGGCAATACTCAGAAAGCTTTGCGGCACCAAGAAAATCGGACACGGCGGCACTCTCGACCCTATGGCGGAGGGCGTGCTTCCCGTATTTGTGGGCTATGCCACAAAGGCGGTGGATTATTGCCCCGACACAAGCAAGGAATACCGTGCGGAAATGCGCTTCGGCGTTACCACCGACACACAGGATATAACAGGCAAGGTGCTCACCACCTCGGATATCCAGGTGGGAAGAAATGCCCAGTACGTGCTTGAACAGCGCTTCAAGGGCGAGCAGATGCAGCTTCCTCCCATGTACAGTGCGGTTCAGGTAAACGGTCAGCGTCTTTACGACCTTGCAAGACAGGGCGTCGAAGTAGAAAGAAAGCCCCGTCCCATCACGGTACATTCCATACAATTCGAACAGTTTGAAAACAATACGGCAACTGCGGTCATTTCCTGCTCAAAGGGCACTTATATCCGCACCCTGATTCATGATATGGGCCAGGTAACGGGAGCAGGAGCAGTTATGACGGCTCTCACAAGAACACGTTCCGGCAATTTCACCCTGAAGGACTGTTACAGACTTTCAGACGTCAAGGAAGCCTACGAAAAGGGCGGTACCGAGGCAGTGAAAAAGCTGCTGATGCCTGTGGAGTGGATTTACAAGAGCTTTCCACGTGCTTTACTGGACGAGGAGCAGACAAGACTTTTCAGCAACGGCGTTGTGCTTGACGCAAAGCGTGTGGCTTTTGAAGCGGAGGGCGCAGAAAAATACCGTGTTGTAAGTCCCGACGGCGAGCTTCTTGCTCTGGCTGAAATCGGAGAAAACAAGGAGCTTAACGTAATCCAGCGCTTCAAGGTATTCCGTGAGAAGATAAAGAGCGCAAGCGAAGAGCCGCTGGTAGAGCCGAAGAACGGATTGCGTGACATTTCCGACTTAAAAGGAGTAACATTATCGTGACAGCGAAAAACAGACCGTCGGCAGTAGCCCTGGGCTTTTTCGACGGACTACATCTGGGACATATCGAGGTTATAAAGCGTGCGCTCCTGAAGGACGGACTCTGTTCGGTTGTCTTTACCTTCAACGACAAGACCAGCTTACCCAAATTCAGCGGAAAGAAAGGCCACTGCATAATCACCCACGAGCAGAAGACCGAAATTTTCGGCGGTCTGGGCGTGGAAAGGGTGTATGCACCCGATTTCAGTGACGTAAAGGACTATACCGCCCGTGAATTTGTGGAAAGAATACTCAGGGACGAGCTGAACGCTTCATTTGTTGTCTGCGGTTATGACTTCCGCTTCGGAAAAGGCGGCGAGGGCAACCCGGAAACGCTGAAGCAGCTTTGCAGCGAGTATGGTATGGAGTGCGAGGTTGTGCCCGCTGTTGAGGTGGACGGCGTTACCGTCAGTTCAACCGCAATCCGTGAAATGATTACAAAGGGCGATATAGAAACAGCAAACCGTTTTCTCGGTTACGAGCTGTCCTATAAGCTTCCTGTGACACAGGGCAGCAAAATAGGAAGAACCATCGGTTTTCCCACAATCAATCAGAAAATACCCGATTATATGGTAAAGCCGAAGAACGGCGTGTATAAAAGCTGGACTATCGTTGACGGCAGAACCTACCGCAGTATAACCAACATCGGCGTAAAGCCCACCGTGGACTATAAGGGCGGAGCCGTTATGGAAACCCATATAACAGGCTATGACGGCAATCTCTACGGTCAGACCGTAAGAGTTGCCCTTCGTGAATTCATACGTGACGAGAAGAAATTCGCAGGACTTGAAGAGCTGAAGCAGCAGATTGAAGCGGACAAGGCGAAATCATAAAGCTCACAGCATAAATTCATAAGCTAATCACTTAAATTTCACGACAGGACTGTAAAATTTACTTTTGGCAGAATATTACACATAAACGATCCTCACAGAAAGGGGATAGAATAAAAACAATGATTGAAGTTAAAAATCTTACGAAAAGCTACGGCAGTAAAAAGGCCGTAAACGACATTTCGTTCACAGCGGAGGGCGGTCAGGTGCTGGGCTTCCTCGGACCTAACGGTGCAGGAAAATCCACCACCATGAATATCCTTACGGGATATCTTTCCTCCACAGAGGGACAGGCGTTCATTGACGGAATCGACATTCTGGAAGACCCTATCAAGGCTAAGAAGCTTATAGGATATCTCCCTGAACAGCCTCCCCTTTATTTTGACATGACAGTAAACGAGTATCTTGATTTCGTGTACGGCCTCAAGGGCTGCAAGCTTCCCAGGAAGTCGCACCTTGATGAAATCTGCGAAATCGTCAAGATTACCGACGTAAGAAAGCGCCTTATCAAGAACCTTTCCAAGGGCTACAAGCAGCGTGTGGGCTTTGCCCAGGCGCTTGTGGGCAACCCCAGGGTGCTTATTCTTGACGAGCCTACCGTTGGTCTTGACCCCAAGCAGATTATCGAAATCCGTACTCTTATCAAGAGACTGGGAAAGAACCATACGGTTATCCTTTCTTCGCATATTCTCCCTGAAGTACAGGCGGTATGCGACAGAATCGTAGTTATCAACAAGGGCAGAATCGTTGCCAACGACAACACCGATACCCTTGCAAAGAATCTTTCCTCTGACCACAAGCTTGTACTTCACGCAGAGGGCAGCTCCGATGAAATCAAGAAGATTCTTGACTCCATCCCTGCAATGGAGCGTGTTTTTGTGGCAAGACAGGTTGAGGAAAAGGTGCATGAATATCACCTTGAGGCAAAAGAGGGCGTTGATATCCGCAGAGAGGTCTTCAAGAAGCTTGCTGCGAGAAATTACCCCATTTTAATGATGCGCTCCAACGAGCTTACACTTGAAGAAGTGTTCCTGAAGCTTACAACAGGTGATGTTTACGGCGGTGCAGAAAAAATCGAACAGAAGTTCGACAGAATCAGCAAGGGAGGTAATATCTGATGTTTGCAGTTTTAAAGCGTGAGCTTTCAGCTTACTTCAAATCTCCCATAGGCTATGTTTTCATAGCTGCAACCTTCCTGTTCTCGGGCTTTTTCTTCTGGAGCTTTTCATTAAGCCAGGGAAGCACCGATGTTTCGGGAGTTTTCCAGGGCATGTTCTATGTCTATATGATTTTCGTGCCCCTGCTTACCATGCGTCTTATTGCCGAGGACAACCGACAGAAGACCGACCAGCTCCTGCTTACGGCTCCTGTAAGCCTTTTCGGGCTTGTGCTGGGTAAATTCCTCTCGGCATACATCATTTTCCTTTTAGGCGACCTTATCATGCTTATCTACGGCGTGGTAATGAGCTTCTATGCTTCTGTAAACTGGGCGCTTATCTTCGGAAACTTCATTGCTCTTGCCCTTGCAGGCGGCGTGCTCGTTTCCGTGGGACTTTTCGTTTCCTCTCTTACAGAAAGCCAGATGATAGCGGCAATCGGCTCTTTCGGTGCAAACCTTGTGCTTATGCTTATCACAACAATCGCTTCGGTTATTCCCTGGCAGATTGTCAAGGATATTATAAGCTCCCTTGCGATTTTTGACCGCTACTATGAATTCACAACAGGCATATTCAGCTTTTCAAACGCATTCTTCTTCTTAAGCGTTATGGTTATTTTCCTTTTCCTTACAGTAAGAGTGCTTGAAAAGCGCAGATGGGCGTAAAGGAGGTATTGATATGTCAGAAGAATTAAAGAACAATACCCCCGAAGCGGCGGCACCCAAGAAGGAAAAGAAGCCCCGCAAAAACATCTTTAACAGCAAAAAATTCAAGCACGGCTCACTTTCCGTACTGTTTACGGTGATTTTCGTTGTGGCAATCGTGCTTGTAAACGTGATTTTAAATCTTGTGCTTGACCGTTTTGACGTAGAGGTTGACCTTACTGAGGGCGGAATCTACACAATCGGCGAGGAAATGGAATCCTTCATAAAGAATTCCGACAGCAAGGTGAATATGTACTTTGCAACCGACGAGGAAACCCTTGAAACCGCAGGCTCGGTATTCAGACAGACTCTTGAATTTGCAAAGAAGGCTGCTGAAATGAACAGTGGTTACACCCTGCAGTATGTAGACCTGCTTACAAACCCCACATTTGCGGAGAAATACGTAGATGTGACAGCAGGCAGCATGATTATCGAATGCGAGGAAACAGGCAGATACAGAGTATTTGATATCGTGGGCGATTTCCTGCGCTATACAATGTCCGACGGCAACAGCTATTCCTACTCGGAAGCTTCCATGATGAGCATGTACTATCAGTACACTCCCGTTGCGGAAACAAGTATCGCAGAGCAGGAACTCTTATCGGGACTCATGTCCATCACAAAGGTAAACCCCGTTAAAATCGGCGTTCTTTCAGGTTTCGGTGAAACACCCTGTTCCGACCTTACAGCGCTTCTCGAAAAGAACTCCTATATTGTGGAAACACTTGACATTGACCTTGCACAGTCCGTTTCCGAAGATTTTGACGTGCTTATTCTCAACGCACCCTCCATTGATTACAGCACAGACGCTGTAAACAAGCTGGACACATGGCTCAGCAACGGCGGTATGTACGGAAAGAACCTGGTTTATTTTGCCGCTACATCAAGCACATCTTCCACACCCAACCTCGACCAGTTCTTAGCTGAATGGGGTCTTCAGGTGGACGAAGGCATCATTTATCAGACAGATCCCGACTATTTCTACTATCCCTATATGTATTATTACCGTGCGGAAATTTCCGAGGATTCGGAATATTACAGCTCAATGCAGCTTGACCCTGCGGCATCCTTCCATGCAGTAGGCGTAAGACCTGTAAAGCTTCTCTGGGAAGAAAAGTCAAACTTTGTAAACACTCCCATTGTAAGAACCTACGGTGAAACCAGCGTTATCTGCCCCTTCGGCGCACCCGAGGGCTGGGCAATCGACGACGCTGCCGACAAGGGACAGTTCAACGTTATTGCGGAATCCAAAAAGATACGCTATGACGGCACAACTCCCTATTACAGCAGAATTATTGCCTGCGGAAGCGAAAATCTCTTTATCCGTGATTTCCTTTCCGCTACAAACTACAACAATGCTGAAGTTGCAATTTCCGTTTTCAACACAATTTCAGGCAATGCAGGCGAAAGCATAAAGATTACTCCCAAATCCTTTACCGCTACCACCTACGAAATAAACGCATCCCAGCAGGGTGGAATTGCAATTGTATTTATTGTTATAATTCCTGTTATCATCATTATTACAGGTATTGTGGTATGGATCCGCAGAAAGAGATTATAATATGAGCAAAAACAAGCAGATTTTATTATTTTCGGGAATCGGACTTTTAGTTCTCGGCGGCGTAACGGCGGCACTGCTGCTGACCGCCCCCGAAAAAGAGCCCGCCGACGGCACAACTCCTGTTATCGAGGAAGAAATCGACGAAAGATGCTACCTTACAGACAAGGCTATCGGCGAGGTTGCTTCCATAAGCGTTGCAAACAGCCACGGCGGATATGACATTATAAAGGAAAACGATACCTGGACAATCGACGGACTTCAGAAGGCGGTAATTTCTACCGGAACAATCCAGACTCTTGTTCAGAACGTTTCCTCCATGACAGCAAGCGACTTTGTGGAAGAGAACGCCGAAGACCTCAACAAATACGGTCTTGACAGCACTTCGGCAAAAGTTGATGTAACCTATACCGACGGCACAGTCTTTTCCTTTACCATAGGAAACGAGGTTGCGGCTGATACGTCAAAGGTTTACTTCTGCGAAACAGGAAAGACAACTGTCTACACCTATAAGAAATCCGCAGTTTCTCTCTTTGAAGAGGAAAAGTTCGCTTTTATCAGCGTTGCGGCAACTCCCGAATATGACCAGTCTTCAAGCGAAATCATCACAAAGCTTACAATCGACCGCTTTGACCTTGAAGAACCTATTGTAATCGAGGCGCTTGCAGAGCCTGATGACGGCAGTCTTGCCGTGTTCAGCTACGAGATGACAAGTCCTTATGACGCATATGTTGACCTTACCAACGCACCCAACTTCATGTACAGCATTTTCGGCCTTGAAGCCGAGAAGGCGGCATGGTTCGGTATGACGGAGGAGGACTATGAAATTTCGGGACTCAGCGACCCCAGCTGTGTATTTACCGTTGAAACAAACGTAAAGAACTACACCATAACCCTCGGAAACGCCATTTCGGAAGAGGTTTCCGACGACAAGGGCAATGTAGCGCCTCAGGTTGTGGGCTTCTACGGAATGTCCAGCGAGGTTCCCGACACATTATTCGTGTTCAGCCTTGATTCTGTGCCTGCTATGGTAGTTCAGCCCGACGAGCTTATCTCCAGACTTTTCCTTATGCCCTACATCTATTCGCTTGACAAGGTGGAATACGAAGACAGCCAGGGAACAAGCTTTGAAATAAGCTTCGAGGAAGCGGGAACAGACGAAAACGGCAACACCGTATACAAGCACTTCCTTAACGGCGAAGAACACGACGAGGACCACCTCAAGAACATGTACCAGTACCTTATTTCCGCTTCAGGCGAAAAAACCTACTTTGAAGAGGAAAAGGGCGAGCTTCTGGCGCAGGTGACATACAGCTACAAGAAGGCGGGCGAAGCTCCGCACGTAGTACAGTTCTACAGCTGTGACGAGGACAGAAGCGTAATCATCAACGTAAACGGTGAAAACCTGTTCAAGACAAAGCAGATTTATATTACCCAGCTTTACGCCAACGCAAAGAATTTCCTCAGCGGCGGGGAAATAGTTCTCACCTATTGATTTATTTCATAATTTATGATATTATAGTTTATGGAAAATGTATTATTTGGAGAAAGGAACGGTTACAGATGGCAGAAAACTTTTTAATGTACAAGGGATTTCCGCTTGTAAGAAGAAACAAGGAAATCTATTACGGAAATATGAGCGATGAATTTGTGGCAAATATCAGAATCATGTCAACCCACAAGGAAAACGATCTTGATGTTGCCGACAAGCTGAAGGTAACACTTATGCGTACAGCAAAGGATATCGACGCTAAGGATATGATTGTGAAGACAAGCGACAGAAACAGCCTTTTTGAGGCTCTTGATGTAGCAAATGTATGGCTCACAAGATAAAGTTTACCGGCTTTGCAAATCTGACAAAAAAACGCCCGACTGATGTCGGGCGTTTTTATTTTATCAGTTTATTCAGCGTCAGCTGTCTGTGCAGCCTGTTCAGCTTCGAGCTGTTCGTAATACTCGCTGACAGTCATTGTCTTGTAATCAGCGGGAAGCTCAAAAGCGCTTTCGGTAACTTCGTTATTGAGCTTGATAATCTTTGTGGTGGATTTTTCTGTTGAAATATACACCAGTTCTTCGGTCTGTTCGTCAAAGTAATAGTTGGTAGGAACGCCGGGCTCTG
The DNA here is from genome assembly GCA_017625405.1 of Ruminiclostridium sp. Lineage (GTDB taxonomy): Bacteria > Bacillota > Clostridia > Oscillospirales > Ruminococcaceae > Ruminiclostridium_E. The sequence continues at coordinate 62,482 of JAGALB010000016.1, read as the reverse complement.
TATAGATGATTTCATGCTTGTAGAGAACATCATTGAAGTAGTCAAAGTCGGTAACGTAGCTCATTTCCTTTGCTTCGTCCGCATCTATTTTCAGAAGGTTATTTGCAACAAGCTTCTTTACATCTTCTTCTGTGGCTTCCTTGGTGTAGATAGTCTTGTCCGCTTCAACAATGATATATGTCATTTCGGGAGTATAGATGCTTGCACTGTAATTTCCGAGAGCATCAACAGATGCATGACACATATTCTTTTCGTCTTTGATGTAGATTGCTGTTGTAACTGTTCCTTCATCGGTTACGGTCTCGGTTTCAAAGGAAAGAGGATACTGCATTCTTGTTTCAAGATACTTCGAGAAAAGCGGAACCTGTTCCTTTAAGAAAACAAGCGCTTCTTCAGTGGTATCTTCCTTTTCCTCGGCCTGGAAAGCCACCTGTGTAACCTTTGTTGTTTCAGCAGGCTCGCCATCGTTACCGCTGCTGCTGTTACAGCCGGATAAAGCGGCAATAAGCATAGCCGCAGCAAGAATATATGCAGTCTTTTTCATTTTAACAAATCCTTTCTTTTACAAAAATGCAGGCGGCAGTGGTTTTGCCGCCTACATTATTGAAGTCAGTTGTTTTACGGGTTAAGTTTCACCGAAAATCTGAAAAACCGATGAAAACCGTGTGATCAGCCCATCATTTCTGCCATATCGATAAGAGTGTAATCAGCAGGGATTTCAAGCTTGCTTGCGTCAATTTCATCAGTAATGAAAACAACTTCCATTGTAATGCCCTGGCTTACAACATACTTGAGTTCCTTTGTTGCGGGATCAGCGTAAACCTCGATTTCGCCCATTTCGTCTGTTGCAATCTTTTCATAGTAGCATGTTGCACCCTTGAATTCTGTTTCGCCTGTTTCGTATGTTGCGGCAGAAGCGTCAAAGCTTGCCTTTACGGATGCTGTCATGGATTCGTTCATTTCAGCAGCTTCTTCAGCGCTCATTTCCATATAGATAGCAGTCTTTTCTTCTGCGCTTACCATGTAGTATTTACCGTCAGTGATGATAATATCCATAGGAGCGCCGAGGGAATCTGTGGAAACATAGAACTGGTCAAAGGAAGCCATGCCGATTTCCATGTAAACAGTAGTAATCTGACCGTCGCCCATAAGGTCAGCTTCCTGGTTGAATGCCATTGCAACAGGTAAGGAAGAAGACTTTTCAAGGAAGTCGCCGTATACGGGAGCTTCAGCCTTTACAGCATCGATGAATGCTCTTACTTCGTCAGTCATAAGAGGGTTGTCAACTGCTGCTTCTGTTTCTTCGGGAGTTGTTTCAGCTTCAGTTGTTGTTTCTGCCTCTGTTGTTGTAGCTTCAGAGGTTGCAGCTTCTGTTGTTTCTGCTACTGTGGTAGTTGTTGCTTCAGCGGCAGTTGTTGTGGTTGCTGCAGCTTCATTGCCGGAGCAGCCTGCTGCTGCGATTACGAGGGATGCTAAAATTACGGATAAAAACTTTTTCATTGGTTTTACCTCTCCTTTTTTAATACACATTTTGATTTTATGATATGTAAATATCATTTACTTAATTTTACCATGTGACGCCGCTAATGTCAACTGTTATTATAAACAAATGCTTTTGTTGTAGCCGTTCAAAATTGTGACTTTTACACATTATCACAATTAAGTAAATGAAATTTACTCAATATAGCAAAAAAACACAGGGCGGAAATCCGCCCTGCGGCTTATAAACTACGGGATGTTTACAATTTCGTAATCTTCGGGAATATCAAAAATTCTCAGGTCAAAGCTGTTGGTTATTTCAGCAAGCTTTGCCATACTTCCGCCGCTACCCTTGCAGGCATATACAATATCCTTTGTTTCAGGGTCTGCAAAAAGCGTCAGAACATACTTATCGTCAAGGGAAGCTGTTTCGTAAATATAGGTCTTGCCCTCATACTGAGCCTCGCCCTTTTCGGTCAGCGCCCATTTTTCAGGCTCGGCGGGAAGATATCCCACAAGCACAGAGGTTTCTTTGTCGGCAGGTGCCGCAAACACGGTCTTTTCCTCGTGCATAAGGCTGTACACCACGCCGTTTTCATAGAGCATATCAGCACTTTCGCCGTCAACAGCAAGAGAATAATACCATTTATCGGGTGCAGCAATATAATAGGTGGAAATAACCGAGGAGGCATCGGCGTCATAAACGACAGCATCCTCTTCCCAGGTGATTTTCACAGGATAATCCGCACAATCGGCTGTGAATTTATCAAAAAGAGGAGCTTCCGACGGTGCCCCTGAGCAGCCCGATACTATAAAAACCGCCAGAGCGGATAAAACGCATAACAATTTTTTCATTCTTAGGAGTCCTTTCCCGACATTCTATAAATATATTGTGGCACATATTCACCTTTTTGTCAAGTGCTTTTCATTGACAAAACAGCAGAATCGTAATATAATGTATAGTGTTAATAAAGGCAAAAACCGAAAGGAAAAAATAAATGGCAAAGAACAAGACCAAATGGACAAGCATAGGCGGACAGGCTCTCCTTGAGGGCATTATGATGAAGGGCCCCGAAAAGACTGCCATGGCTGTACGCCATGTGGCAGGCAACATCATCACCGAGGAAACTCCTGCGCCCCCTAAAAAATGGTACAATAAAGTTCCCTTTATCCGTGGCACAGCCAATTTCATCGGCCAGCTCATGGAAGGGTACAAGTATATTTCCCGTTCTGCCGAGTTATCGGGCATGATGGACGAAGAGGACGGCGAAGACCTTACAAAATTTGAAAAATGGCTTAACGACAAGTTCGGCGAAAAGCTGATGAACGTCATTATGGGAATTGCAATGGTTGTGGGTATTGCCCTTGCGGTGGTGCTGTTCGTATTTGTTCCCACATGGCTCTTCATGCTCATCCAGAAGCTTGCGGGCGAAACGGACATTTCCGCTTATCAGTCGCTTTTCGAGGGCGTTCTCAAAATTATAATCTTCCTTGCATATATGTGGATAACCTCGCTTTCAAAGGATATCCGCCGCACTTATGAATATCACGGTGCAGAGCACAAGACCATAGCCTGCTATGAAGCAAAGCTTCCGCTTACGGTAGAAAATGTTGAAAAGCAGACCAGATTCCACCCCAGATGCGGTACAAGCTTTATTTTCCTTGTACTCATCATCAGTATTCTCGTGTATTCCGTCTTCCCTATAACAAATGCTCTTTTCATGGAGAATTTCGGCGTAAACGAAACTATTGCAATGATACTGAGAGTTGCAAGCAAGCTTCTCCTTCTCCCTGTAATTGTGGGTATTTCCTATGAAATAATCCGCCTTGCAGGCAAATACGACAACATCATCACAAGAATTATCTCAACTCCCGGCTTATGGGTTCAGCGCCTTACAACAAAGGAGCCTGACAAGAGCCAGATTGAGGTAGCTATTGAAGCTATGAATCTTGTAATCCCCGAAAACAACCAGAAGACAGCTGAGGCGGAAATCGTCGGCACTGACGAGGAGATTGAAGCGGAAGAAACCGAAGAAGCCGAAGAAGCTGACGGAGATGCAGAGTGAACGGCAGACAAGCGGCGGCAGAAATTGCCGCAAAACTGAAAGAAGCACAAGTGTTCTCTCCCGAATATGAAGCGGGAGAAATCATACTAGAGGTATGCAAAAACCATCCCTTACAGGTTTTTGAGATTACTGCTGAGCAGAAAAAAGCCATTGACGCCATAACTGCGGAGCGTATAAAGGGCAGACCGCTTCAGTATATTTTCGGGAAATGGGAATTCTACGGCTATGAATTTTTCGTAGGCGAGGGAGTGCTTATCCCAAGACCCGAAACGGAGCTGCTTGTTGACATTGCCGTAAAGAATCTGGACAAAAACAGCGTGATGCTGGATTTATGCAGCGGAACAGGCTGTATTCCCATAGCCTGCACAAAGGAAACAGGCTGCAAGGCCTATGCGGTGGAGCTTTACGACAAGGCGTTTTCATATCTTGAGAAAAACATCGCCCATAACAAAGCCGATGTAACGGCGGTAAAGGGCGATGCACTGGATAACGGGCATTTTGAGGGAGTCGTCTTTGATGCGGTTTTCTCAAACCCTCCCTATCTTACGGGAAAAGAAATGGAGGAGCTTCAGAGAGAGGTGCGCCACGAGCCTGAAACGGCACTGTACGGCGGAGAAGATGGTCTGGATTTTTACAGACAGCTTTTCACACTCTGGAGACCCAGACTGAGAAACGGCGGAATTTTTGCTGTGGAGGTCGGCGACAAACAGGGCGAGCAGGTAAAGGCGCTTATGGAAAAGGCAGGCTTTACAGCTGAAATAATCCCAGACCTGCAGGGAATCCCCCGTGTCGTTTGCGGCAGACGTACAGAGATGCGTATATAGAAGATTTATATGTGTTATCGGAGGAAACCTTTCTGTAGAAAGGTTCTCCCCCGTACCCCCTTCCAAAGACTTTTAATATCAATTACAGCCTGACAGGTTTACCCTGCCAGGCTGTAATTAATATTTGAAGTTTTAGGAAAGGAGTTTGAGGAATAACCCTTTTACAAAAGGGTTTTCCTCAATAATACTCATAAATATTCCATACACATCTCTGTACGTCTTACTTTGTTCTGGGCTTTCTGCCTGTAAGGAATTCGATAGAGCGCTCGATAGAGGTACGCACGTGTTCCATTTCGGGAGTATGGAGCTTTCCTGCGTTACGGTAGTCGAAGCTGTTGCAGAAGTCGTTGACATCGCCGTTAAGGGATTTGATATAATCGCTTACGAGCGTATCGAGAGCGTCGGTAAAGTCTGCAAGGTCGGCTTTCTGAAGCTTTTCCTGAGCCTTTTCCATAAGCATGATATAGTGGGGAATACAGATATATTCCTGATTTTTAAACAGATTTTTGAACTTGGGGTCTTTCACATACATAGTGAATACGGTTTCCAGCATATGGTTAACACCCCAGTCAACCTTACTGCACACAAAGCAGGTCTGTTCCATTTCTCCTGCCTTCTTTGCCTTTTTCGCCTTTGCACTTTCCTTGAAAAGGATAGCCTTCTTCTCAAAAATATTTTCTCTTGCGGTTTCAAGATATGTATTCAGCATAAGGCCGAGAGAAAGGCGGTTATTCTGCTGGAGCAGCATTTCGTAATGTGTGAAGCAGAAGCCAAGCTCGTTGGTTTCCATTCTGACATCAGGCTCCATCATTGCCGCACCCATAATATATTCACAGATATGCTCCTCAACGGTGTTTCTCATAGCGCAGATAGGACAGCCGCATTTAGGCTCAAAGACTTCATTTACAGGTATGGTTAAAATACTTTCTCTCATTTTATTTATATCCTTTCAATGATTTTCATTAAATTTTCATATCGTGATGTTGAAATTATAATTAAATTGTATTATAATAAGAAGAAATAATCAAGTGTTTTCTGAAAATTTTACGTTTTCGGAGAAAATTTGTATAAATTTACATAATGGCAGGTTGAAATTTTGGCAAGAGATTACTTTTTTGAAACGGATACCCTGTCTTTGCTCCAGACTCTGGAGGGTGGTCAGGCGTTCCGCTGGACTCACGAGGGCAATGTTTTTTCAGGTTTTGCACAGAACCGCTTTCTGCGTGTAAGGCAGGAAGAAAACGGCATAACCCTGCTTGATGTCAGCGACGAGGATATTCCGTTCTGGCTCTGCTACTTTGACAGCGATACCGATTATAACGGCATTATAAAGCAGTTTTCCGCCGACAGCACCTTAAAGCTTGCTTCCGAAGCGGGCAGAGGCCTGCGGATTTTAAGGCAGGAGCCGTTTGAAACGCTCACAAGCTTTATAATTTCCCAGAACAATAACATTCCCAGAATAAAAGGCATTGTTTCAAGGCTCTGCGAAAGCTTCGGTGAACGCTGCGGCGACGGCTTTGCCTTTCCCACGGCGGAAAAGCTGGCACAGCTGACGGAAGAGGACCTTGCTCCGCTGAGAGCAGGTTTTCGCAACCGGTATATTCTTGACGCTGCGAGAAAAACTACTGAAAAGACGGTTGACCTTGAAAAAATCTACGGCATGACCTATGAGGACGGCAAGGCAGAGCTTAAAAAAATCGTGGGAGTAGGGGACAAGGTTGCGGACTGCGTTCTGCTTTTCGCATACCACAAGACCGAAGCCTTCCCGATGGACGTATGGATAAAGCGTATTGTTGCGGAGTATTATCCCGACGGACTTCCCGGATGCATGGGAGAGCACAAGGGTATTGCCCAGCAGTATCTTTTTGAATATTTCAGGACCCTGTAAAGAAAGGAAAAAAATTATGTTTTGTATCAATTGCGGCGCTACCGTTGAAGAATCATCAGTTTTCTGCACAAACTGCGGAAAAAGAATAAAGGCTGACCCTGTTGTGACAGTGGAAGAACAGGAAGCACAGACCGCTGAAGCTGTAAACACAGCCGAAGCTCCTGTTGAAGCAATCCGCACTGAACCTGTTCAGCCTGTGAACAGCTATGCTCCCCCTGTATCCGAGCCTGTTGTTCCCCCTATGGCTCCCCCTGTATACGGAGCACCTGTGATGCCTGCTGTTCCCGAAAAACAGCAGCCCGAAAAGGTTTATTTCGGAAAGGGTGCGCTCACATTCTGTCTTGTGGTTATTGCTCTTCTCGCAATCTCCACAGGTGTATTCGCAGGTCTTTACTTTGCAGCGGTTTAAGCCATGAGACTCAAGGACATTCTTCTGCTGAGGCCTGTAAAATGGTCGCTTATCATTCTTGCGGCAGTATTTATCGGTATTTTCATAGGTCAGTTCATTACAAGCTATGAAACCCGTTACCTTTTCAACCGTGAATACTGCGGCTCCTACAAGGGCATAGATGTGTACAAATGCGGCGAAATCAACAAGGAAAACGCCACTGCGCATCTGAGACTTCTTGAAACCGTTCCCGACTCCCTTGCGGAATCCTGTTCCGCCATTTATCTTACCGGCGGAAGTCTTTCCGTTCCCGTAATAGGCGAGGAGGACGGCAAAGCCCTGGGTCTTACCCAGAACACCACAACATATATTTCCACCGATACCTTCGGCATAGACGTTTTATACCACGAGCTGTTCCATTGCTACGACAACGCAAACGGAAAGCTTTCGGAATCAGAGGAGTTTCTTGCGCTGGCAGGCAAAGAGGGCCAGTATTTCCATCTTGAGGGATATGACGAGTCCTCACATCCTGCGGAAATTTTTGCTTCGGCAGGGGCTATGTATATGCTTGAGCCTGAGCATCTGCTTTATGAAGCACCTGAAATCTACGCCTTTATTGACGAACGTATCGGATTAACAGGAGAATAACATGGTTAATTTAGGAAACGAATGGGACAAGCTTCTCGAAGAGGAGTTTGCAAAGCCCTATTACCGCACTCTGAGAGAATTTTTAAAATCAGAATATAACAGCTATACAATCTATCCCGATATGCACAATATATTTACGGCGCTGAAGCTCACATCTTACAGCGATGTAAAGGCGGTTGTGCTGGGACAGGACCCCTATCACGAGCCAAATCAGGCGCACGGGCTGGCTTTTTCGGTGCTGGAAGGCACAGAGCCGCCTCCTTCTCTCAAAAATATCTACAAGGAGCTTAACGCAGACTTAGGACTGCCTATACCCGAAAAGGGCGACCTCACAAAATGGGCAAAAGAGGGCGTGCTTCTGCTGAATACCTCCCTTACTGTCCGCAGAGGACAGGCCAACAGCCACAGAGGCAAGGGCTGGGAGATTTTTACTGACAGAATCATCGAAATAATGAACGGCAGGGAAAAGCCTGTTGTTTTCATCCTCTGGGGAAGAAACGCAAGGGAAAAGACCTCGCTCATCACGAATCCCGTACATAAGGTGCTTACCTGCGCTCACCCAAGTCCGCTTTCCGCTTATAACGGATTTTTCGGCTGCAGGCATTTTTCGAAATGCAACGAATTCCTGAAAGCAAACGGTATCGGGGAAATTGACTGGAGATTATAAAAAAGGCGGCTCTGCTGAGCCGCCTTTTTTAGTGAAAAATGAGGAATGAATAGTGAAGAGTTAAGGTGTCGGCTGACACCGACAGAAAAAAACGGTGGTATTCAATTTTTGAACACCGCCGTTAATCTTTTTTTGTGATTTTATTCAGCCTTTAAAAAGGCGGAATTGCCCGAGGCGGCACGCCTCATAAAAACAGCGGCATTCACACTTTTGCGAACACCGCCGTTAATCTTTTTTTGTGATTTTATTCCGTCTTTAAAAAGGCGGAACTGCCCGAGGCGGCACGCCTCATAAAAACAGCGGCATTCACACTTTTGTGAATACCGCCGTTAGTCTTTTTTGTGATCTTATTCCGTCTTTAAAAAGGCGGAACTGCCAGAGGCGGCTCGCCTCATTCGCAGTCGCAGTGGTCGCAGTGATCTTCAATCACGCCTACAAAAGGAGTGGGGTCAATGCCCTGTCTTGTGTAGTAATCAGCAACCGCAGACTTTACAGCCTGTTCTGCAAGTACGGAGCAGTGGAGCTTTGCAGGGGGAAGTCCGTCAAGAGCCTCAACAACCGCACGATTTGTAAGCTTCAGTGCTTCATCAAGGGGCTTGCCCTTGATCATTTCAGTAGCGATTGAAGAAGTTGCAATAGCAGCACCGCAGCCGAAGGTCTTGAACTTTACATCTGCAATTATGTTGTTCTCAATCTTGAGATACATCTTCATAATATCGCCGCACTTGGCGTTGCCTACTTCGCCTACGCCGTTTGCATCTTCAATTTCGCCTACATTGCGGGGATTTGCGAAATGATCCATAACTTTTTCTGAATATACCATTTGTAATATCTTCCTTTCAGTTGTCGTTCGGTAATTACTTGATCTTGAAAGTTTCGCCCTTTAAAATATGCTCCCAGAGAGGGGACATAGAGCGCAGCTTGTTGATTATTTCGGGGAGAACGGTTAAGAACTCGTCGATTTCTTCATCGGTTGTGTACTCGGACATGGAAATTCTCAAAGAGCCGTGTGCGATTTCGTGGGGTAAGCCGATAGAAAGAAGCACGTGAGAGGGGTCAAGAGAGCCCGAAGTGCAGGCAGAACCGCTGGATGCCGCAATGCCCTTAAGGTCAAGCTGTAAAAGAAGTGCTTCGCCTTCAACGCCTTCAAAGGAGAAGTTCACGTTTCCGCAAAGACGCTTTTCACGGTCGCCGTTAAGGTGAACACGGTCGATTTTTGAAAGCTCTTCAATAATTCTGTCCTGATATTTCTTCAGCTTCTCATTTTTTGCATCAATACCCTTTTCAGCTTCGGTAAGCGCTGTGGCAAGGCCGACGATACCTGCAATGTTTTCTGTGCCTGCACGTCTGCCGCTTTCCTGTGCGCCGCCCTCAATGTAGGGAGCAAGACGGATCTTCTTGTTCACGTAAAGAAGACCTACGCCCTTGGGAGCATGGATTTTATGGCCTGAGAGAGAAAGCATATCAATATTCTGCTCGTTTACGTTGATATGAACGTTACCCACCGCCTGTACTGCGTCGGTGTGGAAATAAACGCCCTTGTCACGGCAGATTTTACCGATTTCAGCAATAGGCTGGATTGTACCGATTTCGTTGTTTGCGTACATAATGGAAACAAGTGCGGTATCCTCACGGATAGCCTTTTCCACATCCTCAGCCTTTACAATACCGTTTTCGTAAACGGGAAGATATGTTACCTCAAAGCCTTCCTTTTCAAGACTTTCCATACAGTGGAGAACTGCGTGGTGTTCAAAAACAGAGGTGATAAGGTGCTTTTTGCCCTTTTTCGCCATCATGTGTGCGGTAGTTTTTATTGCCCAGTTGTCGCTTTCGCTTCCGCCGCCTGTGAAGAAGATTTCACGGGGTTCACAGCCGAGAGCCTCGGCGCACTGTGCACGGGCATTGCTGAGAGCGATTGCGCTCTGTCTGCCCAGTGTATAGATAGAGGACGCATTTCCGTAGCCCTCTTTAAGCCAGGGTATCATAGCCTCAAAAACGCTGTCGCTTATTTTTGTGGTAGCGGCGTTGTCAAGGTAAATTTTTGTACTAAGCATCTGGTTCAGTCCTTCCTTGGAGCGATATACGTTAAAGTACACCTATTTAGTGTACATTCGTATTATATACCTTTTTTCTGTAAATATCAAGTCCTTTTTGCTAATTTTTTCACATTAATTGGTATATTATTGAAAGAGAAGTGAAAAGGCGGCTTTTTTATAAGGGGAAACAGCAAATATTTTTGAAAAAACTCTTGTAATTCGCCGTCGGAATATGTTATAATATATTGATATATTATTTTTTCGTCAGAAAGGATAAGGACAATGGAAGAACAGATAATCTACGGGCGCAATGCGGTGACCGAAGCGCTGCTTTCGGGCAAGACCATTGACACCGTCTATATACAGAAGAACGCAAAGGGACTGGGAAAAATCATTTCCCTGGCAAAGGACTCGGGTGCGGTTGTAAAGGACGCAAACGAGGAAAAGCTCAGCCAGCTCAGCGAGGGCGGAAAGCACGGCGGCGTTGCGGCAGTGCTTGCGGCAGCGGAATATGCAACCGTTGACGATTTACTGAAGGTTGCCGAGGAAAAGGGCGAGCCGCCTTTCCTGATAATTGCCGACGAGATACAGGACCCCCACAATCTGGGCGCACTTATCCGTACGGCTGAAGCGGCAGGCGCACACGGAATCATAATCCCCAAGCGCAGAAGTGCAGGGCTTACCTCCACGGTTTACAAGACCTCCGCAGGTGCGGTGAACTGGCTGAAGGTAGCGAGAGTTTCAAATCTTGTTGAAACAATAAATGACCTGAAGAAGAAAAATATATGGGTTTACGGGGCGGAAGCCGACGGACAACCCTTCCATAAAGCCGATTTAAGCGGCGCAGTCGCACTGGTTATAGGCTCTGAGGGCTTCGGCCTCGGCAGACTTGTAAGAGAAAGCTGCGATATGATTTTATCCATAGATATGTATGGAAAGGTAAATTCCCTGAATGCTTCCGTAAGCGGCGGCATTCTCATGTATGAGGTTGTAAGACACAGAAGATAAGGAGGTGCCCCGATGGCTGATTTATCACTTGATGATATTCTTGCGGAAATAGACAGTAAGCGAAACTCGGAGGACGGCAGCAGAAATGCTCCCGAATTCAGCGTTGATGATATTTTAGGCGAAGCCCTCGGCGATATTCCCAAGCGCAAGAGCTATTCCTCCTCCGAAACCTCTGTGGACAGAAAGCCCAGAGCCAAGAAGCTTATAATGTCTGAAGAAAAGACAGAGGCTCAGAAAAAGGAAGAGGAAAGAGCAAGAAAAGCGGCTGAACTGAGAGCTGAAAGAGAAAGAAAGATTGCTGAAGAAAAGGCGGAGCGTGAGCGCAAGGCGGCGGAGCAGAAAGCCGAAAAGGAAAGAAAGCTCCTTGAACAGGCGGAAGCAAAGCGCAGAGCCGAAGAAGAGGCAATGAAAAAGCGTCAGGCCGAGCTTGAGGAGATGAACCGCAAGGCGGAAATGGAAAGGCGCAGAGCCGAGGAAGAAGAAGCGGAGCGCAAGCGTCTTATTGAAGAAAAGGAACGCAGGGAAGCCGAAGAAGCGGCAAGAATTGCGGCACTTGCGGCAGAGGAACAGGAAGCGGCACGCCGTGAAGCTGAAAGAATCCGCCGTGAGGAAGAGGAATCCGAAAAGCGTTTTGCCACAAAGAATATAGTTTTTGAAGAAGCTCCCATAGAAATCCCAAAATTCGAGGAAGAACCCGAAAAGGAAGAGGCAGTCCCCGCAACAACCGAGGAGCTGGAGCTTGAAAAGGAAGTCCGCAGAGTAAAACAGGAAGCGGATGTCCAGAAGCGTCTTGAAAGAGAAATGAACCTGGAAGACCCCGACGATTTCCTGACCGCCTTCAATCCTATGGATACAGGCGTCAAGAATCAGGGGCTTACACAGATGATAGAAACAATACCTGCGGCACAGCTTTCCGGCGACACAGTGGGTATTGCAGGCAATGAGCTGAAGGAAATCGCAAAAGCAAACACAAAAATCGGCGAACGTGAAATCGACGATATAGTTTCGGGCGAAACCATTGTAATGCCCGAGCTGAGAGGTCAGGCGCACTCCTCCATTGACCTTGACAAGACCTTTGTCCTCGGCGACACAAGCGAAATTGCAGGCCCTTACATTCCCAATGTGGATATGGCTGTTGCAGACGGCGACACAATGGAAATGGAGAAGGGCAGACAGAAAACCGCTGAAATTCCCGCAAAGAAGGCGGAACAGCCCAAAAAGAAAAAATACGATGACCCCATTTTAGCCTCTATCAACAGAACTATCGAGCAGAAGCGCCTTGATGATATTGCGGCGCAGTCGCCACGTTCCGTTACAGAGCAGCTGGAAAAGGTGTCACGCACCATAACCCAGACAAACGGCTTCCTTATTGAGATTGACCGTGCGTCTATGCCCCAGACGGGTCATATCCCCGTTTCAAATCCCGTTGTGGGCGAGCAGAAGCTTAAATCCTTAGCTTCAAAGAAAAAGCGCAGAATTACAGACTTTGTGCTTGAAGACATCACCGACGACGACGATTTCAGCTACGGCGAAACCGAAGAGGAATTCGACGCTTCCGATGATGACGGACAGGTATGGGAGGACCTTACCGAAACCCACAAGAGCCTGAAGCTCAGGTTCGTTCTCCTGCTTATCGTTACCCTGGTGCTTACAGGCGTGGTTGTTTTACAGGAGGTTTCCATAAACTTCGGCGTGGGTCTTCTGGGCGAGGAAAGCAACTTCCTCAACAAGCGATATTTTGCCGACGGCTTCATTTATTTCAACCTTATTGCAGGCGTAATAGGCATGAGCCTGTGCAACTCCGCAATTGTAAGCGGCATTACCAAGCTGTTCAAGGGCAAGGCGGACTGCGACAGCACCTGTGCGCTCAGCTGCATACTTTCCCTTGTGGGCGCAGTGCTTCATTTATCCAATCCCGATGATTTACAGCGTGACAACGCATACATATTCATCCCCGTTGCCCTTGTGGGTCTGCTTTTCAACACTCTCGGAAAGCTGAGCATGATTTCCAGGGCAAGAAAGAATTTCCGTTTTATTGCTGCGGATGAAAACCGCTTCTATGCGGATATGGTGGAGGGCGAAAGCGAGGTAAGCGCCTTTACAAAGGGCGTTGTCCATCAGCTCCCCGTGCTTGCCACCATGAGAAAAACCGAATATATCACCGATTTCCTGAGAAAGAGCTACTGCGAGGACAAGGCGGACAGAATCTCACGCTTCCTGGCTCCCGTTTCTCTTATCGGCGGCGTTATTCTCGGTCTGCTCACATACTTCATTCCCAACGGAATTGACGGACTTGAAAACAACATTTTCTGGGCGAGCAGTGCGGCAATCGGCTTTGTATGCCTTTTCGCACCCTTCTCCCTTATGTTTATCGTAAACAACCCCCTTCGCCGTGCAACGAAATCCCTGCTTAAAACAGGAAGCACCATTCTTGGTTACAGCACAGCTGAGGAGTACAGCGAAACAAACGCAATCATCACCGATGTTTCGTCGATTTTCCCCATCTCCAGCGTTGTCTGCACCAACATGAAGCCCTGCAAGCTGCAGAACTCCATTAACAACATAACACTCGACCAGGCGATTATCCTTGCGGCAAGCCTTGCAATCAAGTGCAACTCCATTCTTTCCCGTCTTTTCTTCGAGATGATAGGCGGCAAAAAGGAGATGCTTGCGGATATTGACGGCGTTGTTTTTGAAGACAACATGGGCGTTATGGGCTGGTACGGCAACAAGCGCCTTATCATGGGCAACCGTGAGCACATGAAGCATCACAGCATCAAGGTGCCTGAGCTTGGCGCAATTGCAAAGTACTGCCGTGGCGGCTCTGAAGCGGTTTATCTGGCAGTAGGCGGCGAGCTTGCCATTATCTTCTTTATCAGACTTACCGCAAACCAGAATATCAGAAACTGCCTGTGCGATCTTACAGACAGAGGCGTTTCACTTATCGTAAAGACCACCGATTCCCTTGTTTCGGCAGGAAAAATTGCGGATTTATTCGACATTGACCCCGAAAAGGTAAAGGTTATCGGCTCAAATCTCCATGAAATCTTCACGGAAAACACAAAATATACCTCACGCGGCTCAGGCGGAATCACCTGCAACGGCTCGTTCCTTTCTTTCGGAAAGGCGATTCTTGCGGCTAAAAAGCTGGTGAGCGACGTAAGCCTTTCCCAGACGGTAATGCTGTTCGGCGTGTTCTTGGCGGCGGTGCTGGCGGTGATTTTCGCCCTTTCCGTCAAGACAAGAATATTCTCCGCTGCGGTTATTATCGCATATAATCTGCTGTGGACAATTCCAGTTATGCTGGTACAGGCGTTCAGAAAATATTAGGGCGGGATTACAAATTAAAACAAAAAACGCAGGGCAACCTGCGTTTTTTATATTTTCACTCAAAAAAATACTATATTAATAATAAAAATCTGCAAAAAACACCTTGCATTCTCTCCCGTTTTGTAGTATAATAGATTGGATAATAGGGTCAGTGTTCTCTGACCCGACACAAAATGAAAGGACAGGTCGTCATGGATATAAAGACTCTTGACCATTTATGCGGTCTTTCAAAGCTCAATTACACCGAAGAAGAACAGGAAAAGGTTATCGCTCAGATGTCCGATATCATAAATCTTATGGATACAATCAAGGATTTCGACATCAGCTACGATGATACCAAGGATAAGAACGAAATCGCCTATGACGATTTGAGAAAGGACGAGGCTATGCCCTCCTTTGCTGCCGAAAAGCTTCAGCAGAACACAAATCCCCGTGATAACTGCTACGTAGTACCCAAAATGATGGAATAAGCGGCGAAGCGCCGCAGCAGGTTCCTGCCTTTTACCAGATTCTGCTTTACCGAAGCTGGAAGAACGGCAGGGGACGAAACGGCACAAAATCAGATATAGCACAGTGTGCCGCTGCAAATTCCTGCCTTTTACAGACTCTGCTTTACCGAAGCAGGAAGAACGGCAGGGAGTACAAAACTGCTTTATAATATTTCTCAAAAACGAACGAAGCGAGAACTGAAAGTTTTCGGTCAAGCCTTTTACAAAAGGCTTGATAAAATCTGAAAATAGTGTTAATCCTGAAAGGAAAATATAATGGACTTAAAAAACACAACAGTAGCATCTCTGCGTAAAATGCTTGATTCAAAAGAAATCGGCGCAGCAGAGCTTGCAAAGGAATTCATAGGCGAAATCAAGGATAAGGACAGCAAGGTGCTTTCCTACATCACAGTTACCGAAGAAAACGCACTTTCTGCGGCTGAAAAGGCTCAGGCAGTCATCGACGGAGGAAAGGCAACCGCCCTCACAGGTATCCCCCTTGCAATCAAGGACAACATCTGCACCGACGGCGTGAAGACAACCTGCTCCTCAAAGATGCTGGAGGATTTCGTTCCCCCTTATAACGCAACCGTAATCGAAAAGCTGAACGCTGAAAATTACGTAATGCTGGGCAAGACCTCCATGGACGAGTTTGCTATGGGCGGCTCCAACCAGACCAGTGCTTTTGCAAAGACAAAGAATCCTTACAATACAGAATGCGTACCCGGCGGCTCTTCAGGCGGCTCTGCGGCAGCAGTTTCCGCAGGACTGTGTGCGGCGGCTCTCGGCTCTGACACAGGCGGTTCTATCCGTCAGCCCGCATCCTTCTGCGGCGTTACAGGCTTAAAGCCCACCTACGGCAGAGTTTCCCGCTACGGTCTCGTAGCTTTCGCAAGCTCCCTTGACCAGATAGGACCTATCGCAAGAACAGCTGAGGACTGCGGTATCATTTTAAACGCTGTCGCAGGTGTTGACGCACATGACGCTACCAGCAAGAACGTTCCCTTCACAGATTTCAACGGAAAAATCGGCGAAAGCTTAAAGGGCATGAAGATTGCGCTTCCTAAGGAGTTTTACAGCGACGCTGTTGACGAAGAAGTAAAGAACGCAGTTATGGCGGCAGCTAAGGAATATGAAAAGATGGGGGCAGAGCTTGTTGACTGCTCCATCAGCTCCTTAAAGTATGCAGTTCCTGCTTACTACCTCATCGCTTCCGCTGAAGCGGCCTCCAACCTTTCCCGTTACGACGGCATCAAGTACGGTTTAAGAGGCGAAGGCAGAAGCTTTGAAGAAATGATCCGTGACAGCCGTTCAAGAGGCTTCGGCGAAGAAGTAAAGCGCCGCATTCTCCTCGGCAACTACGCACTTTCCAGCGGTTACTATGACGCATACTACCGCAAGGCGCTTGCCCTGAAGCAGGAAATCATCAAGGAATATAACGACGTATTTGAAAAGGCAGACGTTATCCTTACACCCACAGCGCCCAGCGTTGCATACAAAATCGGCGCACAGGACAACGACCCTGTAAAGATGTATACAGCAGATATCTGCACTGTTACCGTAAATATCGCTTCTCTCCCCGCAATCAACACAACCTGCGGCTATGACAAGAACGGAATGCCTATCGGTATGAGCATCGTAGGCAAGCGTTTTGACGAAGCAACACTCATTCAGACAGCGGACGCATTTGAAAAGACATTCAGCCCCGTACGCTGCACATTATAAGAAAGGAGAACTGTAAAAATGGCAAGACTTTATCCTACAATAGGACTTGAAATCCATGCAGAGCTCCTTACAAAATCCAAGGTATTCTGCACCTGCTCCGCTGAATTCGGCGGCGACCCCAACTCACGCTGCTGTCCCGTTTGTTCGGGACTTCCCGGAACACTTCCGATTCTTAACCACACAGCTGTTGAGTATATCGTAAAAGCGGGCTATACCATGAATTGTGAAATTTCACGTTTCACAAAGTGGGACAGAAAGAATTATTTCTACCCCGACCTTCCCAAAGCTTATCAGATTTCTCAGATGCCCAGACCTGTATGCCTGAACGGCCACGTTGACATAAAGACAAGCGAGGGCGACAAGAGAATCAGAATAAACCGCATCCACCTGGAAGAAGACGCAGGCAAGCTGGTGCATGACGATTATTCAAAGGCTACCTTAGCAGACTACAACCGCTGCGGTATTCCTCTTATCGAAATCGTAACCGAGCCTGATTTCCACAGCGCGGAAGAGGTTATGGCATTTATCGAAAAGATAAGACTTCTCTTAAAGTACGCCGAAGTGTGCGACTGTAAGATGGAGCAGGGCTCTCTCAGATGCGACGTAAACATCTCCCTTGCGGAAAAGGACGCTGAAAAGCTGGGTACAAGAGCCGAAATCAAGAATCTTAACTCCGTAAAGGCAGTAGGCCGTGCAATCGAGTACGAAATCTACCGCCAGACCGAAATTCTTGAAGCAGGCGGCGAGGTTGTGCAGGAAACAAGACGTTTCTCCGACAGCACAGGCGAAACCTCCACACTCCGTTCCAAGGAAGACGCTCACGACTACCGTTATTTCCCCGACCCTGACATTCCGCCCATTATCTTTACAGAGGAAGAGCTTGAAGCTATCCGTGAAAGCCTTCCCGAAATGGCAGAGGACAGAAAGAACCGCTATATGAATGATTACGGCTTCAAGGAAATTGACGCTGACACTCTTATTGCGGACAAGGATATATGCGATTTCTTTGAAAACGCACTCAAGGTTTACAACAACCCCAAGACCGTTCTCAATTTCATGCTGGGTGAATTCATGAGAAGAATAAACTTAGGCGAAATGAGCATGGATAACCTTGAGGTTACTCCCGAACAGGTTGCAAATCTTGTAAAGTACGGTGACACCGACAAGATAAACAAGAACAACTACAAGAATATTTTCAAGGAAATGCTTGAAACAGGCAAGACACCTGAAGCTATCTGCGACGAAAACGACTACTGGGTAAAGGAAGACAACGATTTACTTGAAAAGGTAATCGGCGAAATCATCGCAAACAACCCCGGTCCCGTAGAACAGTACCGTGCAGGCGAGCAGAAGGTATTCGGCTTCTTCATGGGTCAGGCAAACAAGGCTCTCAAGGGTCAGGCTACACCCAATGCTATCCGTGAAATGCTTGAAAAGAAGTTAAAGGGTTAACGTAGGGGCGGATATTATCCGCCCGTTAAATGCAAATAAACAACAAGAAAGGTAAAGACGACAATGTTTCTTAAAAACAAGTATCGTGACCATACAACCGGAATGATTTCCGAAGCAAACATCGGAGAGGTTGTACGCATTTCAGGCTGGGTTGAAAACATCCGTGACCACGGCGGTATCAAGTTTATTGACCTTCGTGACCACTACGGAATCATCCAGGTTACATTCCAGAACAACGAAGCACTCCTTGAAGGTATCAACAAGGAATGTGCGGTTTCCGTCGAAGGCAAGATTTTAAAGCGTGACGAAAGCACCTTCAACACAAAGATTTCCACAGGTACAGTAGAACTGGAAGCGGAAAAGGTTGACATTTTAGGCAAGGTTTCCGTTCAGCTTCCCTTTGAAGTGCCTTCCTCCAAGGAAAGCGGCGAGGATATCAGACTCCGCTACCGCTTCCTCGATATGAGAAACAAGAAGGTACACGACAATATCGTGTTCCGTTCACAGGTTATGTCCTACATGCGTGAGCAGATGACGGAAATGGGATTTTTAGAGCTTCAGACTCCTATCCTTTCCACATCCTCTCCCGAAGGCGCACGTGACTACCTTATCCCCAGCAGAAAGCATCACGGAAAGTTCTACGCTCTTCCCCAGGCCCCCCAGATTTTCAAGCAGCTTTACATGGTTTCAGGCTTTGACAAGTATTTCCAGCTTGCACCCTGCTTCCGTGACGAGGACGCAAGAGCAGACAGAACTCCCGGCGAATTCTATCAGCTTGATATGGAAATGTCCTTTGCTACACAGGAAGATGTTTTCGCAGCAGGTGAAAAGGTTTTTGCAGCAGTTCTTGAAAAGTTCGGCAAAAAGGAATATACACACGCTCCTTTCCCCAGAATAACCTTTGAAGAAGCAATGCTGAAATACGGCTCCGACAAGCCTGACCTTCGCAACCCCTTATTTATCGTAGATGTTTCCGATTTATTCATAGACAGCGAGTTCAAGCCCTTCGCAAACAAGACTGTACGTGCTATCCGTGTACCTAAGATGGCTGAAAAGTCCAAGTCCTTCTTCAAGGATATGGAAAGCTATGCACTTTCTATCGGCATGAAGGGTCTGGGATACTTCAAGGTTGAAGAATCCATGGCATTCAACGGACCTATCGACAAGTTCTTACGTGACGGCGACAGAGAAGAGCTTATCAGCCGCTGCGCCCTTGAAGCAGGCGACGTTCTCTACTTCATCGCTGACAACAAGAAGAATGCAGAAAAGTTTGCAGGTCAGATAAGAACTGAAGTTGCAAACCGTATGGGTCTTATTGACGAAAGCCGTTTCGAAATCTGCTGGATTGTTGACTTCCCCATGTACGAGGAAGACGAAGAAACAGGCAAGCCCATCTTCACACACAACCCCTTCTCCATGCCCCAGGGCGAGCTTGAAGCGCTCAACACAAAGAACCCCTGCGATGTTCTCGCATGGCAGTATGACGTTGTATGCAACGGCGTAGAGCTTGCTTCCGGTGCTGTACGTAACCACGACATTGACGTTATGGTCAAGGCATTCGATATTGCAGGCTATACAGAAGAAGACGTTGCGGCAAAGTTCGGCGCACTTTACAGCGCATTCAAGTACGGTGCTCCTCCTCACGCAGGTATGGCATTCGGTATTGACAGAATGATTATGCTCCTCCTTGACGAAGAAAGCATCAGAGAGGTTATCGCATTCCCGCTGAACTCCAACGCTCAGGACTTACTCCTCGGCGCACCTACCGAAGTAACAGAGCAGCAGCTCAGAGAAGTTCACATCAAGGTAAGACAGCGTCCTCAGGACCTTAAAAATCAGCAGAACTAATCAAAGGCAGAAGAAAGGATAAACTACAATGGATTTAATCACACTTTTAGCGGCAACAGCAACTGACGGTTCCGCAGCAACAGGCGGCACAATGGAATCTATGCTTATTACATTCGTTCCCCTTGTGCTTATGCTCGTGCTTTTCTACTTCCTTCTTATCCGCCCCGAAAAGAAGCGTGCGGCAAAGATGAAGGAAATGCTTGACAACTTACAGGTTGCTGACGAGGTTGTTACAACAGGCGGTATCATCGGCCGTGTACTCAGCGTCAAGGAAGATACAGTATTAATCGAAACAGGCGGCGACAGAACAAGAATCCGTATTCTCCGTTCCTCTATCGCAGAAAACAGAACTGTTCACGAAAATGTTGAATCCCTTACAATCAAGAAGTAAGGCTGACAGATAAAACACAACGGCGGAGTCGTAAATTTTACGATTCCGTCGTTTTATTTATAAAAACAGATATGCATAATTTTTCTGTTTCATAGCAAAATAGTAAGGCAGTGCAACTGCCCAAAAAAACCGAAAGGAAATTGCTATGAAAATCAGAAGAATTCTTTGCGCCGTGCTTACTGCGGCTATGATTGGCTCGGTTTCCTCCTGCGGCTGTGAATCAGGCTCTCCCGTAGAACCTACAAATACAACCACAACTGCCGAAACTACAACAAGGGAAACTACAACTGAAAGAACAACAACCACAACAACAGAAATGCCCCCTGATACAGACACCGAAATTGTCGGCACAACCGACATAATCACAGATGACGGTCTTGTATCCGAGAGCGTTGACGAGGCGGCTTATGCCTCGTCATACATTGACATGACGAAAATCGGCTGGGGTCTCGGAAAGGACAAGAACGACAAAAACCAGCCCATTGACGCCGTAAAGGCGCAGGAAAAATACAAGGACTGCAACGGGGAATTTCTCTGCGATGACGGAAAAATCCTGCTGACCTTTGATGTAGGCTATGAAAACGGCTGTACTGCGGAAATTCTCGACACGCTGAAAGAAAAAAACATAAAAGCGGTGTTTTTTGTAACCTACGATTACTGTAAGACAAGCCCCGAACTGGTAAAAAGAATGATTGACGAGGGGCATACCGTAGGAAACCATACCTACACCCATCCGTCAATGCCTGACTGCTCCGAAAGCGAAATGATAGAAGAGGTTATGACGCTGCACGATTACGTGGCGGAGAAATTCGGCTGTAAAATGGAGCTTTTCCGTTTTCCCAAGGGCGAATTTTCAGAAAAGGCGCTTTCCGTTGTGAAAAGCCTCGGTTATACTTCGGTTTTCTGGTCCTTTGCGTACAGCGACTGGGATGTGAACGCACAGCCTGACCCCATGCAGTCCTTACAGAAAATAAAGGACTCAACCCACAGCGGAATTTATCTCTTGCATGCGGTTTCCGAAACCAACACGCAGATTCTCGGCGAGGTAATTGATTACTGGCAGAGTGAAGGGTATGAGATTATCTGTAAATTATAAAATCAGGGCTGACAAGCTTTAGCTTGTCAGCCCGTTTATACTATCGGCGTTTGTAGGTCATATTATGCCGAAAAGTATCTTATTATTCAGAAAGCATATTGTAAAGCATCACAAGTGCTTCGCCTCTGGTAACCTTTGCGCCGGGGCGGAATTTTCCATCCTTGCCGCTCATATAGCCCTTTGCGCTTGCAACGGCTATATAGCCTACATACTTGCTGTCCTCGGCTACGTCAGAGAAGGGGGATTTGAAAATGCCGGGAAGCTCAGCGCACTCTGCGGGGAGAATGCGGTTTGTAAGAATTTTCGCCGCAAACTGACGGGTAAGAGGCTTGTCGCCGCCTGTACGGTTGTTGTACCAGCTGCCTGCGTTGCTCATCAGATTCGCAAAGTCTTGTCTTGTAACTGCTTCGTCAGCGTTAAGTCTGCCCTTTTCGTCACGGAGAACAATGCCGTGTGTTTCCAGCTTTCTTGCAACCTTTTCGTACTTGCTGCCCTCAAGGTCGGTGTATTCGCCCTTTTCGTACTTTATAAGCTCTGTGCCGTCGGAATTTGTGAGCTTACCGCTGAAAGCGTCAATCTGAAGTCTGTAATCGGGGTTATATACAACGGCGGTGTAGGTAGAATCCTTCTTTATTGCAAGGCGGTACTGAAGGTTGTAGTTTATCTGCTCAAAATAGCTGTCATAAACCTTTTCTTCTGTAAGGATATTTTCGGGGGCAGGATATTCAACACCCAGATAATTAAGGTGGTAATCGGTGATTCTGCCGTCATTGTTTACGGAAATGCTTACACTTTCGCTCATAGTGGGAATATCGTAAGCGTAGCGCTGTGAGGTGGAGGAAACATGTGTTACGTATGCGCCCTCTGCGGGAGTGCCGTCCTTATTGTATCTTGACCAGTTTACATCAGGCTCTTTAAGTCTGAATTCCTCTGCCTTGTCGCCTGCAAGAGTCTTAAGATACTTGTTCAGAACGCCTGAAGCGTTTTTCTTACTGAGCTTTCTGCCGTTTTCGGTATAGCCTGAAGATGTGCTGAAGCTGAGCAGCTCGCCCGTTTCCGCATTGATTGTGGCGTAAGCGGTAGTGACGCACTTTCTTTCCTTCTGTAAAGGCTCGCCGTTGTCATCCTCGCCTACATAGTACACCATATCTTCGGAAACGAAGCTCATATCTCTCACATAATAACCGTTATGGGAGTCCAGCCAGCAGTAGGAGTTGCTTACAGAGGGTGTTGCGCCAAGGCAGAAAATGTCCATTTCCTGAAGCTTTGCAAGCATTTCCTCAGCGGTTATGAGAGAGCCTTCCTTTTCCATTTTTTCAAGCTCTTTATCTGTGAAGTTGACGCCGCCTGCACCGGGGTTTGCGTCATCGGCATCAGCTACAGCATCTTCTTCTACCGTAAAATCGTCATCATATCTGAAATAGCTGCCCTCGAAGCTGGTGAGCTTTCCTGTAAGGGCGTCAATCTGCTCTGTCCTTGTCTGACGGTAGATAAGTTTCGGCTCGTACTTCTTTTCTTCCCAGTTGTAGTTTGCGAAATACACCTTTTCTATGGGCATTTCCTTTTCAAAAGCCGCTATCGCCGCTTCCTTTGAAATTGTATCGGCAGGGTCGGGGAAGCCTGCGCCCATTACCCAGTTAAGGCCGTAGGAAACAAGCTCGCCTGTGTCCTTGTTTATAGTGATTCTGCCTTCCTGTCCCTTTACAGGCACACCCTTTACAACACGACATATATTGAAGCGTGCGTTGTCGCCCCAGAGGCTTATATCAAGGCTGTCCTTGTCGATTTCAATGCTGTTGTAAACGGTGGGATTGAGAATTTTTATCCACTTGCAAGCCTTGTCGTAAAGCTGTTTTTCGGAAAGCTTCGCAAAGGAATAGCTTTCCTCGCTGTCGCTGCTCCAGTCGTATTCGTGGCGGCTGTATGAAGTGATTATTTTTCCGCAGATGCTTACGCTGATTTCCTTGCTGCCCGTAGTGTATTCAAGAGGGTCGGTAGTCCAGGTAAAATTATAGGTATCCCTGCCGTAGGTTGTATTTTTCCTGTAATTGAATTCGCTTAAATCTTCGGGGACTGTTATACGCTGTTTTACGTATGTAAGCTCCTTTTTCATAGCTTCTTCCGCTGCGGCATCCGCATATGCGACGATAGAAGTACCGCTGAGCATAACCGAAAGAGCAAGCATTGAGGAAGCATAACGTCTGAATTTCATAATTTTCCGTTCCTTTCTGTATGTAAAGTGGCAGAATTTGCCTGTTCACTATATATAACGGTTTTAAAGAGTAAAAAGTGACACATTTTTGAAAAAATTTTTTATTTTTTTCAAAAATCCTGTAAAGCGGGTATAAAAAACGGCGGAATCCGCACCTGTGGGAACTCCGCCGTTTGTTTTTGCCTTAAACTATCTTGACTGTCTTCATTACAACAGGCTTTAAGGGCTTGTCGCTGTAATCAGTTTCAACCGCTGCAATTTCATCAACTGCATCCATACCTTCAACAACCTTACCGAAAGCTGCGTAGCTGCCGTCAAGGTGAGGAGCGTCCTCGTGCATGATGAAGAACTGGCAGCTTGCGGAATCGGGAGCTGCCGCACGAGCCATGGAGATTACGCCTCTGGTGTGCTTTAAGTTGTTTACAACGCCGTTTGCAAGGAATTCACCCTTGATATGTGTGCCTGCGTTGCCTGTGCCGTTTCCGAGAGGACAGCCGCCCTGAATCATAAAGCCGCTGATGACTCTGTGGAAGGTAAGACCGTTGTAAAAGCCGTCGTTTACAAGTCTTTCAAAGTTTTCCACCGTAATGGGTGCGATGTCGGGGTAAAGCTCAAGCTTGATTTCTTTACCGTTTTCGAGTTCAATTACTACCATATTGTTTTAATCCTTTCCATATATATAAATCCTAACGGGATTTATTGCCTTTGATTATTATTACAACCGCAACCCCTGCACTAAGCACCAGCACACCCAGCACCGCCGCAATTATCACAAGCGCCGTGTTATCCTCAGCAGGCACTTCCTGCGGTTTTACATGGGAAACAGAGGTTTCTTCGGTTTTTCCTGTGGTTGTGGTTTCTTCGGGGACAGCTTCTTCGGTGACGGTTGTGGTTTCAGCCGCAGATTCTTCGGTTTCCTGAGGCTCTGCCGCCTTTGCTTCAAAGAAACGGCGTCTTTCGGCGTAATCCGCCCTGTGGTCCAGAGCCAGTGCTTCATCGCTTATGTCGAAAAACTTTTCGTGGGGCTTATCATCGGTAAAAACGCCGTTTTCATAGTCGCCGCTGCCGTTCCAGCAGGCGTCAACCCACACCCAGCGGTTTTCTTCCCTGAGGAAAAATGCGGTGAATTCGTGATTCTGCACACCGTCGGTAAGATTTTCGTATTCTATTTCTCCGCCTGTACTGCCGCCCTTGATATTTACTGCGTCAATACCCTGCGCCTGAAGCAGCGCACAGTATAAATCCGCAAAGCCTGTGCAGACCGTGCGTGAGGTTTTAAGCACCTCGTACAGCACCACATTGGTTTCGGTGACGCTTTCGGCTCTTGCATCGTGGTCATAGTAGAAATGTCCCGCAACATAAAGGGCAAGGGCGCGTGCCTTTTCATAATCGCCGCCGATACCCTCGGTTACCGAGTCTGAAATAAGCTTTATCTGCTCCTGTACGGTTCTGATTTCGTCGGGGTCGGCATTTCTGCTGATGTAGTACCCGACACTTTCGGGGGATGCGTCAATTATATTGTCAAAAACCGTCCTGTTGCTTTCGGCAAGCCCGTTGTCGGGGAAGTAAAAGCCGTTGTCACAGTATATGCGGTAGCCGAAGGCGGCGCCTGACCTTAACTGAACAGCCAGCGTCGTATAGCGGTAACCCTCGGGAAGGGAAATTTCCGCTTCGTAGCTGCCGTCCGAGTCAATATTCATTTTATAGCTGCCGCTTACATTCTCTGCACCTGCGAAATAGAGCTTCTTTATCCTGTCGTTTGCGTATCTGCCCTTTGCGTAAAGGGTGTTTCCGTTTATTTCAAACAGGGAGTAGCTTTCGGGGTTGTAGGATGTACGCAGAAAATTCCTGCGTGCTTTTACCGCACCTTCCGAATTCACGGAGCACAGCATCATAAGTGAAACCAGTGCAGCCAGAAACAGCAGGGCAAAAGTAATAATTTTTGCCCGTTCCCTTGAAGAACGGGCAGAAAATGTTTCAGATATCATAAAAGCTTCTTGAGTTCATCCTTATCAGGGCTGTAAATCATTGCAGCCTCTCTTGTGATAACATCATCACGTACAAGTCTCTTTAAGCTTTCGTTCATTGTTCTCATACCCTGAGAAGCGCCGGAAGCCATAACCTGTTCGAGCTGGTGTACCTTTTCTGCACGGATATTATTTGCAGAAGCGTCATTGTTTATGAGAATTTCAAATGCAGCGGTTCTGCCTCTGTCGCTGTTCTTCATAGGAATAAGCATCTGGGATACTACGCCACGGAGGTTTGTGGAGAGCTGTGAACGAACCTGGTTCTGCATTTCAGAGGGGAATACGTCGATAATACGGTTTACTGTATGAGGTGCGCCTGTTGTATGGAGTGTACCAAGAACAAGGTGACCTGTTTCAGCTGCTCTTAAAGCAAGGGAGATAGTTTCAAAGTCACGCATTTCACCTACGAGGATAACGTCGGGGTTTTCACGAAGACCGCTTCTTAATGCTGTGTTGAAGTCGGGAACGTCAGTACCGATTTCTCTCTGGTGGATTGTTGCAAGCTTGGGCTTGTATACGTATTCGATAGGATCTTCGATTGTGAGGATGTGGCAGGCACGGTTCTGGTTGATAAAATCTACCATTGTGGCAAGTGTTGTGGACTTACCTGAGCCTGTGGGGCCTGTTACAAGAATAAGACCCTTTAATTCCTTTGTAAGGTCAATAGCTGCCTGGGGAAGGCAGATATCCTTGAAGGAAGGAACTTCTTCGTTTAAAAGACGGATAGCAGCGGAAAGCTTACCGCCGTTGTAGTGGTACACGTTTACTCTCTGGCGGCCGCCGCTCTGTGCGGTAAAGGAGAAGTCGATGTCTTCGCCTTCGCCCAGACGCTTTTCCTGCTCAGCTGTAAGCATTGAAAGGATTGTACGGCTTACAACTTCTTCGTCCATGCCGTCGAACTTCTTGAGCTCGCCGTTGATACGGATAGAAGTGGGTGCGCCTACTGTAAGATGTATATCGGAAGCGTTCTTGCTTCTGGCAAAGTTGATTAACTGTTCAATATTCATGACATTTCATTCCTTTCACGATATATATAATTACTTTATTCTGAACTGAATACCGCTTGCGGAGAGATAAACCTCCTGAGCTGTATTTGCGATACGCTGGTTTACTGCGCCCATGATTTCACGGAAGGCAATCTGTTCCTTATCCTTGGGGCAGACGGAGAAGCCCGGCTCAATGGAGATAATTACCATAGCGCCGTTAAGCTCTTCAACCTTGCGCATACATTCAATCACGTTATCAACAACGATCTTTCTGATTTCGTCGTGTTCTTCCTTTGTGATGTTTTCAACATCCTTCGCAACCTTTCTCATTACGGAAGATGTGTAGGAACCGAGACTGTCAAAAATGAAGAACTTATGGTCCTTTATGTAGTCCACGGGATTTTCAACATCGGACTCCACCACCCACTGAACATTGTTCTGCTCGTTGGAATAATTCATTCTGTGGAGTGTGTCATCGCTTATCTGTGCGCCTGTGTTCAGGAACAGAACGTTATCGCAGGTTTTGAAATATGAGATGGCCCATCTGGTCTTGCCGCTGCCTGCGCCGCCTGTTACGAGGGTAATGTTTCCCATTGCGTTTACCTATCCTTTCATATATGGGGGTAGAAAGGTTCCGTCTGAACTGTTCTCCCTGCATTTTTTTATTTTATATACTATATTATATTATAAATTTTTCCGATAGTCAAGTTTTTTATGGAAATGTGAAAATCCTCGGAAATATGCACTAATACCCCTTGTTTTATTTGTTTAAATGTGATATAATTTCTGTGTTGATTATTTTCACTTGGGTTACAGGTGGCAATTTGAAAGGAAAATATAGAATTATGGACAGATTTTCAGAACAGCTCATGGAAAGAGCTTCGGATAAAAAGGGAATGTTTTTAAAGGGACTTGTTGTTGCAGGCCTTATTCTTGTGCTGGTGCTGCTGGGCTACCTTATGGTGCTTTTCCAGTATTCAATCACCCTTTTCTGCCTTGTGGCAGGTGCAGGCGCAATCTGGCTTGCGGTTTATATTATGCAGGGTCTTAACACAGAATATGAATATATCGTTACAAATGACGACCTTGATATTGACAAGATTTCCGGCAAGCGCAAGAGAAAGCGCCTTATCAGCGTTGACCTGAAGTCCGTTGACGATTTCGGACCCTATCTCAACGAAACAGAGCTTAACCCCGATGTTACCGTGCTTGCAGAGGACGGTACAGGTATTGACCTGTGGTATGTGTTTATCGAAACTGAAAGCACAGGCAAGGTTGCTATTATTTTTAACCCCGACGAACGCACAAGAAAGAACATCATCGGCGGTCTTGAGCCTGTACTGCGTGCAAAGCTCAGCGCAAAGTATCTTTCCGGTGCAGAAGAAACAGAAGAATAATACATAAGCCGACCGTATAAACGGGCGGCTTTATCCATCGAAAGGACTATTGATGAAAAGTGCATTGCTAAAGACCACTCTCAGGGAGATAAAGAATACCAGAAACCGCTTTTTCTCCATTTTCAGCATAGTAGCGCTGGGCGTGGGCTTTTTTTCGGGCATAAAGGCGGCACCGCCCGACATGAGAATAACGGCGGACAAATATTTCGATGATACAAAGCTTATGCATTTCCGCCTTGTGTCTACCTACGGCTTTGACGAAAACGATATAGACGCCATGCGTAGGATTGAGGGCGCTGAGGTGTACCCCTCATACTTTGCGGACCTGCTGTCATATTCCGAAGGCGTAAGCCCCGAAGCGGCAAGAGTTTTCTCCATGCCTGCAGACCACACGCTTATAAACACCATAACCATAACAGGCGGAAGAATGCCCGAATCGCCCGACGAATGCATTGTAAACGCTTCGGATATGAACGGAAGCCGTCTTGCGGAGGGTACAAAGGTGTATTTCACCGACGGCGACGGTGAAAACCCAGACGATATGCTCAGCCGTACGGAATATACGGTTGTAGGCTCATATATGTCCTCCATGTATGTGGACAAGACAAGCTACGGAAGCACCTCCGTAGGCAACGGCTCAATCGGAAATGTATATTATATCCCTGCGGAGAATTTCTGCGTGGATTACAATACGGAAGTTTACCTCAGATTTCCTGAGCTGGATTCCCTGAACACCTATGAAGACGAATACGAAAAACGGACAGAGGAAATCACGGAACAGCTTGAAGCCATAGCAGATGTAAGAAGCGTTGAACGATATGACGATATAATGAAGGAAGCGGATGAAGAGCTTGCCGACGCAAAGCAGAAGCTCTCAGACGCAGAAGCGGAGGCGAACCAGGAAATTGCCGATGCGGAAAAGGAAATAGCCGACGCAAAGCAGAAGCTTGAGGACGCAGGCGTTGAAATTGCTGACGCAGAAAAGGAAATTGCTGACGCCGAGCAGAAAATTGCCGACGGCGAAAAGGAACTGGCAGACGGTGAAAAAGAGCTTGCCGACGGACGAAAGGAAATCGACGACGGCTACAAGGAGCTTGCCGATGCGAGAGCCGAATATGAAAAGGAAATCGCCGACGCAAAGCAGAAGATTGCCGACGCCGAAAAGGAGATTGCCGAAAACGAACAGAAGCTTGCTGACGGCGAAAAGGAATACCTTGACGGTCTGAAAGAATACAACGAGGGCTACGAGAAATTCCTTGAAGGCAAGAAGGAATACGAAGACGGGCTTGCCCTGTACGAAAAGGGCAAGGCGGAATACTCCGCAAACACAGGGCTTATATATGACGGATATGCGCAGTATAACGCAGGCGTGGCACAGCTTGAACAGAGCAAGGCTCAGCTTGACGCAGCACAGTCGCAGCTGCAGCAGCTTGCATTATATTTCGGCACAGACAGCCCCGAATATATTTTTGCAAAGCAGCAGTATGATGCGGGACTTGCCCGGTACGAAGCAGGCAAGGCTGAGCTTCAGGCGGTAAAGGCGGAGCTTGACTACGGCAGCAAGCAGCTTGACGATGCAGACGGCGAGCTGATAAGAGCCAAGAGAGAGCTTGACGAAGCGGCAGAGCTTATAGCGGAAAACGAGCAGACCCTTGCTGACGCAAAAAAGGAGCTTGACGATGCGGCTGCCGAAATAGAAGACGGCAAACGTCAGCTTGAAGAGGGAAAGCAGACCCTTGAAGACAGCAGAAAAGAGCTTGAACAGGCGATAATTGATGCAGAAAAGGAATTTGCGGATGCCGAGCAGGAACTTGCCGATGCCGAAGAGGAATACGCCAAAGGACTTTCTGACCTTGAAGAGGGCAGAAAGGAACTGGAAGACGGCAGAAAAGAGCTGAAAGACGGCAGGAAGGAGCTGGAGGACGGCAAAAAGGAATACGAAGATGGTCTTGCAGAGCTTGCCGACGGTGAAAAGGAGCTTGCTGACGGTAAGGCTGAGGCCGAAGAAAAAATAGCGGACGCAAAGAATGAAATTGCCGAAGCGGAGGCTGACCTTGCTGACCTTGAGCTGCCCGAATGGTATGTTTTTGACAGGGACGACAACCCGGGTTATACCGAATACGGCGAGAACGCTCACCGAATCAACAACATTGCTTCGGTTTTCCCTGTGTTCTTCATACTTGTAGCGGCACTTGTCTGTCTTACAACCATGGGAAGAATGGTTGAAGAACAGCGCACCCAGATAGGAACGCTGAAAGCTATCGGCTACACAAACAGCGAAATTATCTTCAAATATATGTTCTATGCCGCAACCGCAACCCTTACGGGTGCGCTTGTGGGCGTTCTCGGGGGAATGCAGATTTTCCCCACAGTTATCATTGTTGCGTACGGAATCATGTACAATATTCCTGAGCTGTGCACTCCCATAGATGTGCCCAATGCGGTTATATCCATTATCGTATGCCTTGCCGCAATGCTGATTACTGTATTTTTCTCCTGCCGTTCCGTTCTTTCCGAGCAGGCGTCACAGCTTATGCGCCCGAAAGCTCCCAAAATCGGAAAAAGAATCCTCATGGAGAGAATTACTCCCCTATGGAAGCGGTTCAATTTCAGCAGCAAGGTAACAGCACGAAACCTGTTCCGCTACAAGCGCAAAATGCTTATGTCAACCATCGGTATTGCAGGCTGTACGGCGCTTTTACTGACAGGCTTTGCCCTTTATGACAGCATAAACGACATCATCCGTCTGCAGTACGGCGAAATCCAGTTCTACGACGGAATGGTGGTGTATGACGGAGAGAAATACCCCGAAGCGGATGACGAAGCGGCGGAAATAATATCCGCTTACGGTGAAAGCGTCAATGTTTATCAGAAGCAGATGACGGTAAGCGCAAACGACGCAGACGTTGAAGCGTATATCGCAGTCCCCTCCGACCCTGAAAAATTCTCGCAGTTCTTTACGCTGAGAAGCCGTCAGACAGGCGAACACTACACCTTAACCGACGGCACGGTGTATATTGATGAGAAGATGTCACTGCTTTTAGACAATGTAAAGGGCGGCGACACCCTTACAATCAGCAAATCCGACACCGAAAAGGTTGACGTGACCCTTACGGCGTTCTTTGAAAACTATCCCGGACATTTCGTATATATGACCGAAAATACCTATAAGGAGCTTTTCGGCGAAACGCCCGAATACAACTCCCTTTATTTCTCCCACAATCTTTCCGTTGACGAAGAAGACGGGCTTGCGGAGAAAATCCTGAAGACGGAGGGTACGCTTACAGTATCCTTCAGCTCCGCCGTGAAGCAGAACTACCACGAAATGCTCAGCGCACTCATGCTGGTTATTGTGGT
The DNA here is from genome assembly GCA_017625405.1 of Ruminiclostridium sp. Classification (GTDB taxonomy): domain Bacteria; phylum Bacillota; class Clostridia; order Oscillospirales; family Ruminococcaceae; genus Ruminiclostridium_E. The sequence continues at coordinate 31,169 of JAGALB010000016.1, read as the reverse complement.
GGTTATCGTCTGTGCAGGCGCTCTTGCCTACGTTGTAATGTATAACCTGACAAATATCAACATTACCGAGCGTATAAGAGAAATCGCAACCCTGAAGGTGCTGGGCTTCTACGACAAGGAAGTGGATGCATATATTTTCCGTGAAAATATCCTGCTTACCCTTATGGGTACTGCTGTGGGTCTGTTCATGGGAATATTCCTGGCAAGCTTCATTATAACCACTGCTGAAGTTGACCTTGTAATGTTCGGCAGAAACATCTATGCAGGCAGTTATATACTTGCGGCGGTGTTTACCCTCGTGTTCTCGCTGCTGGTTACTCTTGTAATGCACAGAAGACTCAAGGATGTGGATATGATAGAGGCACTCAAATCTGTTGAATAAGCGTGATGTTTAATCCCGTTCCTGCCTTTTGCGATGCTCTGTTTTGACGGAGCAGGTGAGACGGCAGGGGAAATAAAACTGTTTTGCAACAGTCAGAGGCGAGCCGCCTCGGGCGATTCACGCCTTTTAATATGCTGATAAAAATTATTGGTTTTTGTAACGGCGTGGGATTATAACAAGAAAAATCCGAAGAAGATGAAATCTTCTTCGGATTTTTTATTATCTCAGAGATGAATTGGAATTTGATTGTATCTTCACACGCAGGAGTTTTTATGTCCCAACATCCTAAACAAAAAAGCTACGCCTATACCTAATGCGAAAGCTATGCTGTGAAAAATAATTGCTGTGACATTCATAAATGACAGAACGGGAATGTTGCAAACAATCAAGTAGATAATGAGCCAATTTCCACTCCACGTGCCAAATGTTATTTTGGGGAAATCGGTCACAAGGAATTGCATAGCAAGCCCAAATCCACACAAGGCAAAGTTATATCCGGAACCGCCAAAACTTTCTGTTACGTTGGGATATATTGCAAGAAAAACCACCTGACATACAATGGCACAAATGAACCCGACAAGTAAAAAGTTAACACTTCTCAGTCGCTGTTCGTATAAATACCCAATCCAAAGCATCGCGCATACGTTTGCAATCAGGTGTAGAATATTTGTATGTGTCAAACCTGCAGTGAAAAATCGATAATATTGATTTCCGATTTGATTTATTCCTTTTCCACACAAAACATTCAGCCCATTATCATTGCTCGCTACATATACCCAGACAACAATCCATATAAGGCATATTATCACTGATACAGGTTGTTTTATAATTTTATTTAGCATACTCATACTCCCAAACACATAATATTTTTGTATGTATTTTTTAAAATTTTATTTATATTGAGCCAATTATAGCAAAATCGCCCCCAAAAGTCAACGCACAATGCAAAAGCCGCTTCTGACATCAATGTCAGAAGCGGCTGCTTTTTACTTTACAACAATATTGATAAGCTTCTTAGGAACTGCGATAGACTTTACAATTGTCTTGCCGTCAACCATAGGCTTGATTGTTTCGTTTTCAAGAGCTGCCTTGATCATATCGTCCTGACCCATATCAGCAGGAATATTCATCTTTGCCCTTACCTTGCCGTTTATCTGAACAACAACTTCAACAGTTTCCTCGATGCAGAGAGCCTCGTCATATTCTGCCCATGCCTGCTCGGAAAGAATACCGCCGAACACGTTCTGATACATTTCTTCGGTCATATGAGGAGCAAAGGGGTTGAGGATTGTGATAAGCGCCTTAAGTTCAGCCTTGTTGATGCTGCCCTTTTCGTATACGTTGTTTACAAACGCCATCATGGAAGCAATGGCCGTGTTGAACTTGAGAGCTTCGATATCCTCGGAAACCTTCTTGATTGTTCTGTGGAGAGGTGCGGATAATTCCTTGCTGAAGCTGTCGCCGTCAACTAAGATATCCTGCATATTCCAGATTCTGTCAAGGAATCTCTTACAACCCTTGAGGCTGCTTTCGCTCCAGGGAGCTGCCTGTTCATAGTCGCCCATGAAGAGAACGTAAACTCTGAGAACGTCTGCGCCGTATTCGTCAACTACGTCGTTAGGGTCAACAACGTTGCCTCTGGACTTACTCATCTTTACGCCGTCAGGTCCTAAGATAAGACCCTGTGCGGTTCTCTTTGCGTAAGGCTCGGAGGTTGTTACTGCGCCGATGTCGTAAAGGAATTTGTGCCAGAAACGTGAGTAGATAAGGTGGCGTGTAACGTGCTCCATACCGCCGTTGTACCAGTCAACGGGCATCCAGTAGTCGAGAGCTTCCTTGGAAGCCAGAGCGCCGTCATTATTGGGGTCGCAGTAGCGTAAGAAGTACCAGGAAGAGCCTGCCCACTGGGGCATTGTATCGGTTTCACGCTTTGCGTCGTGTCCGCACTTGGGGCACTTGCAGTTTACGTAGGAGTCAATCTTTGCAAGAGGGCTTTCGCCGTCTGTACCGGGCTGGAAGTTTTCAACAGGAGGAAGTCTTAAAGGTAATTCCTCATAGGGCACGGGAACAATTCCGCATTCGGGACAGTGAACAATCGGGATAGGCTCGCCCCAGTATCTCTGGCGGTTGAATGCCCAGTCCTTCATCTTGAACTGTACGCCTGCTTCGCCTACGCCCTTTTCCTTGAGCACTTCAAGCACCTTTGCGATAGCGTCCTTCTTGTTGGTGATGCCGTTGAGGGATTCGCTGTTCACCATTTCGCCGTCGCCTGTGTAGGCTTCCTTTTCAATGTCGCCGCCCTTGATTACTTCGATGATGTCGATACCGAACTTCTTTGCGAAGTCATAGTCACGTGTATCGTGTGCAGGTACAGCCATAATTGCGCCTGTACCGTAGCCCATCATTACGTAGTCGGCAACATAAACGGGAATTTCCTTGCCTGTAAGGGGATTGATTGCGGTAAGACCTTCAATCTTGACGCCTGTCTTTTCCTTTACAAGCTGTGTTCTTTCAAACTCGCTCTTTAAGCTGCATTCCTGCTTGTAAGCGTCGAGAGCGTCTATATTTGCGATAGAATCACGGTATTTTTCGATAATGGGATGCTCGGGAGCGATAACCATGAAGGTTACGCCGTAGAGTGTATCGGGACGGGTTGTGTAGATGCGGAGCATTTCGTCCTGCTCCTTGATCTTGAATTCAACAAAAGCACCTACGGACTTACCGATCCAGTTTTCCTGCTGAAGCTTGATATTGGGGAGGAAGTCAACCTCGTCAAGACCCTGTAAGAGCTTGTCGGCATATTCTGTAATGCGTAAGTACCATACTTCCTTTTCCTTCTGTACGATATTGCTGTGGCAGATATCGCACTTACCGCCCTGGGAGTCCTCGTTGGAGAGAACAACCTTACAGCTGGGGCAGTAGTTTACAAGAGTCTTGTCACGGAAAACAAGTCCGTTTTCAAACATCTTGAGGAAAATCCACTGCGTCCACTTGTAGTAGTCTTCTTCGGTTGTGTCAACAACTCTTGACCATTCAAAGCTGAAGCCTACCTTCTTGAGCTGGCTTGTGAACTTTGCGATATTGTTGTCGGTTACCTGTCTGGGGTGAACACCTGTCTTGATAGCGGTGTTTTCGGTAGGAAGACCGTAAGCGTCAAAGCCGATAGGGAACAGAACGTTATAGCCCTGTAATCTCTTCTTTCTGCTTACTACTTCAAGACCGGAATAAGCCTTGATATGGCCGACGTGCATACCTGAGCCGGAAGGATAAGGGAATTCTACAAGAGCGTAGAACTTGGGCTTGGGGCTGCCTGTAACAGCCTTGAAGCTGTCATGTTCGTCCCAGTATTTCTGCCATTTCTGTTCAATGGCACTGAAATCGTACTTCATTTTATTGTATTCCTTTCTTTTGTGATGGAAAAATAATCTATCACTTTATTATAGTACAGAAATAATGCTGTGTCAAGCGTTATCAGTGATTTTTCAGGTCAACATCGGTGTAGATACAGTATTTTATGGCGTTGGTCACAACAACCGCTTTGCTGACATTATTTGCTTTGCAGTACTCGTCTATCATGTCAAAATCCTCACGGTCAATGGTACAGTTAAGCTGTGCCTTGGTAGTCTTGCGGATTCTGTTCTGGTACTTGCGCTGGGCTCTCTTTTCGGCTTCTGTTTTCATTGCTGCACCTCCGTATATATCTAGGATGATACGTTCATTATAATACCAAAATATGTCGCTGTCAAGGGTTTTATGCGGATTTCTGCTGTTATAAGGAGGTTTTTAAGAAAAAAAGTTCCGTGACGGGCACGGAACTTTTCATTATCTGATATAGAAATCGCTGTAACCGATTTTTTCTGCGGTAGTTTTCATAGAAATTATTTCTTCAGCGGAAAAACCTGATTTTTCAACCATCGGCACAAGCTCCATGCCCATGCATTTTACCTCGCACTGGGACATTACATCCTCCAGCAGGGCGGCTGCGTCGGCAGGGTAGCCGTTTTCGGCTGTAAAAGCGGTACGGCTGATTCTGACAATAACCACATTGTCAATAACAGTGGCTTTGTTTTTAAGCACCTCGGCTGTATTGCCCATATCGTTCAGGATAATGTCTTCGGCGTTTACAGCAATGCAGGTGTCGGCAATAACTGCGCCTGCAAGCAGCTTATAACGGTCTGCCGCAAAATAAGAGGCAGCGATATATTCCCTGTCATATTCCTGGAAGGGCGGGAACACCGTGTTGGTAGCGATAATCTTCGCAAAGCCCGCATTCTTAAGCTCGTCGGCAAATGCCTTGTTGTATGCGGCGGTTGCTTCTCTTGAGGGGTCTGACCATCTGAGCGGCTCGCCTGTGGAGAAATACTCCAGCCAGGAAACGGTAGGTTCGTCCACGATTTTATAGCACATATCGCCGTTGATTTTACCGCCCTCGTTATCCGACAGAACTGAAATTTCAGCAATGGGAACAAGTCCGTTTCTGGTAATGGCATCGCAGATTTCCGACGCCTTCATTGTACCGATAACAGCCTCGCTGTCCTTTGCGGGCTCGGTTTCTGTGGCGTAAAGCAGCTGACCCTTGCTGTTCTTCATGGTGACGATTGCCGCCGTGTAGCCTTCCGATGCAGCCTTTGAAACAAAGGCGGAAAGGGAAGCGGAGTTCTGGAGTGCGGAAACAGGAACGGGAACAGCATAAATATCAGGGTTTATCTCCTGAGCGGGAGGAGCTGTTTCCTGACTATCTGTTGTCGCATCTGTTGTCACGGAATCCTCAGGAATTTCTTCGCTGAGCGTTGTTTCAGGCGGCGGAGTCCACGCAGGATCGTTTTTACCGTCAGAATTCATGTTCTTTTCGATAAATTCAAGCAGGGGTTTTCCCAGGCAGTAGCCAAGGAATATGATTGCGACGATCAGAACAATCAGCGCAACAGTACCTGCTATTTTCTGGGCTTTTGTCTTTTTTCTGGGATAGAGGTTGATTTTGTTTCTCTTTATTTTTCTCCCGTAGTTCTTTCTTTTTTTCAAGAAATCAAGCCTCCTTATGTCTGAAATTCAGGTTTTGTGTTATTGCCCGAGGCGGCACGCCTCACATTGCGGCAGTGCAGCGATTCTGTGGCACCTGCCGTTATACTTTTTCCGCAAAGCAGAATTCTGCAAAAGGCAGGAACTGCCCGAGGCGGCACGCCTCATACGGCAGATGTGGTATATCCCGTAAACGCATAAAGCGCAAGGGAAAGTATGCCTACATATACAAGCATTATGGGGAATCCTCTGAATGCCGCAGGCACGAGAGGGGAATTGAGTCTGTCGGCAGCGATATAAAGAAGGTATGCCGCAAGCAGGAAGCCTATGCCTGTACCGAAGCCGTAGCCGATGTATGTGAAGATATCAGAACCCTGTACGGAGCACAGGAAAAGCGCACCGATAACCGAGCAGTTGAACACCGACAGGTGAACATATTTTCTGATATTTCTGAAAAGCTTCGGGAAAAATCTCCAGATAAGCACAAGCGTCAGGATGTAAAGCACGCTGACAACCGCAACATATAGAATCGGCATAAAAACGCTGTAATATTCGTTTTCAGCGAACAGCCCGTCAAAAATCCAGATGATTGCGGAGGAAATTGTGGTTGTGTATGTTATTGCCGCAAAGAAGCCCAGCAGATGCTCACGCTTTCTTGAAGCGTAAAGAAGCACGTTGATACCCAGTGCACGTTCAAAAATGGAGTTCTGCACGAAAATGGCAATAATGGAGGCCATAAGAACATTCATAAAAGCTGTCATTCTTCGTTATCCTCCTTGTTTTCTGCGGATTCCTGCGAACCTTCGTCCTCACCGGACATATCTTCTTCGCCTTCTTCAACGGACCAGTTTTCGTCGCCGCTGCTTTCATCGGGGGAAAGCTCAGCGCCGCCTGCAACGATAGCCGCAAATTCTTCTACAAGGCTGCGGTTGTCGCTGAAGTCCATATCGAGGATATTTGTGGGAGCGTCATCCTTCTTTTTCTTCGAGGGCTTGTAAATCCTGATTTTATCAGGCTCGGAATTCTTTTTGCCTGTAAGGAATTCGCCCATATCCTCCGCATATTCCGCAAGCTCATCCTCTTCATCGGTTTCGGCTCTCAGGAGCTTCGCCTTATGATGATTATAAAGACCTCTTGCAAAACCTGCCATGATGCCTACAAAGAGAAAGCCGCCGAAAGTAGTTTCGAGGGCGGGGATTGTAAAGGGCATATCCAGATACGCACCGCCGATTGTACCTTTAGCGAGGATTTCACGCACCGCACCCGTAAAGATGCAGGCGGCGTCAAAACCTGCGATAAAGCAAAGCACATCGGGAACCATATCCCCGAAAGGCTCTACATAGAAGCGAGATTCGGATTTTGAAAGAATAAGCGAATTTGTTACCAGAATAGGCAGATAAACGCCTGCCGAAGCAATCACATCGCCGCCCATGACGGTGGTTGTAAGAAGCACCGAGGGGATATAGATGGCGGAAGCCACGAGAGAGTAGATGATAACTCTCAGGGTGTATGCGATTTTTCTCGGAATCACACGACAGAGCAGAATTGTCAGAAAGGACACCAGCGAAAATACCAGGCATACCGCAAGGCTTTTCTCAAGAGTGGTTGCACAGGCAATTACAGGCGCAATGAGAAGTCCGCTCATAAAAACGATATTCTGTTTGAAAAAGCCGTCTTTAAGGCTTATTTTTTTGTTCTCCATTGAAATTAACCTTTCGTGCCCTGCTTGTTGTTCTTCTGCTGGGATTTATTTGCGGGCTGTTTGATGGGGTGAGAAGTGTTTTTCTTTGCGGAAGCGGTCTTTGAGCTTTTATCTTTAGGCTTTTTCTGCATCTTCCGCATGGCGGTCATATAGTCCTGACCCTTTGCTTCACGGACAACCTTGTCCTTTTTCATCTTTATTTTAAGATTGTCGATATATCTCGACAGGGCATTTGTACTGCGGCGCTTTACTTTTGTCACCTTTCCGTCAATGGGAGGCATATTATAGTTTGTAAGCGGTACAATAATTTCCATAGTATCCGAAAGGTTCTGCTTGGGAACGCCCTGTGCGGCATCGTCACGGAGTCTTTCGAAACGGCCCATATTGCGGAACATATATGATGCGGCACGCTTTATACCGGAAGCCGCCGCCGCACATACTGCATCAAGATGCAGCGAAACCGCATTTGCAATAAGCAGAATGAATATGAACGAGCCTTCAACCTTGCCGAAATGGCGGAAAAGACAGCCGATAACACCGATGATAAGCCCGTATACGATACGTGCGGGAACTGTTTTCGGAACAGTCTGGGGGTCACTGGCGAGGAACACAAAGCCGAACAGCAGATAACCGCCCACCAGCTCAAGCATTATGGTGTCACCGATGCTTGTATATACGGGGAAAAGTGCTGTAAGTGCGAAATACGAGCCAAGACCGAAGACGGTGACAAAGCCTGACATGGAGCGTCTTGCAAGGAGGCAGACACCGCATACCGCAAGGATAAGGAAGTGGGTTGTACCCAGCGGTCCTACGTAATTGCCGATAAGCATATCATTGAAAGAAACCGCAGGAGCAGTACCGATTTTCATAAGGTAGCTCTCCACGCCCTGTACAAGGCTTGAAGCAGGCGTGCCGAAAATTTCGGGCTGTACGCCTCTTGCGGGATAGAACAGCATTTCATTGGGGAAGCATATTATCAGAAAGGCAATTGCCGCACAGGTAGGATTGAAGATGTAATTATCCTTACCGCCGAAAATATGCTTGATGCCCATAGACAAAAGAGCGCCGAAGGCTACTATCCAGTAATTTACCGAGGCAGGCATCATAAGACCGATACAAAGACCTGCCGCAAGGGTGGAAAGATCCTTGGGGTTATAGGTCTTGCCCGTCATACGGCAGAATATCATATCCGAAAGGATACAGGTAACTACCGACAGAAGGCAGATAATGAACGCTCTTGTGCCGCTCTGCCACCAGCTGACGCCCATAAGGGCAAGAAGACAGATAAGCTGGTCTGCATATATGGATTTCAGCTTTCGCTGCTTTTTTTCGGGGGCGGTGACATAGCTTTTCACATCGCCGTCGAATTTATCAAGTAAGTTGCTTGTTTTGTCTGACATATATTTTTCCTTTATATATTTTTTCCGAAAGGACGGTGGCAGAAATGAAATATGATTCATTGAGCCGTAACACTGTAAAAATCACGCTTTCCGAAGAGGATATGCGTGAATATTCCCTGTGTGCCGAGAATATAACTCTCAGCACGGCGGAAACAAAGCGAAGCCTTTCACGTATGCTGAGAAAAATGAAGCTTTTTCAGGGACACAGACCCGACAGGCTTTTTCTCGAAGCCTTTCCGAAAACAGACGGCGGCTGTGTGCTGTATGTTTCGGGGCTTTTTGAAGAGGGAGGCAGGGAAACGCCTGCCGAAACCGCTGTTATGTGCTGTGCCGATAATCTTTCCGTGCTGATACAGCTGTGCCGTGCCGTTAAAGGCAGCGGCCTCAGGCTCCATACCTGTGTTTACCGCAGCCACGGGGGTTATCTGCTGGTGGCGATAGCTGCAGGCAGGGATTATTTCACGCTGTACAGACTTTTTTCCGAATTCGGCAGAGTCTGTTCCGACCCGTCCGAAATATGCGCTGTTTCGGAATATGCCGTTCCTGTCTGCGGATATGACGCATGCAGGATTTTTGCGGAGCTGTAACGGTTATCTCATGGAGTCCGCTGCGGTTTTCATATTTTCAGCCTTGAAAAGGAAGGTGCCCGCAACAAGTACGTTTGCGCCTGCTTCCTTTACAAGCTTTGCTGTTTCTGTGTTGATACCGCCGTCAACCTGAATGTCGATATCCTTGCCCAGACGGTCAGCCTCGGCTCTGATAAGACGGATCTTGTCGGTCATTGCGTGAATGAAGCCCTGTCCGCCGTAGCCCGGCTCAACAGTCATAACCAGAATCATATCTGCTTTTTCTATGTAGGGGAATACCGCTTCTGCGGGAGTGCCCGGCTTTACGGCAACGCCTGCCTTTACGCCGAGAGCGTGAATTTCGTCAATAAGTGAAGACGGCTCGCAGTCGCTTTCAACGTGGAATGTGATGATATCCGAGCCTGCGTCTGCAAAAAGCTTTATCTGACGCCCCGGGTGCATAACCATAAGGTGGGTATCCATTTTTGCAGAGGTGTAGGGGAGCAGGGATTTCTGGATGCTGCTTCCGTAGGTGATATTTTCAACAAATTCACCGTCCATAACATCGTAATGAACGTATTCCACACCGTTTTCCGAGATTTTCGCCGCTTCTTTTCCAAGCTCGGCAAGATTTGAATTAAGCACTGAGGCAGAAATTTTAACTGAAGGCATATTTTCGGGCGACCCGTTCCTTTCTTTGCGTAAATACCGCATAATAATACATTTTAATGATACCGCAAAATCCTTTTTCCGTCAAGCCTTTCAGGGTGTTTTTTGCCTTTATCGGGGAAAAATGGTTAATTTTAAACAGGATTCACGGTGATTATTAAAAATATTTTATTTTAATAGTAAAAGGCGGATTTCCCTTCGGGGAAATCCGCCCTGATTTTAAAGGTTGTTGAGTCCGTACTTTTTCAGGATAGCGGGGAAGTCACGATAGCTGTAATCAAGGTCTACATCTGTGGAGATGCCGTTTACCTTGCCCTTGAAGCTGTACTGCCAGATATAATATCCGCCGTCGTAGGTAACCTCGTCGCCTATCTGTGCAAGCCAGATAGCGTATTTGTCGAGGATTGTCATGTCAAGATTTTCTTCAAGCCAGGACTTGTAGGAATAGAACATGGGGAAATATTTTTCCTCCATAAGCACCTCAAAGAAAGCCTCAATCATATTTGTAAGCTTCTTTGTGCCGATACCCGACTGGAATTCTTCTTCCATATCCAGAATTACGGGATACTGAATCTTGTAGCCGTCGATTATATCCAGCAGGAAGCGTGCTTCTTCCTTTGCTTCGGAAACGGAGGTTGCATAGCTGTAAAAATACACGCCCACGTCAATTCCGTTTGCCTGTGCGCCCTTTATATTCTGACGGAAATAGTCGTCTTCCTTCATCTGGTTTGCAGAGCCTGCCCTGCCTCTGCCTGCACGGATAATCGCAAACTCGACTCCCGAATCCTTGACCTTTTTCCAGTCAATGTCCCCCTGGGCATAGGAAACGTCGATACCCTTCTTCAGGACCTTGCGCTCTTCCGTAAGAATGTTGATGGTCATATCATAATAAACATCTTCGGGACGGTAATCGAGGAATCTGCCGTTCTTGGTTGTGTGGACAACCCTGAAGCGTGTGTAGCTGGATACTTCTTCGAGAGTAAGTACACCGCTGATTCTTACATCAGACTTTGTGCCGACCTTCAGGTGTCCGAATACGTCAACGCTGCCGCTTGCGGTAATAGCAAACTTACCGCCCAGGCTGAGGCCGCTGCCCTCTTCGGTCTTTATAGCACCGCTTAAAGTAACGTCACTGCTCTTATAGAAATCGGTTTTGCCCCTTATCAGGATATTGCTGCTCTTGTAGAGAAGAACGGTAGAGGAAATCTCCGCAGTACCCTTGTTATACACCGTCATATCACCGCTTACCTTGAGAGTAGCGCTGACGGAGGACTGGAAAGAGCCGTAGATGTTGAAATCAGCTTTTTTCTTTACGTTGATAAGACCTGAGTTTGTCAGCTTACCGCCTTTTGCAACAGCAAGCTCGCCGTTTACAAGAAGGCCGCCCTTGGAGTAGATTTTCAGCACGCCTCCGTCCTTGACGCTGAGCTTTGCGCCGTCAGGGATTTCAACCTGCTTTTTGAGCTTTACCGTATCGGTGATTATGTAGGTGTTGCCTGCAACGATTTCGCTTTTTCCGTCCCATTCAATAACCTGTCTTTCGGCAGAAGCGGTAACGGAAAAGATAACGCTGAAAAGACACAGGCACAATGCTGTCAGGAACAGGGTTTTAATTCTTTTCACTGTGGTTTCCTTTCATTTACGGAAGAAGATGAGCATTAAGGCACATATCCTCACCGCTGTAAATTTTGTATAACTGTTTATACCTATATTTTCTCATATATACAGACAAATGTCAAATGTTTTTTCATAATTTCCATATTTTTTCTGAAAAACCAGGTAAAAGAAAAAGCAGATTAAAACTCTTTTTTGTGAAAATCAACAGTTTTTGAGCAAAAAATTCTATATTTCAAAAAAATCTTACAAAAAACCTTGATTATTTGTTACATCTGAGGTATAATATAAAATGGTAATCTGTAATTCTGAGGAGTATTTATGATAGAAAATCTGAAAGGACATCTTAAAACCATAAATCATCATAAGATGCTGGTTATGAAATACTGCTTCCGTGCCGGACTTTACAGGCAGGGACTGCTGCACGACATGTCGAAATATACTCCCTCCGAATTTCTCACAGGGATAAAGTATTTCCAGGGCAATAAAAGCCCAAATACTGCTGAACGTGCCGAGGTGGGATACAGCCGTGCATGGCTGCACCACAAGGGCAGGAACAAGCACCACATGGAGTACTGGATTGACTACGGGCAGACAGGCGACAAAAAAATGACAGGCATAAAAATGCCTGAAAAGTACGTAGTCGAGATGTTCTGCGACAGAATTGCCGCCTGCAAGGTCTACAACGGCGAGGCATATACCGATGCAGACCCTTACAATTATTATAAAAAATCACACGAACACTATATGATACATCCCGAAACGGACAGGCTGCTTCGCCGTCTGCTGATAATTCTCAGGGATTACGGCGAGGATACGGCTTTCCGCTATATAAGAAAGAAAATCCTGAAAAACGGCTGAAAGGAGAGAGCTTATGTTTGCACAAGTGAACAGCATAGGTCTTTTCGGACTCAATGCATTTCCCGTGACAACCGAAATAAGCTCTTCCCAGGGTGTTCCCGCAGTTAATATAAGCGGTCTTGCGGATTTATCCGTGCAGGAAAGCAGGCTGCGTATAAAGGCGGCTGCCGAAAACTGCGGAATAAAGCTCCCGAAAGCGGTTTTTACCATAAATCTCGCCCCTGCCGATGTTAAAAAGACAGGCTCATTCTACGACCTGCCGATTCTGGTGGCAATGCTCAGTGTATCGGGAGTCCTTGACTGTGACCTGAGCGACTGTGCCTTTATCGGAGAGGTTTCCCTGAACGGCGACGTCTGCTTTGTGCAGGGCGCATTGTCCATGGCGATAAAAGCGGCGGAATGCGGTATAAAACGGCTGTTCCTGCCATACGAAAACGCCGCAGAGGCAGCGGTTGTAAAGGATATCGAGGTTTATGGCGTAAAGAATATCGCTTCACTTGCCGCACATCTTAACGGGCTTTCCTTTATTCCGAGAGCAAAGCCTGCTCAGTTTGATATACTTGAAAAAATCGGAATACCTGATTTTGCCGATGTAAAAGGCCAGGATTCAGTAAAAGGCGCAATTGAAACCGCGGCTGCGGGCTTTCACAACATTCTGCTCATCGGACCTCCCGGAACGGGCAAAAGCATGATTGCAAAGCGTATCCCCGGCATACTGCCACGGATGACCTTTGAGGAAAGCATTGAAACCACGCAGATACATTCGGTTGCGGGCATACTCAACAGGGAACATCCTCTCGTCACTGAAAGACCGTTCCGTGATGTAAGCCATACGGCTTCGTCGGTGGGGCTTATCGGCGGCGGAAGCATACCGAAGCCGGGAGAAATATCCATCGCCCACAACGGCGTGCTGTTTTTAGATGAATTTCCCGAATTTGACCGCAAGGTGCTGGAAACCCTGCGGCAGCCCCTTGAAAACGGGGAAATAACAATTTCGAGAGCCTCAGGCTCAATTACATATCCCTGCAACATCATGCTTGCAGCGGCAATGAACCCCTGCCCCTGCGGAAATTACGGCGCAACAGGAAAAGTCTGCACCTGTTCAAAGAAGCAGGTGGAAAACTATCTTGGGAAAATAAGCCGTCCCGTGCTGGACAGAATCGACATTCAGGTTGAAGTTCCGTCGGTGAAATACGAGGAATTATCGGGCGCAGAAAAGTCCGAAAGCTCAGAAATCATTGCGGAGCGTGTGCAGAAGGCGCGTGATATACAGCTTGAGCGTTTCAGGGGTACGGATATACGCACAAATTCACAGATAACACCCGATTTACTCCGTGAGGTCTGCGTGATGGACGAGCAGGCAGGGCAGTTTTTAAAGAATGCCTTTGAAAAATCGGGACTTTCCGCAAGAGCCTATGACCGCATTTTAAAGGTTGCACGCACCTGTGCCGACCTTGACGGTGCGGAAATCATAAACAAAAGGCATGTTGCAAGGGCGGTGCAGTACCGCACCTTAGACAGAAAATACTGGGCGTAAACCCATAAACTGATTAACGGCAGATAAAATTATATTGATTCATAACCTTTTATTACAGCAGAAAGGAATGGTAACAAATGGAAAAGCTGAAAATAACTACCTTCGGAGAATTCTCAATTTCATACGGCGACAAGGTTATTACCGAGCAGTCCAAGCGTTCCAGAAAAATGTGGACTCTTCTGCAGTTCATGATTGCCAATCATAACCGTGATATATCCCAGGCGGAGCTTATAAACCTCCTCTGGGGCGAAAAGAACAGCGAAAACCCCGTAGGTGCGCTTAAAACCTCCCTTCACAGACTGAGAAGCTGTCTGGCGGAGCTGGAGCTGCCCGACGGACAGGAAATCATCATAAATTCCATGGGCGCATATGCTTTCAACAACCGCCTTGAATGCGAGATTGACTTTGATAAATTCGAGGCGCTTTACAAAAAGAGCATTTCCGCCCAGTCGGAAAAAGAAAAGACCAACCTCTACCTTCAGGCAATTGACCTTTACAGAGGCGATTTTCTGGGCCGTTCCCGTGACGACAGCTGGGTTGCGCCTCTTAACACATATTACCATTCTCTTTATGTAAGAATCGTGCGCGAAACCATTGAAACAATGTTCAAGCATCATTATTACAGCGACCTGCTGGCTATCTGCCGCAAGGCGCTTACCATCGAGCAGCTTGACGACTTTATTCACTACTATTACATAAAGACCCTTTTTGAAACAGGGGACAAAACCACCGCAAAGAGCCATTATGCCTATGTTATGGACTTGTTCTACAACAAGCACGGCATAAATCCTTCCCCCGAATTTGTATCCCTGTACGAGCAGACGGTAAAGGATGACCGTTCCTACAACGTAAATTTCGGCATCCTGAAGGGTCAGCTGGACGACATCGGCGAGGAAACGGGCGCATTCTACTGCGAATTTCCTTTCTTCAAGCACGTTTATCAGCTGGAAATACGTGACGCAGTAAGAAACGACCGCCCCACCCATCTCTGCCTTATAACAGCCGTTTCAAAAACCCAGGAAGAGCTTGAACCGAAGGCGCTTAACCGTGTTACAGGCAAGCTGTCCGAATGCATAAAGACCTCGCTGCGTTCCCGTGACGTTTATTCCCGTTACAGCGCATCTCAGTTTGTACTTCTGCTGACAAACACTTCAAGAGAGCAGGCGGAAATGGTTCTGAACCGTATTCTGAAGCGTTTCAAGAAGGATAATCCGAAAATGAACTGTTCGCTGCTCTATAAATTCGACAGGGTAGGAAAGTCGTCGCAGACACCGCCCGCCGACGGAGACAGACGCAATGGGCTATAAGACTATAAACGGCAGTGCCGAAGCACGCTTCATTGAAAAGAAAAGCGAATTCATCGGTTACATCCGCCACACCGAAACCGAAGCCGAGGCAATAGCTTTTATAAACGAGATAAGGGCGATGCACAGAAAGGCTACCCACAACTGCTACGCATATATGCTCCGTGACAACAATACCGCACGCCACAGCGATGACGGAGAGCCGGGCGGAACGGCGGGAGTACCCATTTACGAGGTGCTCCGCAAGGAGGGGCTTATTGACGTAACCTGTGTGGTTACACGCTATTTCGGCGGTATAATGCTGGGCGCAGGCGGACTTGTGCGTGCCTACACGCAGGGGGCGAAAATCGCTGTTGAAGCGGCGGAAATCCTCAACATGTGCACGGCGGCAAGACTTACGCTGAAGCTGGATTATTCGCTTTACGGCAAAATAGGCAAAACTCTGACGGATTTTGACGTAAGAACGGAAAAGGAGGATTTCGGCGCAGATGTTGAAATCACTTTGTGTATACGTTCTGAGGATGAAGAAAAATTTTCAGCGGCACTTGTGGATTTATGCAACGGCAGCATTATAATTAAAAAACTTGAAGAACTTGAGTATAATTTTGGTTAATATAACAAAATTGATAAAAACTCCCTCGAAAAAAAGGATTTTCGGGGGAGTTTTTTGTATTGTATATTAGCGGAGGTATTCTCTGCGTTAATGTTGTGCCGCACCGCCCGCCGAAAAAGGAGATCTGTATGCTTCCAAGAGAAATAACAATTGATATAGAAAACCGCACCTTGTCTGATTTTGCCTGCAAAAGTGCAGATTCAAAGGGCAGAGATGTATACGAAGCGCCTTGCGATACACGCACCGACTTTCAGCGTGACCGTGACAGAATTATTCATTGCAACGCTTTCCGCCGTCTGAAGCACAAGACACAGGTGTTCCTCATACCCAAATCCGACCATTACCGTACACGTCTGACCCATACTCTTGAGGTAGCGCAGATTGCGAGAACCATCGCCCGTGCTTTAAGACTCAACGAGGATCTGACCGAAGCCATTGCCTTAGGCCACGATTTAGGCCACACACCCTTCGGCCATGACGGCGAGCGCACACTTGCGGCGCTGTATTCGGGCGGCTTCAAGCACTATCAGCAGAGTGTGAGGGTTGTTGAGCGCATTGAGCGTGACGGAAAAGGGCTTAACCTTACAAAAGAGGTAAAGAACGGTATTCTTTGCCACACAAATATGACTGCCGATACGCTGGAAGGCGTTATCGTGAAGTTTGCGGATAAGATTGCATATATAAACCACGATATTGAAGACGCAATAAGAGGCGGTGTACTGAAGCAGAACGATCTGCCTGATTTTCCTGTGAAGATTCTCGGCTCAACCAAGAGCCAGCGTATAACAACGCTTGTAAAATCCATCATCGAAAACAGCATGGACCGCAACGAAATAAAGTATGACGATATCACAAAGCGTGCACATGACGAGCTGAGAGAATTCATGTTCCAGAATGTGTACTATGCCGCCGAAACCAATCAGGAAAAAGGCAAGGCGTGCTTTATTGTTGAATACCTGTACAATTATTATATGAAAAATCCTCTGCGTATGCCGGAGCTTTACCGTGACATCGCAAGGGAGGAATCCACGGAAATCGCTGTATGCGACTTTATTTCCTGCATGACGGATGATTTCGCCATTGACAGCTTTACCGAGCTTTGTATCCCGAAATCCTGGAATAAAACAGGGGATTGATCAACGAAAGATGAATGTTCAGGGAGTTTCTGACGGCACAGGAATAAATCATGCGGCGAAGCCGCTTCCTCAATTATTCACTTTTCACTCTTAGTCATTCACTTTTGCAGAAAGGGGCGCACAGATGGCACGTCTGCCTGACAGTTTTCTGGACAACCTGAGAATGAGCAATGACATCGTTTCGGTTATGTCCACTTATGTTAATATAAAGCGTACAGGCCGTGATTATGTCTGCGCCTGTCCTTTCCATTCGGAAAAAACACCGTCCTGCCACATTTACAGCGAAACCCAGAGCTTTTATTGCTTCGGCTGCGGTGCAGGCGGCGATGTTATAACGTTCATACGGCTTATAGAACGGCTTGAATATATGGAAAGCGTCCGTTTTCTTGCTCAGCGTGCAGGTCTTGCAATGCCTGACGATGAAATATCCGATGACGGAGCGAATTTCCGTACAAGACTCCTTGAAATGAACAGGGAGGCGGCACGGTATTTCCGTGATATGCTGCTTTCACCTCAGGGAAAAACAGGCCTTGACTATCTGCTGGAACGAGGGTTGACTCCCAACACCATACGGAAATACGGTCTGGGGTATGCACCCGAGGGCTGGCACAATCTCCATTATCATCTGCGGTCAAAGGGCTTTACCGATGACGAAATGGAAGCGGGAGCGCTTGTGACACGGAACAACAACTCACTTTATGATAAATTCCGCAACAGGGTAATGTTCCCCATTATCGACAGGCGGAAAAACGTAATCGCATTCGGCGGACGAGCCCTGGAAAAGGACGCAAAGGCCAAGTATCTGAACAGCGACGAAACGGCGGTTTTCCACAAACGAGAAAACCTGTTCTCGCTGAATTTCGCAAAGAATACCGAAGAAAAATGCTTTATTCTCTGCGAAGGGTATATGGATGTAATCGCCCTGAATCAGGCAGGCTTCGATAATGCGGTGGCAACGCTGGGTACTGCCATTACTCCCCAGCAGGCAAACCTTATGAAACGCTACACCGACGAGGTTGTAATATCCTACGACTCGGACGAAGCAGGGCAGAAGGCTACCGTCAAGGCGATAAACCTTCTGGGTGAAGCGGGCGTGCTGGCAAGGGTGCTGCACATCCCCGAAGCAAAGGACCCTGACGAATATATCAAGAAATTCGGCGCCGAAAGCTTCCGACACATACTTTCAAAAACCGAAACTGCGATAGATTACGAGTTCGGCAAGCTTCAGAAAGGAATCGACCTTTCCACTCCTGCGGGAAAAACGGCGTTTTTACAGAAAGCGGTTGCTTTTCTGGCGGAGCTGCGGAGCGATACCGAACGGACGGTATACATTTCCGAGGCGGCAAGGCTTTCGGGTCAGCAGATTTCGGCAATTACCTCCCTCGTGAAGGACAAGGCGGCGAAAAACCGCTTTTACCGTCAGAGAGAAGAGGAAAAGAAGCTTATACGGGGCGACACGAAGCGTGACCCCATAAATCCCGACTCGCTCAGATATCCTGCGGAGGAAAAAGCGGAAAGAGGCATCATTGCCTTTCTGTTCCATTCTCCCGACAGATTAAAAGATGTCGAAACAAAGCTTAAGGAGGAAGATTTTCCTACCGAATTCAACCGAAGATTGTACGGCTTTGTAAAGAAACGGATAAAAAGCGGAGAAACAGTCGATATTTCGTCAGCGGGCAGCGAATTTACCGCTGAGGAAATGGGAAGAATAACAGGTATATGCAAGCAGGGTGATATGCTGCCGTACAGCTTACCACGGCTTGATGAATACATAAATGTTTTGATAAAATTCAGAGATAAAGCACGGCAGAAGCCTGTGTCGGAGATGACCGATGAGGAAATGCTGGCGCATATAGAGGAAATAAAGAAAAAACGACAGAACTGAGAAGGGAACCCGGACATGGAAGCAAACAAAGGATCAAGAAAAAAATCAACGGAAGGAAAGGATTTTACAATGCCTGATAACAAGACAATTTTAAACGACCTTTTAGAACACGGCAAAGCTAACGGAAAGCTTACCACAAAGGAAATCACCGACGCTCTGGAAACCTGCGAATTCGACGCAGACCAGATAGACAAGCTCTACGACGACTTTGAAGCCTTCAACATCGACATCGTTGACGACTTTACCGTTGACGAGGACCTTGATACAGCTCTCGAATTTGCAGGGGATGACGACCTCGACCTTGCACTTTCCACAGAAAGCATCGCTATCGACGACCCCGTTAAAATCTATTTAAAGGAAATCGGACGTGTTCCGCTGCTTTCTCCCGAAGAGGAAATAGAGCTTGCACAGCGTATGTCCTCAGGCGACCCCTACGCAAAGAAGCGCCTTTCCGAAGCAAATTTACGTCTTGTTGTAAGCATCGCAAAGAGATATGTGGGCAGAGGCATGCAGTTCCTTGACCTTATCCAGGAAGGTAACCTGGGTCTTATCAAGGCGGTTGAAAAGTTCGACTACACAAAGGGCTACAAGTTCTCCACATATGCTACATGGTGGATAAGACAGGCTATCACAAGAGCTATCGCAGACCAGGCAAGAACAATCCGTATCCCCGTTCATATGGTAGAAACCATTACAAAGGTAAAGAAGGTAAGCAGCACTCTTCTCCACAAGAACGGCAGAGAGGCTACTCCCGAGGAAATTGCGGAAGAATTAAGACTTCCCCTTGACAGAGTACGTGAAATCATCAGAATTTCACAGGACCCTGTTTCCCTTGAAACACCTATCGGTGAAGAGGAAGACAGCCACTTAGGCGATTTTATCCCCGACGAAGAAGCTCCCGCACCTGCAGAAGCAGCTTCCCTCACACTTTTAAAGGAACAGCTTGACGAAGTGCTTAACACACTTACCGAGCGTGAAGGCAAGGTACTGCGTTTAAGATTCGGTCTTGAGGACGGCAGACAGCGCACTCTCGAAGAAGTGGGCAAGGAATTCAACGTTACACGTGAAAGAATCCGTCAGATTGAAGCAAAGGCTTTAAGAAAGCTCCGTCACCCCCAGAGAAGCAAGAAGCTCAAGGATTTCCTTGATTAATGAAAGGACTTCATTTTAAATGCATATAACACTTGAAACTGATTACGCAATCAGAATAGTTGACCGCCTTATAAATGCCAAGGGCAGAATCGACGCAAAGACCCTTTCGGAACGCACTGACGTTCCCCAGAGATTTGCACTGAAGATTCTCCGCAAGCTTACCGAAGGCGGAATCGTAAAAAGCTACAAGGGCGCAGGCGGCGGCTATGAAATAGCCCTTTCACCGTCGGAGATTTCTCTCTATGACATAGTGGAGCTTGTGGAAGGCACCTACCGCTTCAGCCGATGCGTAGGCGACGGCTACAACTGCACCTGCAACAAGAACGAGCTGCCCTGTGCGTATCAGAAGGTTTTCAGCAATATTTCAGAAGAGGTCTGCAGGATGCTCAGAAAACAGACCTTTGATAAATTCGTAAAATGAAAGGAACTTTCCGATGAAAGCTAAGAAAGAGAAAAAAAGTCCTGTTTCTCAGGATAATTACATTTTTGCTCTTGATATCGGCACCAGAACCGTAGTGGGCGTTATCGGAGAATATGTTGATGAAAAATTCTGCCTTAAGGATTACATAAGCATTCCTCACCCCAAAAGAGCCATGGTAGACGGTCAGGTTGAGGATATAAAGCAGGTTTCAAAAATCGTCGCACAGGTAAAATCCGCTCTTGAAGAAAAGAACGGAATCGAGCTTACCCGTGTTTCCATTGCTGCTGCGGGTCGTGCCCTGCGTACCGTGCATACAACCATGGAGTTTGATATTTCCGAAAAGGAATACATCTCCGAAGACATGGTAAAGACAATGGAGGTTGAAACAATCCAGAAGGCAAAGTCAGAGCTTGACGCCTCTTCAAAGAGCCGTTCCTCCTTCTATTGCGTAGGTCATTCCGTTGTTACATACCGACTTGACGAATACAAGATGATGAGCCTTGAAGGCCATAAGGGCAATTCCGCACAGGTTGACCTTATTGCCGCATTCCTGCCAAGCGCAGTTGTGGAAGGTCTTTATGCGGTTATGGATATGAATGGTCTTGAGGTTACAAGCCTTACCCTCGAGCCTATTGCCGCACTGAACGTTATTGTTCCGCCTGAAATCCGTCTTATCAACATCGCACTTGTTGATATCGGCGCAGGTACATCGGATATTGCCGTTGCAAAGAACGGCTCGGTTTACGCCTACGCAATGGCAACCATCGCAGGCGACGAAATTACCGAGGAAATAATCCGTGAATATCTTGTTGACTTCAACACGGCAGAGGAAATGAAGCAGAAATGCACCGAGGGCGGAGATGAAGAAATCGAGTTCCGTGATATTCTCGGCATACCTCACAAGTGTACCGCCAGTGATATATATGAAAAGATAACACCCTCCGTTGAAACCCTTGCGGAAACTATCTGCAGTTCAATTCTTGAAGTAAACGGCGGTTCACCTGCCGCAGTTTTCCTTGTAGGCGGCGGCAGCCTTATAGACGGTCTTCCCACCCTTGTTGCACAGAAGCTGAAGCTTGACGAAGCACGTGTGGCAATCGGCGGCGGCGACTTTTTAAAGAATGTTGACGAAAACGGCGCAAAGCTTGGCGCCGAATACGTAACCCCCGTAGGCATTGCTGTTACATCCGTGCTTGAACAGGGCTACGATTTCTCTGTAATCACCGTAAACGACAAGAAGGTAAGAGCCTTCGACACAAAGAAGCTCACCGTCTTCGACGTACTCAATCTTGCAGGCTACAAGAGCGCAGACATTATGGGCAGAAGCGGAAGAAACCTCGTTTACAGCCTTAACGGAAAGAGAACCGTGCTGAAGGGCGGCAATTTCACCGCCGCAGAGGTTTATCTCAACGACAAGCCCTCTTCTGTGGTTTCCCCCGTTACACAGGGTGACAGAATCCGTTTTGTTCCTGCGAAAAGCGGCGAAAATGCCAGCGCTACCCTTGTGGGTATCATAAATTACGGCAAGGCAGCTTCAGGCACCGTTGAATTCGGCGGCAAGAAGCACGAGCTGGGTATCAGGGTTACAGTAAACGGCAAGCCTCAGGAAAAGACCTACGAAATCCAGCCGATGGACAGCATTGAAACAGGCGGCATCGTTACCCTCGGCGACCTTCTCGACAGTCTTGATATTGAGCTTGTAGACGTTGAATACTATGTAAACGGACAGCCTGCTGATGACAGCTATGTACTTTCCGACGGCGATGTTGTCACATCCGAAGCGGAAGTAATCCCCGTACAGTACGAAGAGCCCACATATGCTCAGCTTTACGAGGAGGAAGAGGAGGAAGAATATATTCCTGCGCCTTCATTTACTCCTCCGGCTCCTGCGTTTACACCCCCCGCTCCTGCGGTTACACCGCCTCCTGCTCCCGCATTCACTCCTCCTGCACCTGTGCAGACTGCCGCAGCAGACGCTCTTGATGTCATTTCCCAGAGAGAAAGCATGGGCGTTACAGGCGGAATGAGGATAGAGCTTAACGGCAGATATGTATCACTGCCCGAAAATTCCAGCGGTATGCTGCTGGAGCTGCTCAGCTTTGCAGGAAACATCGACCTTACCGCCCCCAACACCGAGCTTATTCTTGAAATAAACGGACAGCCCGCAAACTTCAGTTCTCCTCTCAAGGACGGAGACAGAGCAACCATACGTACTCAGCACCGCAGCTGATGAAGGCTTTGAAAGGACTGGTAAAAATCAAAAAGCTTCTTATATTGCTCCTTTCGGCGGCAGTTCTCTGCTCCTGTTCAAAGGAGCTGGAATATCCCGACACGCCTCCCGAGCAGACCTCTGCCACAGAGGACAGCGAAAAGGAGATAGAACAGGAAACAATACTTATTGTTCCTGAACAGACCAGACAGGACTACGATATGTATGAGCCTGCGGATTTTGTTGTTGCCGAAGAAGAATACAGCGAATCCTACCAGCTGGAATTCAACACCGACGCCTATTCCTATACGGAAGGGCTTTACGGCTTCAACGGCACAGGCTTTATCTGCCTCAGCTCAGGGGACAATGCAACAATAAGCGTTACCGTGCCGTCCTCACAGCACTATAAAATAGGTCTTCGCATCTGCTCCACAGGCTCAAAGACAGCCGTTATAACAGGGGCGAAGAACAAAATCGACAACAGCGGCAACGAAGTACTTGACGGCGGCGACACCTGGGGTGCTGTATATGTGGATGAAAGCGTTATTTTCGATTATTTCTACCTTGACTCTGTTTATCTCAACAAAGGCGAAAACAATATAACCCTGAAAGTCCTTTCGGGCATCGCCTATTTCGACGATATAACAATCGAAAGCTCCTCCACCGTGACCGAGCTTGCCTACGCTATCTCAAACTCCTGCATAAATAAAAACTCCACCGATATGACAAAATCGGTGAAGAAATATCTTGCGGATGTGTACGGAAACAAGGTGATAACAGGTCAGTTCTGCTCATCGGGCACAAACACCGAAATCAACGCAATTTACATGGACACGGGCAGATACAGTGCCATGAGATGCGCTGACCTGGGAATTTTCACGGAATATTATCCCGACAGCGACAAGAACAATCCCGACGAAATAAATACGGCCGCCCAGTGGTGGAACGACGGCGGACTTGTGAATTATACCTGGTACTGGTACGCTCCCACCGATGACGACAGCCATATATTTACCGAGCTTACGGATTTCAGACTGAAGGACGCTGTTACAACCAGCGATGTGGCTTCTCTTGACCCCGAAACACTCAGTCTTTATGAGCAGACAGGAAAGATAAGCTCCGACTGCTATGACATTATAAGGGATATTGACCTGGTTTCCGCACAGCTGAAGCTCCTTGCGGCGCAGGATATTCCCGTTATCTTCCGTCCTCTCCCCGAAGCAGGCAACGGCTGGTACTGGTGGGGAACAGATTCGGAAAGCTATCTGTGGCTTTATAATCTTATTTATGAGAGAATGACAAACTATCATCAGCTTAACAATCTTATCTGGGTCTGGGACGGCGAAGCGGCTGATTTCTACCCCGGTGATGAAAGAGTTGATATAGTTGGTATGGATATGTATAGTGATTCTGATATTTCCGGTAATACCAGAATGCTTGATGCGCTGAAATATACCATAAAAACAAAGGCGTGCGCTCTCACAGAATGCGGAACTATTCCGAATCCTGACAAAATCGCACGTGATAACGCTTTGTGGCTGTGGTTTGCTCTCTGGAAGGGCGACTATATCATAAATGCCGACGGCAGCATAAATTACAGCCATTGTTCCCACAAGCAGCTTGATTATGCTTATAACAACGAGCTTTTCATTACTCTTGACGAGCTGCCTGATTTTACGAGATATTAAAAAATGGAAAAATACAAAAAAGAAGCATTTCTGCAGATTACGGAAATGCTGAACGCAAGGCTTGGAATAACACCTCTTTTATTCGGCTCACTGGGACTTGAGCAGCGGCTTGGCACAGACCTGGGCGCTGACGATGTGGATGTGCTGATTCCCGAAGAGTTCCTTTCGGAAAAATGGGACTGTATTGTGGAAATTATGAGCGAAGAGGGATACACGCTCTATGACGCCCATGAGCACGCATTTGAAAAAGACGGTCTGAGCGTAGCGTTTGCTTCAATAGAGAATCTTGTGCCCTTTGCAGGCGTAGACACAGGAAAAATTCCTGTTACAGATGAAAACGGCGTAAGATATTATCTGCTTGATTTGCAGGATTATCTGAAAGTTTATACCGCCTCATCAAAGGACGGATACAGAAGAGATACCAAGAATAAGAATGATAATCAGAAGATTGAACTGATAAAACAGGCGTTGAACGGAAAATAAAAAAGCGGTGCATAGCACCGCTTTTTTATTATAACTTTATTATAACATACTCTTGTAAAGCTCTGCGATTTCTTCAACGCTGGTATCTCTGGGGTTACCAGGGCGGCAGGCGTCATCATAAGCGGACTGTGCAAGGAAGGGGATATCCTCAGCCTTTACAATATCCTTTAAGTCAGCGGGAATGCCGACATCTTCACCCAGCTTGCGTACTGCTTCGATAGCGGCTGCACGGTATTCATCAACAGACATATTCTCTGTGCCCTGAACACCCATAGCCTTAGCGATGTCACGGTACTTTTCGCCTGTTGCTTCAGCATTATACTTCATAACAACGGGAAGAATAATAGCGTTTGCAATGCCGTGAGGTGTGTCGTATAAAGCGCCTAAGGGGTGAGCCATTGAGTGAACGATACCAAGACCTACGTTGGAGAAGCCCATACCTGCAACGTACTGACCGAGAGCCATATCAGCCCTGCCTTCAGCGGTGTTTTCAACTGCGCCACGCAGAGAACGTGCGATAATTTCGATAGCCTTTAAATGGAACATATCGGAAAGCTCCCATGCACCCTTTGTGATATAGCCTTCGATAGCGTGGGTAAGAGCATCCATACCTGTTGCGGCGGTAAGGCCCTTGGGCATTGTGGACATCATATCAGGGTCAACCACTGCAATAATCGGAATATCGTGGGGGTCAACGCAAACCATCTTACGGTTCTTTTCGTCGTCGGTGATTACGTAGTTGATTGTAACTTCGGCTGCTGTACCTGCAGTTGTGGGAACAGCGATAATCGGAACGCAGGCCTTCTTTGTGGGAGCAACGCCCTCAAGGCTTCTTACGTCGGCAAATTCGGGGTTGTTGATGATAATGCCGATTGCCTTTGCGGTATCCATGGAAGAACCGCCGCCGATTGCGATGATATAGTCTGCGGCAGCTGCCTTGAATGCAGCAACGCCTGCCTGTACGTTTTCAATTGTGGGGTTAGGCTTGATTTCAGAGAAAATTTCGTATGCTAAAGCTGCACCGTCAAGTAAATCGGTAACCTTCTTTGTTACACCGAACTTGATAAGGTCAGGGTCGGAGCAGACGAGAGCCTTTGCAAAGCCTCTGTTCTTTGCTTCGTCAACGATGGCGGAGATAGCGCCTGCGCCGTGATAGGAGGTTTCGTTAAGAATAAATCTGTTCATTTTAATGTACCTTTCCCTTTCAGAATAATAATTTTGCGGCAACAATATGCCGCCCGATGGTATAATTATACCAAAAACAAGTTATAAAATCAATTGATTTTGTTAATTTTGGCACAATGTTTAATAAAATATGTCAAAATATATGAAAAAAGAAAATTTTTAAAAATTTTTGGCGTTTTCTCTTGACAAACGCATTAAAAAATGATAAAATAATTAAGCACTCGGAAAGATGGCTGAGCTGGTCGAAGGCGCACGATTGGAAATCGTGTAACGGATGAAACCGTTCAAGGGTTCGAATCCCTTTCTTTCCGCCAGAAAAACCTCGTACTTTTGTACGAGGTTTTTTCTGCTTTATGAACGTAAAATTTCAAACCCTTGCCCACAAAGGCGGTGGTCATACAGAAGTATTATACATATTATTGAGGGAAACCCTTTTGAAAAAGGGTTTCCCTCAAACTCCTTTCCGAAAACTTCAAATATTAATTACAGCCTGGCAGGGTAAACCTGTCAGGCTGTAATTGATATTAAAAGTCTTTGGAAGGGGGTACGGGGGATAACCTTTCTTCAGAAAGGTTTCCTCCGATAAATGCGTATAAAGCTTCTGCGTGAGCGACGCTCTTATTGACAAGGGGTTTATGCTGCGTTGTCGGCGGTAAGATTTTCGATATCAATCTCGCCCTTTGCACCCTTTATGAATGCATCTCTGACTTCGGGGAAATGCCATGTACAGGTTCTTCTGTCAAGCAGACCGAAGTTTTCGCCGTTACCCTTTACAGAGCCGTTATCCCACCAGATACAGGTGATACCTGATTTTCTCATTCTTGCGGTGTAGTATCCTGCCCAGTCCACACGGGATTCAAGGTTATCCTTGTTGCGTGCGCCTGTTTCGCCGATAATTACTGCGATATTGTTGTTGATATAGCTTGTTTCAAGCATTTCTGCAAGGGAATCAATATCACGTGTTGCGTTCTTTCTCTTGGAGGAGAACTTGCTGGAGGGTGTATCGGATAATGCAAAGCTATAAGGTGTGTATGCGTGTACCGAAACAATTATCTTGTCATCATTTTCGGGAAGCTGTATCATTTTGGGACCGATAGGGTCGGAGGTTGCACAGTAGCCGGGAATCATAAGATGGCGCTTGGCATTATTGCCGCCGCTGTTTCTTACAGTTTCAACGAAAGCCATATTTGTGGCATTGACAAATTCCCAGCATTCCTCATCTCCGCCTGACCATTCAAGGTCTGTACCCTTTTTGCGTGGCTCGTTCTGACCTTCAAAAATAAGATGCTCGTCATAATCCTTGAAGCGTTCTGCAATCTGTGACCAGACTTTCTTCATCTTTTCAACAGTAGCATCCTTCTTTTCAATAAAGGTATTGTTCCATTCCTCGTGATGAAGATTGATGATTACATAGGTGTTTTCGTCAATGGTAAAATCCACGATTTCCTGAACCCTGTCCATCCATTCCGGATCGATATTGTTCTCGTCATCAAGATGTCTTGCCCAGGTTGTGGGAATACGGATAATGTTGAAGCCTGCCGCCTTTACTGTATCCATCATTTCCTTTGTGGTTTCGGGGTTGCCCCATGAGGTTTCGCTGGAAAGGCCGCTGCCGCCTGTGGCGTCAAGGGTGTTTCCTAAATTCCAGCCTGCGGTAAGCTCGCTGATAAGCTCCATAGAGGAAATATCACGGATTTCGCCGCTGATAGCGGTATTGGTGTTTTCGGGCTGTGTCGTTATAGCAGGTGTGGTTTCCGCTGCAGTTGTGGTTGTTTCGGTTGTGTTATTTGCACAGGATGAAAGCATACCTGCGCAGAGTAAGCATGCAATGATTTTTTTAAGCTTCATATTCTGTTCCTTTCGTTGTTTCGCCGTGTGTCATCATTAATAGTAGCACACAAAACAGCGGATTTCAACTGTTAAACCTGCACAAAACCAAAGCCTTAAATTTTACAGCTGCGTAAAAATTATGTAAACGTTGACAAAAATCAGCGTGTTTCCCTTGTAAAAGCTACAAATTTATTTATACAGCGCCTTATTCTTATTGACAAAAAATACAAAATATGCTATAATTCAGTAGAATAAAAACGGGCAGGAGGACTATGCCCGAAAGAAAGGAAAGTTTCAGATGTCCGAAAATACAATTACCCAGGTTTCTGAGGGTTTTGACGAACAGGATTACATCGAAGACGAATTCGGTATTGGCCTTAAGGGCTTCCTTCTCGCTCGTTTCGTGTTTGGCCTTATCTGTGTATTTATGATACTGGGCGCTCTTGTGTGCGTATTCACAGGCCTTACAAATTTCGATGTTCTTATAAGCAGCTCCACAGGTCTTCTTCCTCATGCAGTAGACCAGAATTTCTCCGGCTATCAGCTTTGCATGTACCTGCAGGCAGCATACTCCATTCTCGGAACAGCCGCAGTTCTTATGTTCATGATCAAGCGCAACAAGCTTTTTGCTTTTATTGACCTTGCAATTTTCGTAGTTTTCTTTGCGGGTTCTATGGTTATGGGCGGTGCTGACCTTCTCTTCAACGGCTCTGCGTGGTTCTTCTACCTTATTTTCAACCCCGTATGGTCCTTTATTGCATTATTCGCAGGCAAGCACTTCAAGTACATGCCCTTTAAATAAGAAAGGAGAAAATTCAAATGATTCTTGGCAGCTTCCTTAACGGTGTCAATATCCCCGTTATTCCTTACATATTTATGGCAATAAGTGTTATCGTTCAGCTTGCCGGCTTTGCATTCCTTATTTATAAAGCTAAGGCTACAAGCTCTATGGAAACCTTAAACACAGCACAGATTACAAAGATTACTCACATTGCAGGTCTTGTATTCATTATTTACGCTGTTGTTGAATTTATCGGTATCGGCGCTTGCGTTACAGCAAACGAAATCTGTCGTGGTCTGTACCACTATCCCGTAGGCTCCGCTTGTTTATTCTGTACCGGTCAGGGCGGACATTCCGGTGCTTCCGATATCCTTATGCTCGGCATCTATTTTGATGTATTTATTGTAAACAGCTACGTTGTTGCTGCAATTACAACAGTAAGCGATTTCCTTAACAAGAAGAAAATCAACATTATCTGACACAGACTGTTAAATGACCGTATCCATAAACCGGATATGGTCATTTTTATTTAAAGATTATGAGGAGGCTGAAAATCAATGACAATGACTCAGAAAATTCTCGCAAAAGCAGCTGGGCTTCCCTCTGTAAAGGCGGGACAGCTGATAAAGGCAAAGCTCGATATGGTGCTGGGCAACGATATTACAAGTCCTGTGGCCATCAACGAGTTTGAAAAAAGCGGTTTTACATCGGTTTTTGACAAGGAAAGAATTGCTCTGGTAATGGACCATTTTACTCCCAACAAGGATATAAAGGCGGCCGGACTCACAAAGCAGTGCCGTACCTTTGCAGGAAAATACGATATAAAGAATTATTTTGACGTAGGCGATATGGGCATTGAGCATGCGCTGCTTCCCGAAAAGGGGCTTATTGCTCCCGGCGAAGTATGTATCGGCGCTGACAGCCACACCTGCACCTACGGCGCTCTGGGAGCATTCTCCACAGGCGTAGGCTCTACCGATATGGCTGCAGGCATGGCAACCGGTGAAGCGTGGTTCAAGGTGCCTTCGGCTATAAAATTCAACCTGAAGGGTGCGCTTACAGGCCATGCAGGCGGCAAGGATGTAATCTTACACATTATCGGAAAAATCGGTGTTGACGGTGCGCTTTACAAGTCAATGGAATTTTCAGGCGAGGGGCTTAAATCACTTTCTATTGATGACAGGCTGTGCATTGCCAACATGGCTATTGAGGCAGGCGGCAAGAACGGTATATTTGAAGTTGACGAAATCACACTGGAATATCTGAAGGGCAGGGTAAACCGTCCTTTTGAGTGCTTCAGGGCAGACAGCGATGACGATTATGAGCAGATTATTGACATTGATTTATCTGAAATAAAGCCTACGGTTGCTTTTCCTCATCTTCCCGAAAACACAAGGACAATTGACGAAGTAACCGAAAAGGTTGTGATTGACCAGGCGGTTATCGGCTCCTGCACCAACGGCAGAATTTCCGATATGCGTGCGGCAGCGGCAATTTTAAAGGGCAAGCGTGTTGCGAAGAATGTAAGATGCATTGTTATTCCCGCAACACAGCAGGTTTATCTGGACTGCATCAGAGAGGGGCTTGCAGAAATTTTCATTAATGCAGGCTGCGTATTCAGTACACCTACCTGCGGTCCCTGTCTTGGCGGGCACATGGGAATTTTAGCGGAAAAGGAACGTGCGGTTTCCACAACAAACCGTAATT
Source organism: Ruminiclostridium sp. (assembly GCA_017625405.1). GTDB lineage: Bacteria > Bacillota > Clostridia > Oscillospirales > Ruminococcaceae > Ruminiclostridium_E. The sequence goes on along the minus strand of JAGALB010000016.1, from coordinate 1,025 downwards.
TCGTAGGCAGAATGGGTCATCCCACCTCCGAGGTATACCTTGCAAGCCCTGCAGTAGCAGCGGCATGTGCGTTAAAGGGATACATCGGCGCAGATATTTTTGATGAGGTGTAAAAATGGTAAAGCATATTATAATCTGGACACTGAAGGACAGCTTTTCTCTCGAAGAAAAGGAAAATATAAAGAAGAATATCAAAACGGGTCTTGAGGGACTCAAAGGAAAAATCGACGGGCTCACCGAAATAAAGGTGCAGACCGACAGGCTTCCCAGCTCCAACGGCGACCTCATGCTGGACAGCACCTTTACAAGTGCCGAAGCGCTGAAGGCCTATGCCGTTCATCCTGCACACGTTGAGGTTGCGGACAGGGATGTAAGACCCTTTACCGCAACACGCAGCTGCATTGATTTCGAGATACAGGAGGGATGATTATGAACGCACACGGAAAAGTACATAAATACGGCAGCAATGTAGACACCGACGTTATTATCCCTGCACGATACCTCAACACCGCAGACCACAAGGAGCTTGCGTCCCACTGTATGGAAGATATCGACAAGGATTTCATAAACAAGGTAGCTGACGGTGACATCATGGTTGCTGAGGAAAATTTCGGCTGCGGAAGCTCACGTGAGCACGCTCCCATTGCAATTAAAGCAAGCGGAATAAGCTGTGTTATCGCTTCAACCTTTGCAAGAATTTTTTACCGCAACGCCATCAACATCGGTCTTGCTATCCTTGAATGCGACGAAGCGGCAAAGAAAATCTCCGACGGTGACGAAGTAAGCGTGGATTTTGATACAGGCGTAATCACCAACGTTACAAAAGGCGAAACCTATCAGGCTGAGCCGTTCCCTGAATTTATAAAGGACATTATCAGCAAGGGCGGTTTGCTGAACTCGATTAAAGCATAAGCGGACAGGTCGGGCGCAGCGCGCCGTTTTGCGCCGAAGGCGCAAAACGCCGACGCCGATGGTTTTTCGACTCCGCCGTAGGCGGATTAGGGGCGGGAAGTATTACCCGCCCC
>JAGALB010000015.1 GCA_017625405.1 Ruminiclostridium sp. | reverse complement strand
CGTCTCTATAAAGGCAGATATGCGGTTCTGTACTCTTCAGATATTCAACTGCTCTGAAGCCCAGCTTTGATACATAAAATCCCGCTGTTTTCTTTATGTCTGGAGAAGGGAAAATACAACTTAATCCACTTATACTCATATGACATATACCTCCATCAAATTCTTATTTATCGTTGAGCCGATTATACCACTCTTATCGTTCAAAGTCAACAAAATACCGCTTCCGATTATATCGGAAGCGGTTTTTCTCAGTTCATATATTCTCCACTGTACTCTAAGAGAGTTACAGTTGATACGCCGTTTATTTCCTGGAAGCGGGAAACAGAGGATGTATCGTTGTGCTTTACCTTTACTTCAATTGTAAGCTCGGTCATTTCACCGTTTACTGTCTTGTTCTTCAGGCGGTATTTCATGCCGCCGAGAACTGCCTTTACGTTGCTTTCAGCTTCGCCGTTGTAGCGGACGATAAGAAGATAATTCTTCTTTTCCTTCTTTAAAAGGCTGAAGATTATGTAGATAACCGCAATTAAAACTGTACCGAAAACTGCTACGAAATAAAGACCTGCACCTGCTGTAAGACCTGCGGCGATTGCCCAGAACAGGAAGCCTATATCAAGAGGGTCTTTTATTGCCGTACGGAAACGTACAATTGACAACGCACCCACCATACCAAGTGAGAGAACAACGTTTGAGCTGATAGTCATGATAATGAATGCTGTGATTGAGGTAATCATCACAAGCAGTACGTTGAAATTGTCGCTGTATACGATTCCTCTGTAACAGAAGCGGTATACAAGATAAATAACAATTCCGCAGACAAGGGCGGAAACCATTGCCGCTATCATACCGGCAGGAGATAATTCAGCGAAATTCAGATTGTCGCTGAAGAGCTGTATTGTATCGTCGATGATGCTTAAATTTCTCATTTTTATTTCCTTTACTGTCGGGTGGATTACATTCCACGCATTGCCATTGCTTTATCCTTGCATAATATGAATTTTGAAACAGATTCCTGCATAAGAGGAAGCCCCGAAAGCAGTTCCTTTATGTAAAGCGGCAGGAAGCCGTCATATTTGACTTCAAGTACTGCTTCTCCCGTTTCAAAAACAGGGTAATAAATTGCATCCTTAGCAAACATATCGAAAGTATTATAACAGACTGAAAGCCTGCTGTCAAGGGTTATGCGCACATTTCCTGCCTGACATATATACGGCTCTCTCATATAATCAACGATTACCGAAGGTTTAAGTCCCGAAGAGCATACTGAGGTAAAGAAATCCTCCGCTGATGTTTCCGAGAATCTTTCATCGGTCATAAAGCCGCATTCGCCTTCTAAAACCGATTTGTATTCATCATATGTAAGCCATGCATTCTTCTTGTAGCCTACATTATCATCCTTGATTTTTTCCTCAAGACGTATTTTTTCGGGATTCAGGTTATATGTCCTGATTCTGAATTTCTTGCGGTTCATCGCACCGTTCAGCTTGTCACGCCAGGCAGTGCCGTATACGTTATCGAAATAAAGACTCGTTACACGGTAAATGCCGTTTTCGGTGTTTACATCCTTTTGCAGCACTGCGTCAAGTCTGCCTTTGATAATAGCGTAGATTCCGCTGTTGATTTTGTATTTCAGTTCGTGTCGGTACTGCATACGCTTCCTTTCCCGCCTGTAACCGCTTCAATTATGGAGGCGGCATTTTCCTCAATGCTGTCAGCTGAACACTTTATCCGCAGATCAGCGTGTTTTTCATAATAAGGGCTGCGCTCGTTGAATATATCTTCCACCGTCATTCCCTTTGCGGCGGCGATGCCACGGGTTTTTATATTCCGCAGACGCCTTACAAGCTCTTCGCAGGGTACTTCAAGATAAACGCAGATGCCGTTCTTTTTCAGATGCGACATACCCTGTTCGCAGAAAACCGCACTTCCGCCGGTGGCAATAACGGTGTTCTCCTTTGCTGTAACGGAAAGGAGCGCCTGCTCTTCAAACTGTCTGAAGCGTTCTGTGCCGTAGCGGTCAAGAAGCGGCTGAAGCTTGTCCTTTTGCTGAATCTGTATTATAAGGTCGGTATCAATAAAATCCATACCGAGTGTTTTTGCGAGTATTACCCCTACGGTGCTTTTACCGCAGCCGGGCATTCCCGTTAAAATAATATTTTCCATAGTCTGTTTACAGCGGCGGCCTGCTTTAGTACCAGGCAGGTACAAGTCCGCCGAAATTGTCGTATTCTCTTGCGGTGCGCTCTGCATAGCGTACCGCTTCATCAATGGCATTGCGGCTTATGGGATAAGCTTCACAGATGGAAATTATAATTTCCGCAGCGGTATAGAAGCCCATAAGAGGGAAGAAGTCACGTGGAATGCTTCCCTCGAAATATCCGTTTATCTGTCCTCTTGCAAATGCGGTACTGCAGGAACGGCGGATGCACTGGAAATCCATATACGGGTCGCCCCAGCACCAGCGGTCAAAGTCTATTACGCCGTATTCGCCGCTGCGTGTGAACAGAAGATTGCCCGAATGGAAATCGCCGTGAAGAGCAGTCTGGGGACGTCCTTTAAGCAGATGTCGGTTGTTGTTCAGAAATTCAACCGTTTCTTCACTGCCTCTGAAAGTTATGCGTGTTTCGGCAAAACGCTTCAGAATAGTGTCAAGACGGGGATTGTAGAATTCATCCCAGGGAAGTATATCCGCAGGTGCGGTCACTCCGTGGATGGTTTTCAGGAGTCTGCCTGCTTTTTCGCCGAATTTGACCTGTTCGGGAGTATGCGCATTGAGAATTTTCTTATCTGCGTCCACGCCCTCTACCCAGGTGTAGATTGTATAGGCAAGCTTGTCCGAGTTGCAGGCGGCAACCTCTACGGGGATATTCATATTGAGTCCCAGCGTTTCATGTATGAAGCCTGCGAATTTTGCGCTTTCACAATGGCGCTTATAATTCTTGCTGGAGCTTGTCCGCAGAATGAACTGTATGCCGTTGTTGCGGATGATATGATATTTGTTTTCGCCTGAGCGTCCAAGCTCGATAGGCGTTATTTCAAGCCAGTTGGGATAATCGGCTATATCCTGTAATTCTTCGTACATATTTTCGCCTCTTAAAAAATTCTGTATTTATCTTCCTTTATGAGCTGTGCAAAATGCTGTTCAGAAGTAATTATTTCATCAAAATCCACGCCGTTGAGTTTTTCCTGAGCCGCTGAATGGTTATCGCTTCCCGCAAAGGGTCTGAGACCATAGCTTTCAGCGTAATGCTTTGCCATATTATTCTCAAAATCACTGCGGCAGGAGTTTATGATTTCGCAGGCATCGCACTTTCTGGGGAAAAGTCTTATCATCGCAATGTAATCCGCTTCACGGAAGGGGTGGGCATGAACGATGATACCGCCCTGTTCACGTACAAAATCGCAGTAGCTGTTCACATCCATATCCATAACCATGGGGTGCTTTAAAAGCCACTGCTTATCAAGTCCGTAGGTGAGAAGGTCGGCGCCGTGATAGGAATATTCCCAGCCGAAAAATACGTCAAGCCCGATTTTGTCGCCCTGCTCCTTTGCCTTTTCATAGCCAAGGCAGAAACGGTTAACCTTTTCTTCCCAGGGAAGCTCGTGGGGCACGGAGGTGTTGCCGTTGAAGAAATGGTCGGTTACAACAATTCCTGTATAGCCCTTGCTTTTGTAGAACATTGCCTGGGCAGCGCCGTTTGCACTGGCGCAGGCACTTGTTTCGCTGGTGTGTACGTGAGTTTCATATTTATACATTTTGTCAAATCCTTTACACTATTATACAATCGGTATTTTAATCTTCTACTGCAGCGGCAATATAATTTTCCGCAGCAACTACCTTTCCGTTCTTTACAGCCACACGTGGCACTCTTGCACCAACGGCGCAAAGAAGCTCGTAGCCGATAGTGCCGATTCTGTCGGCGATGGCATCAACGGTTATTTCGGGGATTGTGTCCGAATAAAGCACGGCGGTATCGCCTGTCTTAACGTCGGCGCCTGTTACATCGACCATCATCTGGTCCATACACACCCTGCCCAGGATAGGACAGCGTTTACCGTTTATATAGACAGCGCCGCAGCCCGAAAGTCGTCTTGAATAACCGTCTGCGTAGCCGACGGGAATAACCGCTATCTGTGTAGCCTTATCGGTGATATATGTTCTGCCGTAGCCTACGCTTCTGCCTGCAGGGATTGTCTTGACCTGGCAGACCTGCGATTTGAGGGTAAGCACGGGAGTAAGCGGGAAAGGAAGCTTTTCCGCAGTGCTGGGCATACAGCCGTAGGTGATTATGCCGCTTCGCACTGTTTTTCCTTCAAAACCCGGATGATAAAGTATGCCGCCGCTGTTCTGGGAATAAACGGGGATATTCTTTTCTGCCACCGAAGCTGCAATTTCACGGAGGGTCTTTTCCTGTTTCTCCGTGAAAGCCATATCTGACGGCTCAAGACTGTCGGAGCAGGCAAAATGGGTATATATTCCTTCTACGGAAAGAGAGGGAAGAGAAAGTATCCTTTCAGCCTCGGCCGCTGTTTCAATGCCTATACGGCTCATTCCCGTATCCGCCTTTATGTGGACTCTTACGGTTCTGCCGCTGCTGACTGCCCAGGCGGACAGCTCTTCGGCAAAATCCATATCGCCGACTGTCTGTATGAGATTAAGGTCGGTGATATAGCTGAACCACTCCGCTTCACATCCGCCGAAAACAAGTATATCAGCATCGGGGAGAAGCTCACGGAGCTCTCTTGCTTCGCCTATATTTGAAACGCTGAAGCAGGTGACTCCCAGACGATAAAGCTCGGGAGCAACGAGAGCAACACCATGACCGTAGGCGTTGGCTTTTACAACTGCCATGATTTCCTTATCGCCTGTATATGATTTTATATTTTTTATATTCTGTTCCAGAGCGTCAAGGTTTATTTCTGCCCAGACACGGTGAAGAAGCTTTTTCATACAGCGCTCAGCCTCATTTATGTAAAATTTTATTCCCGAAATTACGGGAATTTCAAATTCCCTGTTGTTTTTTTCGGAAATCTGTGTTATTATGTTATAAGTAATATATAATCGGTATATATAAACACATAATATCATTATATATCATTTTCGTAATAATTTCAACTGTTTTTAAAAATAAAATATCGACAAACACAAACAAAATGAAAGGTCAGTACAAATGAAAGTCAGAAGAAAAAGTAACTGGTATATCTATGTCATTACCCTTATTATTTCCTTTGCATTGCTGGGCTTCTTTGTAAGCAGCATCTGGGATTCGTTATTCCCCACAGAAAAGGATGCAGACAGTGCATACAGCGTTAATAATGCCGATTTCCGCCCCAGCGCAGATATCAAAATGAACTTTATCGTAATGCTTGCGGAAATGAAAGCAGGCGTACCCGATTATTACATGCTTGCAAGCTATACCCCCCGTTCCGAATCGGTTGTGTTTGTTCCCCTTCCCGAAAACACACGTGTAAGCTATAAAGGAAATGTGGGCAGCCTTTATGAAATGTACAGCAACCTGGGTGCTGAAGCAGTTGCCGGAGCTGTAACGGAAACCCTGGGCTTTGAATGCAGCGACTACATCAAGTTTGACAGGCTTTCGTTCATAGATTTCGTTGACCTTACTGGCGAGGTATATGTGAATATTCCTGCGGATATCAAGGAATCACGTATCGAAACATTCCTGGAGTCGGAAATAATCGAGGTTGACGGTGAAGAACAGGAAGTAACAAAGACAGTCAAGAAGAAGGTTGAGGATATAATTTTCCCTGCGGGCGCTCAGTACTTTGACGGTGAAACCCTTTACAGCTACATCACATATGATTTCGGTAAGGGTGTTGACTACACCCTTGCGGTTCAGGGTGCGGCAGCCATGAATATGCTGAACCGTAACTTCCGCGACCTGTCCTCGACAGAGCTTCAGAGCTACGCAGAAAAGATTATCAACAGCACCGAAACAGGCTTTATGTTCAGCGACTATGTGGAATATCAGCCTGTGCTCCAGTACACCACCGAAAACAGCATAAATCCATGTGAATACTATATCCCTTACGGCGAAACCGACGGCGGTTATTTTATGCTGAATCCCAATTCCGTTCAGACCATAAAGGACAGATGCGGAATTGTCGCAGAGGAAGAAAAGTAATATTGACATTTCTGAAAAGATATGTTATAATAAAGCAAATATTATGGGCGATTGCCCTTATTCAATGAAAGGAAATGATTACTATGAAGCACATTCAGACAGTAAACAAGGCTAACTTAAAGGAAACAGCAGCTAAGGGCGGTTGCGGCAAGTGCCAGACATCCTGCCAGTCCGCTTGCAAGACATCCTGCACAATTGCTAACCAGCAGTGCGAGGCTTCCAAGTAAGAGCTTTATTTTGCAGACAGAGGCGGCTCATAGCCGCCTTTTTGTTGTCATATGATTAAATGGAGATTATTAAAATGAGCAATTCAATACATAGATTCAGACAGGGCGATATGTATATCGTTCTTGACGTAAACAGCGGCGGTGTCCATGTAGTGGACAAGATGGTCTACGATATGCTGGGACTTCTTAATCCTCCTCTTTCTGCGGAAATGCCTGCTGTAATCACAGAAAAAATGACCGATTATCCTGAAAACGAGCTTCGTGAATGCTACGGGGAAATCTACTCACTCTACTGTGACAAGATTCTTTTCAGCGAGGATGATTACCATCAGTATGCGGAAATGTCAATAAAAGCGCCTATAAAGGCTATGTGTCTGCACGTTTCCCACGACTGCAACCTTCGCTGCAAGTACTGCTTTGCCGAAACAGGCGACTTCGGTACAGGCAGAAAGATAATGACTCCCGAAACAGGTCGTAAGGCTATTGATTTCCTTATTGAAAAGAGTGCAGGAAGGCAGAATCTTGAGCTGGACTTCTTCGGCGGCGAGCCTCTTATGGCGTGGGATACGGTAAAGGCTACCGTTGACTATGCAAGAAGCGTGGAAAAGCAGCACGGAAAGAATTTCCGCTTTACAATCACCACAAACGGCATGCTGCTTGACGACGAAAAGATTGAATATATCAACCGTGAGATGTCCAACTGCGTGCTTTCTCTTGACGGACGCAAGGAGGTCAACGACAATATCCGTATAACACCCAACAACAAGGGCTGTTATGACATTATCATGCCTAAGTACAAGAAGCTTGTGGCAGGCAGAAAAAACGAAGGCAGAACAGACTATTATGTACGTGGTACATTCACAAAGTTCAACCTTGATTTTGTTGAGGATGTTCTTCACATTGCAGGCGAAGGCTTTGACCAGCTTTCTGTTGAGCCTGTAACTGCTCCCGAAGATGTTGATTATGCAATCACAGAAAAGGATCTTCCCGTAATTTTTGAGGGCTATGACCGTCTTTACGACATTATGGCCGATTCCGTTGAAAAAACAGGTAAGAAGCCTTTCAATTTCTTCCACTACATGATTGATTTACATCAGGGTCCCTGCGCTATCAAGCGCCTTCGTGGCTGCGGCTGCGGCAACGAATATGTAGCGGTAACCCCTGACGGCGATATTTATCCCTGCCACCAGTTTGTAGGTATTGACCAGTGGAAAATGGGCACTATCTACGACGGCAAGGTTGACCAGGATATTGCAAACTATTTTGCAAAGACCCATATTTACAGCAAGGAAGGCTGTTCCGACTGCTGGGCACGTTTCTACTGCTCAGGCGGCTGCAACGCTACATCGTTCATCTATGACGGCGATGTAAGAAAGCCCAACAAGCTTCAGTGCGAGCTTATGAAAAAGCGTATTGAATGCGGTATTGCCCTGGGCGTTAAGATGAAGGGTACTGAATAAAAGGGTATTAGTCAGCGAAAGATGTCCATATAGAAGTTTTTATGCGTATTATTGAGGAAAACCCTTTTGTAAAAGGGTTTTCCTCAAACTCCTTTCCTAAAACTTCAAATATTAATTACAGCCTGACAGGGTAAACCTGTCAGGCTGTAATTGATATTAAAAGTCTTTGGAAGGGGGTACGGGGGAGAACCTTTCTACAGAAAGGTTTCCTCCGATAAATACATATAAAGCGTCTACCTGAGCGTCGCTCGCTGGCTGATACCCTTTTATCCGTTTATCCTGTCATTGTTTTTGCAGAAGATGACGGGAGCGACTGGAAGGAGCGACGGGCGCATTTTCCGCCAACGGCGGAAAATGCGAATTGACGGCACAGCGTAAGCTGTGCCGTCAATTATCTGAAACAGTATTGCAAATATAGCAGTATTGAAAAAGGATTAGCCGAACAGCTCCTTGTTTACATCACCCACAAGTACAGGCTTTTCTACGATCAAACCTGATTTTCCGCCCTTTCTGCCGCTGATAAGCACAAGATAGGGCTTATCCATAGGTTTGTTGTGAGCGAACTGTATCACCTTCGGTTCAATTCCGTACTGACGCATAAGGCATATTATATCCGTAAGTCGTTCAGGTATATGGCACATTTTAAGATATCCGCCGTATTTCAGAAGAGATGCGCCTGCAGCGATAACCTGCTCTAAATTGCAGAGGATTTCGTGCCTTGCAGCTGCCTGGGCGGGAGAAAGACGCTCTGCACCGCAGTCAGTTTTGAAATAAGGTGGGTTTACCGTTACCATATCCACACTTTCACGTGGAATCTGAAACAGCTCTTCTTTTTTGGTAAGGTCAGCCTTTACAGGAAAAACACGCTCAGAAAGGTTATTTTCCGCTACTGTTTCTCTGAAAAGCTCTACTGCTTCATCCTGGATTTCAACGCCGTAGCTTTTCTTCGGACAGTTGCCCCAGGCTTCAAACAGCATAGGGATAATTCCGCAGCCTGTACACAGGTCGCAGACTATATCCTTTTTAAGCGGTTTTGCAAATCTCGCAAGAAGTATTGCGTCAGTTCCGAAGCGATGGTCTTCACTTACATTGATTGAAAGACCGAAAAGGTCGAATTTTTCTTTTTCCATCTGTTTAACCTACCATTATTTCACCCTGTGGGAGAATTTCGCTCTTTTCTCCGCCTGTTCTGCCTGCAAAACTGAGCATAAGTGAAACAGGGCCGATTCTGCCGACATACATTATGAACGAAAGTATAAGCTTTGTGGCAACACCCGAATTTTCGGAAACTCCCGTGGAAAAACCTGTTGTCGAGAAGGATGAAACCACTTCAAAAAGGATATCCAGAGAGTCGTTGTCAGGATTCAGAAGCGATACTATAAAGGTTCCTGAAATTGCAAATGCAAGCGAAAGACACAGGACGGTAAGGGTTTTATAAACAGCCTGTTTAGGCACGATATGCTTTAATATCTGCGTATCGCTTCTGCCTTTTATTACTGACCACGCAGTAGCGGCGATTATAGCAAAAGTGGTTACCTTGAAGCCGCCACCTGTTGAGCCGGGCGCAGCACCTATGAACATGAGTATTATTGTGAACATCTTTGAGAAGCTGTTCACAGTGGGAAGCGGAGCAGCGGAAAAACCTGCGGTACGAGCGGAAACGGATGCAAAAAGGGAGGTAAAAATCCGCTGTGTTATGCTGTATTGACTAAAAACATCAGGTTCTGTAAGTTCAATTATAAAATAGATTACAGCGCCTCCGATTATGAGGGCGGCGGTTGTAATAAGAACTACCCGTGAATGGAGAGAAAGAGTTTTTGATTTATGGTAAGCGAGAAGCTCTTCCCATACTACAAAGCCGAGTCCGCCTATAATTATTATCAGCATTACAACTGCAAGAACATAAGGGTCATCTGCATATATGGCCATGCCGGCACCCGGAACTTCAATTCCGAATAAGTCGAATCCTGCATTGCAGAAAGCAGAAACGGCTGTAAAGAAGGACATGAATACCCCGTATCCGCCATAAGCGGGCACAAGCTTTACCATAAGCAGGCAAGCGCCGATTGTTTCAATTACAAAGGAAAGGGCTACAACTCTTACAAAAATGGTTTTAGTAGCAGAAAGACCTGTCATTGTCAGGTCGCCGCTGGCAGCTGTTGCCTTGAGGAAGCCGAGCTTTTTCCCTATGGCAACATTGAAAAAGGTGACCAGAGTTATAAAGCCAAGGCCGCCTGTTTGTATCAGCAGCATGATAACAACCTGACCGAAGATACTCCAGTGCGAAAAGGTTTCTACGACGCTTATGCCTGTTACGCAGGTAGCTGAAGCGGCGGTGAATATGCAGTCCTCAAGCGCAGTGAAGCTACCGCTTTTTGAGGATATAGGCAGGAATAGCAGCAATGCGCCCGCAGCAATGATTATCAGAAATCCGAGTGCAAGCGTTCTTGCAGGAGAAAGTGGTTTTGTTTTTTTCTTGAAGGTCGGCATTTATCTTTCCTTTCGGGCAGTATTATACTATCATTCAATCTCCGCCCATTCGGCTTCTTCGCCGAAATCATCAATATGTGAGGTTACAACCTCGGGAGGAATATAGGTAGAAATAATGGGTGTGCGTTCAGTGGTGAATGAAGTCTGTGCAGTGGTGGTTGTGGTTACTTCCGCAGAAGCGGGAATTGCCTCAGAAGTTGTGATAAGAGGGATGTTTTCCGCTTCCTGCTCGCTTTCATCCACATTCTGTGAACGCATATACGCAACAGCACGTTCGCCGTATGCATATAATCTCAGGGATTCGTTTTCGTCAATCAGCAGGAACGGCATTCTTCCGCCCAGAAGCGCCGAAACATCTTCATTTTCCTTTACTGCTACAAAGCAGTTTTCGGGAATTGATTCAATATCGTATGTAATACGCACATTTACACTTGTGTTAAGGAACTGGAGCATGAGTGCGTCGTGACGGCTGAGATTGTAGAGGGTCAGAGGCGGTGCGCCGTTCTGATTGTATACGCTTTCCGAAATATCGGCAACCGCCTGATTCTTTACAACGGATTCGTTTCTGCACATGGGCAGGTACGTTCCCGAAATGAAAAGAAGGGAATAAACGGTAAGCACGCAGATAATAACCGAGATTATAGCTGAACGGTATTTTTTCGTGCAGCTTATAACCACTATGAAAACCGAAAGAATACAGAATACCATAGAAACGGTAAGCAGTAATGTATTGAAATCCAGCAGCTCTGTATCTGCGCCCACACGAAGAGGATAAAGTGCGAGAATAGGTGCAATTCTTGTGGAGTCACAGCCGAGAATAACAGGTACTGTTATTGTGAAGAACACAAGGTATACCATTGCGGTAATTACTGCCGCACCTAGGATTTTATTGATTTTTACCGAGGTTGTGAAAAGAACCGCCATCACAAAAAGAATGGCAAAGGGAATTATTCCGTCAAGGAAGCGTCCGAAAATTACATTGTCCTGATAGGTGTAGAAGCCGTCTGTTCCGAAACGGTACAGCGTTGAAGAAATCAGCGTGAATATGGCTGAGAAGAATGCAAATACACCGATAATGCAGATTCCGTGATGGTATGTCTGCGGTTCGCCGCTGCGCTTTTTCTTCCACAGATTGGAAATCATTGCTCCGAACAGGCAGAATGCAACCGCACCGAAGCCCCATGTGGACGTAATGAAATAGTAAAGCTGTCCGAAAATCGTCTGGATGAAGCGTGCGCTGCTGTGGTCGATTTCCTTGCTGAGAGAGGAGAAAAGATTTGAAAGGGTGTTGTTCAGCAAAGCAGGGTCGTTACAGCACCACAGCTGTGTTATAAGCATATGGGTAACAGCCAGCACTCCCACAGTGCCGATAACGAATGTGGGAATAAAGGAGTTAAGAAAAACCGATTTTTTGTTGTAGAATATGCGTTCCGCAATTATTGCGGCAATTACTGTCAGAATGACAGCTATAAGGCGCACATTTGCTGCAAGGCATAAAGCGCAAAGGAAGCCCAGAAGAGTGGAAAGAGCATGGGTCTTTGCCTTGTTTTTCAGTTCTCCCATTATAAGCATAAGTCGTAAAATAAGCCAGGGAAGTATTATTGTTGCTGTTTCAGACCAGGCGAATTTTGAATGAGCAAAATAACAGCAGTATCCGCCTGTTACAAAGGCGATAACCAGCAGTTTCCAAAGCTTTTCAATGCCGAGCCGCTTTCCTATACTGAATGCAAGTATCGGTACAAAGCTTATTATAAGCGAGTTTACAGCGCCGATAGCAACATACTGCAGCTCCGGGTTGTGGAAAATCAGCATTATGGGAGTGTAGAGCACACCCTGAAGGAAACCGTAGTAGTAGTCAACGCTGCACATGACGCCTGCCCAGTTTTTGCCTGTAAAGAACTGGGAAACCGCTATCACGCACAATTCGTTGGGATCGGTAGCGGGATATGTCATGCCCAGTGCAGGCAGAAAGTTCGCAAGAAAGAATACTGTATATATAACGGGATATACGGATTTAACGCCGTATTTCTCGTAAATATCCCTTAATTTTCCTCCGAGCATTATCTCGCCCCTTTCTTTTTAAATAATAAATCAGAATAAGAAATGAAATACAATCATTGTAAAAACAAAAGACAAGGCTATACCTATGAGGGTATATGACCATTTGGGTGCGCCTGCTTTGCCGAGAGCCGCATAATATTCACTCTCAGAGCATGTCTTGTACTTTTCACGAAGTCCGAGGATTCTGTTTACGGACCAGCGCATATAGATATAGTCGTTGAAAAATGCTGTAAGCACCTGTATTGCAAGGCTTATAAAGGAAAATGCGGTCATAAGGCTGTCAAGTGAGCCTGAGGCTATTGAGGTTGCCGCAGATGTATCCAGCGCAATCTTTACCTGATATATAGAGGCGGGAAGCCCCAGTATGAAATTCAGTATGAGCAGTATTACCGCTGGTCCTATCATACGCTGATAGAACTGGTAATAAGGCATCAGCAGTCCTGCAAAAAAGTTGAGGGATGTCTTTTTGTTTGAATTTGCCATTCGTAAAAACGTCATAAAGTATCTGGGAGTGCTCAGATATTGTTCGCCGAGAAAGGCTATAAGCTCTTTCTGGGTTACACCGTGACAGCTCAGCTCCTCGCCTGTAACACTGTCCTTTATGGGCTGGCTCTTGATACCCTTTATAATATCTGAAAATGAATTTATCTGTATTATTCTGCCGGATTCAAATGTATCCTCGCCCGTAAAGCTGAATTCGGGTGTCTTTCTGCCGTGGTTATGCTCATTGGGGCAGCTTCCTTTTGCTGCATAGCAGCTGCGGTGCATTGCTGTTCCGCAGTCAGGGCAGTATATCATATCGTTGTCTGAAGGCTTCCGGCAGATTGCGCACGTATTTTTATCGGGAACTGCCGCATCGGCAATCTTTTTATATGCTTCGGCAGCCTGCGCCTTATCCCAGTCAAAGCCTGTATTGTGCTTTGCCTCGTTGGGGCAGTGGCCGTTCCAGCATGCTCTGTGAACGGGAGTGCCGCAGTCGGGGCAGATAGCTATATCATCATTTTCTGTAAATTCTTCGCCGCACTGTGCGCAGCTCTTGTTGCGATATTCCTGCATTTTTTTCCTTTCAATGTTGCCTGTTTATAGTTATACAGTATATAGTATACCACAATTTGTTTTAATTTGCAAGATGTTTTGTGAAAGGGGAGGGCGGCGGAGCCGCCCGTGACGCATTCCGCCCCGAAGGGGCGGAATGTGGATACTGCGGGCTGCGCAAGCTGCCCGCAGTATCATCTGCACAAAAAAGGTATAATGCGAAAACGGTATGATTTTGCTGTCATTTTCCGTCCATAATCTCTTTACAATGAAATTTATCAATGTTAATCATTTTTTCACGTTGTTATCACATTCGTGGATTAGAATAAAAGCACAGAAGAAAAGAAAGAATAATATGAGAAAGGAATTGCGATATGGATAACAACTATAATTACAATAATATTCAATACACAGAAAAGCCAAAAGCAAGAAAGGGCAAGCTCAGTACAGTAATCGCTCTGGTTGCTGCTGTGGCAATCATCGGCGGCGGCGCAGGCTTCGGCGGTGCATTTCTTGCCTCATCATCCATCGGTGTAATCGGTGGCGCTGACGGTCCTACCACAATTATTACCGGAGATGACAAGGAAGATTCTTCCGAAAAGGATGAAGGCGACTACAAGGACAGCGGAGCTTCAGATGGTGATGTTGCAGGCGCTCTCAACGCTATAAACAGTGCGGAAAGCATTGTTACAAACAAAATACATCCCAATGATGTGGTTGCTACGGGTGTAAACGGCCAGTATACGACAACCGAGCTTTACGAAGCTGTAAATGATACAATAGTGCTTATCAAGGTGTATACAACTGTTAATCACAATGACTATTACAGCTATTATGACTATTATTTTGGTTATTCTGATCCTGATGATTATAAGGAAGAAGAAGAAAAAGAGCCTGTCTTCTCAGGCTACGGAAGCGGTGTTGTTTTCACCGAGGATGGCTATATTCTCACCAATGCACACGTTGTAGACGGTGCTGAAAAGCTTGTTGTAGTAGTAAATGACTACAATGATGCAGGTACTACTTATGAATATGAAGCAAATATTGTCGGCTCTGATGCTTCAACCGATATTGCTGTTGTAAAGATTTCCCGTGACGAGCCTTTTGTTGCTGCAAAAATCGGCGACAGCGACAGCCTGAAGGTAGGTCAGGATGTATGCGCTATCGGTAACCCCGGTGTTACAGGCGATGTAATGTTTGAGCACACTCTGACAAAGGGTATAATTTCCGGTCTTAACCGTGTAAGCCTTTCCGAAGGATACAGCCTCAGCCTTATCCAGACTGATACGGCTATCAACAGCGGTAACTCAGGCGGCGGTCTTTTCGATATGTACGGCAATGTTGTCGGAGTTGTAAACTCAAAGATTGTCACCGATACCTATGAAGGCATTGGTTTTGCGCTTACTATAAATGAAGCAAAGCCTATTATGCAGGATCTTCTGAATTACGGCTATGTAAAGAGCAGACCTGTGCTTGGCATTGTTACAGTTGAGCTTAATGAATACCGTGCAGAGCTTTACGGAGTTAAAATCGCAAGAGGTCTTCTGGTTTCCGATATCCGTGATGATGCGGCGGCAGCTAAGAGCGATCTGAGAATTTCCGATGTAATCACTAAAATCAATGGTACAAACGTAGAAACGGTTGCCGATGTTCAGACTATTATTTCAAAGTTCAAGGCAGGCGATACTATTACAGCGACGGTTGCCAGAGCAGACGGCAACGGCGAGCTGAAGAGCATTGATATTGAGATTGTTCTTTCCGAGAGCAGTCAGTAATTAATCCAGCTTACGAGATTTCCCCTATAATACACAAAGCAAGGGTGTCAGGTTCTATGAACCTGACGCCCTTGCGATTTGTGCGGGGGAGGGCGGCGGCGGAGCCGCCGCAGTGCATTTTCCGCCAACGGCGGAAAATGCAAATTGCGGGCACAGCGTATGCTGTGCCCGCAATTATCTGTATCATATTTTAGAATCAAAGCCTGTTCATTTCGTTTATCAGCAGCTCCTGAAGCGAAGCATAGTAAAGCGGGAATAAGGCTTCAACGCACCCGAGAACAAACATATTGCGGTTGTTGATAGCTGCAAGCTCATGACCGTAGGTATAGATCCAGCGACGGAACCATTCGGTATCGAAGGCAGGCTCGGTTTTCTTTGTACGAACCATCCACGCCATTGATTTGAAGCTGTCTTCCACTATTCCGTCGGGATTCAGAAAGCCGTAATTTTCCAGAATATCATATATATGCTTTATATGGCCTTCCTTTAAAGTGCTGTTTTCTGCATATTTTCTTATAAAAGGGAGCCTTATGGCAAAGCAGTAACGAAGAATCGAAAGGATTTCACGGTAATGCTCTGTGCCCATTTCCCCGATTCTTGTTTCATCAAGGGATAAGCCCAGATTTTTAAAGCAATCGGGATTTGTTATATCGCTTAGACCTATTCTGAAAATGTCCTTTACATTTATATTGTAAAAATCATTGTCAGCAATAAGGTAGCAATAACGTACAGCATTGAAAAGTGATTCTGAGGCAAGGTCAACCATTGCGGCGATTCTTCTCAGTGCTTCATTTTCTGCCAAATAATTTCACCTCAATCTTCTATACCGAAAACAAGCTTTTCATAGTCCTTTACAGGCATAGGTCTTGCAAAATAGAAGCCCTGTGCCATGTCGCAGCCGAGCCTTGACAGCAATGAAGCCTGCTGCTTTGTTTCAATACCTTCGCAGATTGTGGAAATATCAAGTGAGGATGCAAGGGATACCACACAGCCGATAATCTTGCTGGCGTTTTCCTCTTCGTTTGCATTTTCCGTCAGGAAGGAACGGTCAATCTTCAGCACGTCAACAGGCAGATCCTTCAGCATATTAAGCGATGAATAGCCTGTTCCGAAGTCATCGATGGAAACATGGAAGCCTGCCGCCTTGATTTTCGAGAATACATCCATAAGAATACTGATGTTCTCGTAAGCAGCGCTTTCGGTTATTTCAATTTCAAAATATTTTGTATCAATATCATATTCTTCGCAGTACTTTCTGAGTGTATCCACGAAATTGGGGTCTGTGAAATGAAGTCGGGACATATTTACCGAAATTACCTTAGGAGCATATCCCTTGGATTTCCAGTGCTTCTGAAGCTTGCAGACCTCTTTGAACATATAGAAGTCAAGCTTCGTGATAAATCCGTTCTTTTCAAATACAGGGATGAACTTTCCGGGAGAAATGATTTCTCCGTTGTGGTACCAGCGCACCAGTGCTTCCGCACCGATTACCTCATTGATGTCATCGTTCAGAGCATATTTCGGCTGGAGATATACAAGGAATTCCTTCTTTTCAAGAGCTTCTTCCATTGAGTTTTCAATGTTCTTTTCTTCTCTCAGGTCATTGAGCATTGACTTGTCAAAGAAGCAATAATAGCTTTTGTTGGAGTTCTTTATAGATGTACGAGCAATGTTTGCACGGTCATGAACCGCACGTATCTTCATATTAGGGTCTGTTATCAGGAAAATACCGATTGAAACGGAAATTTTTATATCGGTTATCTGATATTCAATATCGGATATGATATGATTGACAAGCTCAACTACGTCCTCTTGCTTTTCATATTCTGCGAGGATGTTGAAGTTGTCGGCACTGTTTCTTGCAAAAAGGTCATTGCTGCCTATATCACGTGCAATAATTCCCGCAACCTGTTTTAAAATCTTGTTTCCGCCTTCATAGCCGAGTGTATCGTTTACGGTTTTGAACTTATCAATGTCGAGGGAAATAAAAGCAAGGTTAAGGCTGGTGTCAAGAAGCTTCTTGTCATAGTTTTCCATGAAGCTCTTCCATGACGCATAGCCGGTGAGGTCATCAATGTAGTTGATTTTGTTGTTTTCATCAACAATTTCTTTGGCTTGCTTGCGTATACGGTATGTATAATAAATAAGATACAAGGCAAGAATAAAGAATGCAACTGTAAGGAATGCCACAAGGTAATTGAGCGGCATAATGACATTTGCTGAAGATTGGGTTACTGCAGAACAAGGTACAAACGAAACCATAGTCCAGTTGTTTGTATTCATGGAGCAGGCTGTCAGGAAATACCTTACCTGATCGTATTTAACGATTTCACACACAGACTCGTCCTTCTGACTGAGTACGGTTGTAAGGAAATTCGTATCATTTTCGTTGGACAGCAGAACAGGAATATTATCTCCCACGCCAAGACGTACAACAGGTGTCTGTGAAGCGTTTATGACAACACCGCCAGAATCAACCATAAAGCTGTTCTGAGTAACGCCGTACATGCTGAATGTAGCAGCATTGTAGTTGTTGGGATCGGTTTTTCCGACCAGGGCACCGACAACCTTGTTCTTGCAGAACACGGGGACGGTATACAGACTTTCGGAAGTCAGCATTTCACTGTGACCGGAAAGGGATCTTGTGGCATACATTCTTGCATTGACGCTTGTTTCTCCGAAAACAGTACCGATATGGTTGACATAAGCCAATTCTGAAAATTTTCCGTCTTCAAGACAGTGGTGGATACAGTCTTCGATTTCTTCTTTTGTCATTTCATCCGAGTGTGCAAAGCTTATAGCGTAGCCGCTGAGGGTGTTGAGGGAGGCCGCAAGCCTCGAATCTGTATAATCAGCGATATTCTGTGTTGACTGAACAAGAATATCCTTGGCATTTTCTTCTATATTTGAATTTGCAGCATTTCTGAAAATCGCCGTCAGACCGAAGGAAGCCAGGCATATTATAACGGCAAGAAGGATGAATACAACGACAATCAGAATATTTTGTTTTTTATTAACAATTCTGTCTTCTGACATAATTATATGCCCCCTTCGCTGTTATATCATAATAAGGAATTAGATACATTTATACGTATATACATCATTATACTATGTTTCAGTAGTAAATTCAATAGATATTTGAGGAGTTTGTATATATATGAAGAAAAAATCAGTTTTTTTAGGGCAGGTTGCACAAAAGTTACAGTTAGATTAATGCGGTATGCAAAAAAATAAAACCTCGTCATTGACGAGGCTTTATATGGGGTGGGTAGAGGGAGTCGAACCCTCGATCTTCGGGACCACAATCCGACGCTTTAACCAACTAAGCCATACCCACCATATCTGTTGGCACGCCACACAGGATTCGAACCTGTGACCTACCGCTTAGAAGGCGGTTGCTCTATCCAGCTGAGCTAGTGGCGCACGAAAACAGATAAGCGGCTTGTGTAGCCGATGGAGCGGGTGATGGGAATCGAACCCACGTGTTCAGCTTGGAAGGCTGACATTCTACCATTGAACTACACCCGCAAATTAAGTGCTTTATTATTATATCACCAGTTTTATGGTTTGTCAAGCTTTTTTTGATTTTTTCATTCAAAAATTTTCAATTAATAATATGCAGTCGATTGAAAATAATATTAAAGGGTCGGAAAACGACCTGTCAGGAGGAGAAGAAATATGAAAAAGAAAAAATCACTTTTAGGGCTTATTCCCGCTCTTGCGCTTTCTTCGATGCTTACCTTCGGTGCAGGCGCACAGGGCGTTGTTGATGATGTGATTGACGGAGCGGAAAACATCGTTACCGATACAATTGATACCGCTGACGATATTCTCACAGGCGATGAAACAACAATCGGCGCAACAGGCGACGACTCAGTTGTTGACAGCACACAGGATGAGGATATTCCCGATCAGATGGAAGATGACGCAGACAGCAACCCCAACGGAAGCAAGGATGAGAATGACGTCAACGGAGCACAGACAAACGAAAAGGACCCTAACCCCGGAACAGGCATAGGTATCCCGTTCATGACGGCAGGTCTTGTGGCAGTAAGTGCAGCCGGTGTGGCATATCTCACAAGAAAAAGACAGGAAGAAAACGGCGCAGAATAACAGAAAAGGCAGGGTTTTTACCCTGCCTTCGGTTTTACATATTATTGCGGATATCTGTTACCATTTCATTGATTGTCTTGTATGCGGGTCCGAACATATCATCGGAGTCACGCTTGATGACGATTGTGTCATCAGGGTCAATGCCAAGCTTTTCCATGTTGATTGTATAGTCTGTGGCAAGGATGAACTTCCACTTGTATACATCACGCTGAAGGGCAATCATTTCCTTGAGGCGGTCATGAGTGCACTTTTTGCTGGCATTGTCTCTGCCGAACATTGTAACGATTACAACAACCTGTGAAGGTCTTTCTTCTTCAGGAGTGTTGCTCAGACGTTCGCCCACGTTATCCATAAGCATGGAAACTGCGTCAAGCATATGACATTCGCCTCTGCCGTCGCTCATGTCAAAACGGTAATCCTTGGCGGTAATCTTCTTGATAGGTCTGTTATCATAAACAAACTGGATTCTGTGATTGAAGGAAACGCCTGTAATGTTAAGTTCGCCGTCAAGCTTCTTCTGAGCAGCAATAAATGATTTGAATGCCTTTATAGCCTGTTCACTCTGTGTTTCTGCAATTGAACCGCAGTCAAATCCGAATAATAACTCACAATACTTTTCTTTCATATCTTTTTACCGCCTTTCCCATTTTATAGAAGTCTGTCAAAAAAATCACAAACCAATATAAAATTTTTAATTTATAACTTAATTATAACATTTGCAGATGAAAATTGCAAGTGTTTTTCTGTAAAATAATGTAACGATTTTCAGGTAATATTGCACAATCGGCAGTCCTTAATATGTCCTTGTTTGTCATCAGTGTGGCGTTGAATGTCCATAAGGGCGGTGGTAAGATGTAAACTGTAAGATTGACATGAGGGGAGACGATCCTCTTCGGGCGGATGACAATCTTACAATAAAAAAGAAAGGATGCATAAAATGGCAGAGAAAACAACTGAAGCCGTAAATGAGGCTGAACAGGAAGAAGTTTTCACAAAGGCTCAGGTTGATGAGCTTGTGGAAAAGGAAAGAGAGGGCTTTGAATCAAAGCTCCGTGAAATGGAAAAGATTTCACAGATGAACGAGCAGCAGAGAGAAAGCTATCTCAGGAAGCAGGCGGAAGCGGTTCTTTCCGAAAGAGAGGCGGCTGTTGCAAGACGTGAGCTTGCGGCGGACGCTATGGAAAAGCTCAGCGAGTACAAGCTTCCCAAAAGTCTTTTAAGCTGCGTGAACTTCGCAAGCCCCGAAGACTGTGCGGAAAGCATTGAAGGTATTCGCAAGGCGTTTACCGCCGCTGTAAGCGAAGCGGTAAG
Source organism: Ruminiclostridium sp. (assembly GCA_017625405.1). Taxonomy (GTDB): domain Bacteria; phylum Bacillota; class Clostridia; order Oscillospirales; family Ruminococcaceae; genus Ruminiclostridium_E. Next base: position 4,112 of record JAGALB010000015.1, on the reverse strand, counting down.
CCAGCGCATCGGAAGCGCTGCTCCTAAATTTTCCGCAGGAAATGCAAAGGACGCATTCCTTGACGGACTTTTCGATTAATCAGAAACAAAGGGAAAGGAAATCAGAATTATGGCAATCAATTTAGCAGAAAAGTACTCAAATCAGGTAGACGAAGTAATCAGAAAGGGTCTTTTATCCACAGCGGGCGTAAACAATGACGTTGCTTTCGGTAACGCTCAGACCGTAACCGTATTTTCCATGGATACAGCTCCCCTCAACGACTATAACCCCGAAGGCGGTATGCAGAGATACGGCGCTCCCGTTGAACTTCAGGACACAACACAGGAAATGAAGATGACACAGCAGAAGGCGTTCACCTTCACAATCGACAAGACCTTTGAAGCGGATTCTCCCGAAGGTGTGAGAAACGCAGGCAAGGCTCTCCAGCGTCAGATTGAACAGGTTATTATTCCTGAAATTGACCGTTACCGTTTTGCAAAGCTTTCCGAAAATGCAGGCACAAAGGCATATGGTGCCCTTACAGCGGAAAATGCATACACAGCTTTCGTGGCTGCAAATACAGCAATCACAGACGAGGAATTCCCCGTTGAAAACCGTGTTGCATTCTGTGCGAACTCCTTTATTGAGCTTTTAAAGCAGGATACAGTACATTTTACAAAAGCAACCGAAATTGCTCAGGACAGAATTATTTTCAAGGGCATGGTAGGCGACTGCGACGGCGTTGCAATCATTGCTGTTCCCAAGAGAAGAATGCCTGTGGGCGTATCCTTCATCATCACACACCCCATGTGTGCTCCTGCTCCTGTAAAGCTTCAGGAATATAAGATCCACAAGGATCCTCCTGGTATTGCAGGACATCTTGTTGAAGGTCTTTTATACCACGATATTTTCGTATTTGACAAGAAGAAGGCTGCTGTTTCCGTTCAGTACGGCACACTGGGTACTCTTGAAGCTGCAATGACAGCTGCGGAAGCAGGCAAGGGCGCAGTTTCCGTAACAGGTGAAACAAGCGGAGGTACACTTGTCTACAAGACAAACGGTTCTGTGACAGCACCCAAGCTTGGCGATGATGTTTCCGCATGGACAGCTCTTCCTGACGACGGTATTGTTACTGCCACAAGCGGCAACAAGCTCTGTGTTGCTTTAAAGAACGCAGACGGCAAGTGCGTTGCGGCTTCTTCCGTAATTTCTGTTACAGTAGGTGCTTAACTGACAGGTATGGGGCGGCGGGCAGCGCCTGCCGCAGCCGTATTTCTGCCAGCGGCAGAAATACGGGGCGGTGAGTGAGGCGGGCCGTAGGCCTGCTTAGCGAACCGCCTGTAACGAAAGCAGGGCTGCTGCAGAAAAAAAGAGAACAACTGCGGCAGACCGTGGATGTACAGAGAGAAAAAGAGAGGAAACATATGATTTATACGGCAGAAGAACTTTTTAAGCTTCGCCTGCCTGCGGACGCCGACCTCAGCAATGATGAGGTCGGCGCCCTTCTTTTAAGGGCGGGCAATACAATTCTTGACATTACGGGAAGAACAGAGATTCCGTCGCAGCTCATGGATGTACAGGCTGAACTCGCATTGATTTACTACAACCGCAAGGGCACCGAAGGCGAGAAGAAAAGAGCCGAAGGCGAAATTACAATGGATTTCACCGCAGGTATTCCTGAGGATATCATTATGCGCCTTAAAAATTATCCCAGAAAGGTGGGAGTGCTCAGTGCAGCTGATTAACGGACGTCTTGAACGTGTGGATATTTATTCTAACGTCAGACAGGAAAGCACATATATCGGCACCGAGTCTGTTCCGACGCTGCTGGGATTTGTCTATGCGGACATTCAGCCCTTATCTGATGAAGTTACCGAAGGAGAAAGCGGCAGGATAGTCAGAAAAAGAGTAAAGCTGATTCTCCGCCCCGATGCAGGTGTTCAGTGCGGTGATCTTGCGGCGGTTTATGGCAATACGCCTGACTGGGAGATTACGGAAATAAAGCATTTTTCGGAGCATATGACGGTAACGGCGGTGCATTTATGATAAAATATCCCGGAAAAGCCGTTGAAAGAGCAATTTCCTGCCTTGCGGATATTACCCTGGAAGCTGCTAAAGAACATTGCCCTGTACGGACAGGCAGACTGAAAAACAGCATCACCTGCGTCAAGGAAAAGGACAAGGCGATAATCTTTACAAATGTGGATTATGCGGCGGCCGTTGAGCTTGGAACAAGCAGGCAAAGACCGCAGCCATATCTTTCTAGTGGTATAGACAAGGCCGCAAGAATGGCAGGAATTGTTGTAAGAGAGGAGATATTCGGCAATGATTGATATCAAACCGTATGCAGCGGAAAAAATAAAGGATATTGCTCCTGTGGAGCTGTCCTTTTATGAAGGACTCAGGATATTGCCCGTAATCATCATGACTGAAACAGGCGGCAGTGCTGCTGTAACCATCGGCAACAAGGAAAGGATAACCAGCTATACTCTTCAGCTGGATGTATACGCTGAAAAAATGAATGAAGCCGAGGAAATAGCGGCGCAGGTGTGCAACGCCATGGCGTCTGCAGGTTTCAGGCGTACATTTTCGGAAAGCCTTTACGACGAAAAGGCAAGACGCAGATGTATGCGTTTTACCTGCAGCGTTGATGAGGTTTCGGGCAGAATTGTAACAATCTGAAAGGAGGAACAACCATGGAGCTTATAACAAGCGGAACAAAATTCTATCTCAACGGACAGAGCCTTTACGGCCTGAAATCCACTCCGGATATGGGCGGAAGCAGAGAAAAGAAGCAGATCACAAATCTTCTCGATACTGCTCATCGTTATATTGCGGGTTTATACAAGTACGATGAACTGACTTTCGGCTTTTACTACAACAGTGACAGCGAAAACCCCAACGTTACGGCAGGTCAGGTTTCTGCCGCATACAGTGCGGCGAGAGCTATTGAATGCTCGGGTGCATCGGTTCAGCAGAAGCTTGAGTTTCCTGACGGAACATATTTTACATGGAGCGGTCAGATTTCCACAAGAATCAAAAGCATGAACCCTGACGGCGTTATGGAATTCAGTATAATTTCAATACCCGACACAAAGCTTACGCACAGTCTTGATACGTAAGGAGGAGCTATGGATAAAGAAAAGAACATGCCTTTCACTTTGCTTACAGCAGGCGGAAGGGAATATATGCTGCGTCTTACGGCAATGTCAGCCATAAAGCTTGAGGAGCGTCTGGGCGGTTCTGTTTACAGCGGTCTTAAGAGGCTTGACGAGATAACCGTCATGGTGGAATTCCTTTATGCGCTTACAGAGGGTTTATCCCCCGATTTCACCCGAAGCTCGGCAGCGCTGCTCTTTGATGATTTCATAAATGAGGGCGGTACGCTCAGAAAGATGAATATGATAATCTGCGAGGCGCTGGAGCGTTCGGGTTTTTTCGATTGCGGGGAACAGGCGGCACAGCCACAGAGCTGATACTGGAGCTGAGAAAAAAGGCTCTTGTATTCATAGCTGATCCCCGTATTCTGTGGGAGCTTACAGCAGGCGAAATATGGGAACTGATACAGGAAAGAAGTGCTTTTTACAGGAAATGCCTTGAAGATTCCTACCGCAGGAATGAATTGCTGGCATTCAACACAGGGGCACTTTGCCGTACTGCGGTCAATGCGCCTGAGCAGTTTCCGAGATCTCCTGCTGAAGCTTTTGGTTAAAGTGAGGAGAAAAAATGACAACAGAACAGCTTAACGTAATTATCACTGCCCAGACGGAGGATTTTCAGACAAAAATCGCAGCAGTCAACGCTTCGATGCTCGAAACCATATCGCTGGCAGAGCAGTCGGCGTCCTCCATTGCAGCTATGACAGTGCAGCAGACAGGGGAGCCGGAAAAAACCGCAAAGGTAAGCGGCGGTATATCCGCAGACAGTATAAACAGGGCTGCGGCAACTGTGCTGAATCTCAGAAGCGGGCAGACACTTATCGGTGCTGTTAATGAAAACAACGGCGCACAGGGCTTTTCAAAGCCTGTTGAAATTCATACTACTGTGGAGCTTGACGGCAACAAGGTAGGAGAAGCCGTTTCCCGTTACAGCACCTCAAGAACAAGAATAAAGAACGGATTCTGATAAAGGG
>JAGALB010000014.1 GCA_017625405.1 Ruminiclostridium sp. | reverse complement strand
GTCGGCTTTATCCCTGTCGCGCATGTTTTTTACAAAGCCATAGACCTTATCACAACGCTTAACAGTTATATCGGGTATCAGACCCATTGTTTCAATCTCGGAAGTATCTCCGCCCTTCATAAGCTGAATAAAACACACTTTCATTCCTGCTCCCGCCGCTCTTACGGCAAGACCGATTGAGGCTGTTGTTTTGCCTTTTCCGTCACCGCAGTATATATGAAGAAGTCCCATTATTGTCCTCTTTTCTTTCTGCATTTTATAATAATTATTGTCATTGCTGTTATTACAACTACGACAGCTACTGCAATTATTATAACAGGAACAGGGTTAAATTTCAATGCCACGTCAGGCAATGTGTCTGCCTTAAATACAAGAGTCCTGTCATACCATTTCTGTTTTCGTATACTGAAACCCGCACAGTATATTTCCTTATCAAGCGCTTCAACAGGAATCTTGTAGCAATACTTACCCTCGTCTGTTTCTGTAAAATATGAAAACTGGCTATCGGTAGCATTATCAGCCTCTTCTCTTTTACCAAGAAATAGCTTTTCATATCCTGTACCGCTCAATGTCATTACAGCAGTCATTTTTTCGCCTGAAACAGTAAGCTCACAATCAATGATTTTAAACATTGACGAGCTTGACTTTACCTCGATATTGTATGTACCGTCGTTTATATCGCCTGCATAAATCGGCGTCATCTCCTTTTCGCAGGAACAAAGGCACAACGCCATTATCATAAGCATTATAACAGAAATAAATCTTTTCATCACTATCACCTAAAAGCATTACCGCAGGCATTAATCCTGCGGTAATGTTATTTTAATCAGTTAAGACCCTTTACAGCCTCCGCTGTGTGTGCAACATACATATCCTGTACTGCTTCGATTGCGCCGAGACCCTTTAATGAGCATTCTACCTCAATGCCTTCTGCTTCAAAAGCAAGCTTCCAGCTGCCTTCTTCATCGCCTGCCATATCGTTGTTTGCGTGGTCGCCTGCAACTACCATAAGAGGCTGAAGAACCACCTTTGTATAACCGCCTGCCTTAACGCCTGCGATAACATCTTCAAGTGTGGGGCTGCCCTCAACTGTACCTACAAAGTAGTTATTATTACCCTTTGCTGTAAATGTTTCCTGGAGCTTGCCGTATGTTGCGTTTGCCTCGTGATGTGTGCCGTGACCCATGAATACAACTGCTGTTCCGTCAACGTTGTAAGCAGCAGTGTCTGCTACAAGAACATCTGCAAGTGTTGTATAGTCAGCGTCAGATGTAAGGAGAGGAGCACCAACAGATAACTTGTCAAACTTACCCTCATATTCATCAATAGCTGCCATAAGGTCGTCATATTCAAAACCGCTCATAACGTGTGTAGGCTGAACTACAAGCTCCTTTACGCCGTCCTCAACAAGTCTGTCGAATGCTTCTTCAACATTGTCGATAGCTGCGCCGCCGTTTTCCTTGATAACGTCAATTACAATCTGGCTTGTGAATGCACGTCTTACTTCATAATCAGGGTTAGCCGCCTTGATTGCGTTTTCAACTGCGCCGATTGTTACCTCTCTGTTGTCGTCAAAGCTCGTGCCGAAGCTTACCGCTAAGATAACAGGAGTCTTTTCTTCTGCCTGACAACCGCCCAGTGCCATTGCCGCTGTCATAACGCCTGCCATAATAAGTGCCTTTTTACTGTTTTTCATTTTAGTTACCGTCCTTTCCCGTGTTTCCACGGACATTGTTTTTATATAAGTACGCCGTTTGCGTATTTATCCGAAGTATTTGCGATAAAGTTTTTCGGGGATATCGTAAAGCCCCATAATTTTTTCTGCCGTAAAAACCTTATCGGGTGTTCCCGAAAGCGTAATTTTACCGCCCTTTATGCAAAGCACATAATCAGAAATCTTCTCTGCAAAATCAAGCTCGTGCATCGACAAAATAACTGCCATCTGCTTTTCCTTTGCAAGGCTTCGCAGTATCTCCAGAAACTGAATTTTATGATGTATGTCGAGATATGAAGTCGGCTCGTCAAGAATAAGAATTTCAGGCTCCTGACATATCGCACGGGCAAGCATTACACGCTGCCGCTGACCGTCGCTTACAGAGCTGAAATCCACATCCGCGTAATCCTGCATTGATACTTTTTCGATTGCATTTTCCGCAACAGCCCTGTCCTTTTCTGTAAGTAAGCCAAAGCTGCCCGTATAGGGATAGCGTCCTGTTTCAACAACCTCGCGGCAAGTCATAAGCTCGGGGCTGATACGCTCGGTAAGTACCACCGACAGCCTTTTCGCCATTTCCTTTTCGGTAATTTTCTCTGTGTCCTCGCCGTCAATTACTACTGTGCCGTCAAGCCTTAAAAGATACCCTGCAATAGTTTTCAGTACCGTTGATTTCCCTGCGCCGTTGGGTCCGATAAGAGTGAGAATTTCACCTTGTTTAACCTCAAACTCAATGCCGTTTACTATTACCCGTTTACCGTAGCCTACAGAAAGTCTGTCAGCCGAAATAAGCGTTTTATCCATTTATTTCGCCCCGCTTTCTGTTCAGCATTATGACAATTACCACAGGCGCACCGAAAATAGCCGTAACCGTGCTTATGCTAAGCTCGGTGGGTGCGAAAACTGTTCTTGCTATCATATCGCAGAGCATACAGAAAATGCTTCCGCCGAGAAAACAGGCGGGTATCATCACAAGCGGCTTTGACGTTTTGAAAAGCACACGGATAATGTGCGGAACGGCAATTCCCACAAAGGAGACAGGCCCCGCAAAGGCTGTTACCGAGGCAGATAAAAGTCCCGAAAGGATTATAAGCAATGCACGTAGTAATTTTATATTAACGCCCATATTATGTGCATAGCTTTCGCCAAGCATATATGCACCGATTGGCTTTGAAATAAGTATTGTACCGACTAAACCGATGAGTACGAAGATGAAAATAACCTTTACATTGTCCATACTCGTCCCCGAAAATGTACCCATAGACCAGTCATGCAGGTTTATAATATCCGAATCATCAGCGAATGTTACAAGGAAATCCGTAACCGCCGAACATATATAACCTATCATAACTCCGCACACCACAAGCATTGACATCTGCCGCACCTTTCGTGATACAAGCAACACAAAACCAAGGGAAATCATTGAACCGACAAAGGCGGATATTATCATAAATGCAGAGCTTAGCAAACCGAAAAAGCTTGCTGAAAAAATCATAGAAATCGCCACGATTAATTTTGCACCCGATGACACACCAAGCACAAACGGACCTGCGATAGGGTTATGGAAAAAGGTCTGCAAAAGGTAGCCAGAAAGGGATAATGCTCCACCTAAAAGCAGTGCCGCCAAAGCTCTCGGCATACGGATTTTCCACAGTATATCGCTTGCGGTATTTTCTTCTCCGAAAACTGCTGTAACAGCGTCAGAAACGGATATATCCGCACTCCCTGTGAACAGATTTGCAAAAAGCACAGCAATGACTCCCACGGAAAGCAGTGTAAACATTGCTGTTATCTTTCCTTTAGTCATCTTTTTCACCGTCCTCTAATCTGAACAGGAATACAGGCGGTTCGTTTTCCGTATTGCCTGTAAAAATCGAGTTGAAATCGGAAATCACCGTGCCCAGCTTCATAGTTTCCTGAAAAAGATTCTCTTTGGTACACCACACATTTCCGTTCTGCACCGCCTTGAAATCGGCAAGCAGCTCATTCTTTGCGATAAGCTGTTCAACAGTCGTAATTTCACCGCCTATGGTGCTGTTGTATATGATAAAATCGGCATTTTTCGCCTGTGAATAAAACTGCTCCATTTCCATTGTTACAGAAGATGTCGCCTTATCGTCACCGAGATTTTCAAACACATTCTCTCCGCCTGCAAGCTCAATCATTTTTGTGACGTAATCCCCCGATTTTCGGGTTACAGCCTGTCCCGAGGTGCTTATGTAAAAGAATGCGGCGGTTTTTCCTGTACTCTGCTCCGATATACCGTCAAGCTGTTCTGCCTGCGCACTGAAAAGCTGTCGGGCAAGCTCAGTTGTATCTGTCATTTCTCCGTAAACCTTAATCCATTCGCTCCTGCCGAGAGGGTGGGTTTCATAGCTTGAATAATCCACAAATACGGGTATGCCAAGCTCGTTCAGCTTGTCCTTAACCTCAGGAGAATGGTCAATCATAGTGGACTGAATGGATAACATACACTCATTTTCAAGTAGCATTTCATAGTCAGGCTCCCGGTATTTCCCTGCATAGAGCATTGCACCGTTTTCCATAGCCTGACGGGCATAATCAATGTACCAGTCGTCAGCCTTTGTTCCCGAAAATTTAACCGCCCCGCCCTGTTCTAGCTCTGCAAAAAGCCCCATTGCCGAGGTTGCGGCAAGATAGATATTCTTTGTCGGCTTTTCGATAACGGTTATGCTTTCAGACAATCCGTCAGGCGTTTTTTCACCCTCTGGAACAAGCAGAAAGCTCTCGCCGTTCATCGTGTGAATTACCGAATATCCGTTTTCATAACGGTCTATGGCAAACTGCTCCGCGTAGATAAGCTCAACACGTTGCGAAAAAATAAGTCCGTCTATTTCTATATGCTTTTCGGGAATTTTTTCTGTTTTTGAGCAACCCGAAAGCATAATTATAAATGCTGAAACAACAGCAAAAATCATTTTTTTAATCAGTTTCATTTTTCTTCTTTCTTTTCACAACAAAAACAGCAATCACGCCCGCAAGCAGAATTGCTCCGCTTATAACCAACGCATAAATCGGGAGTGTATCAGCTTCTTTTAGGGTTGCGGAATCAAATTTCAATGTGTATTCTATGAGGTGCGGCTCACTCATAGCCAGTGTTTCAGCAAGTACTGGAATGTCCGTATCAAGAGCAGGTATTTCAACGAGAAAGGTTGAATATTCTTCGCTGCTTACGGGATAATATTCCTCTCCGTCAACTTCCATATAATCGTAGCTGTTACTGCTCCATACTATTTCAGCAGTCATAATACCGTTTTCTACTTCAAGTTCGGCAGGCGACCGAACGCTTGAACGCCCTGTTCCGCCTGTCAGGCTCACCTCAATTGTATATTTTCCGTCCGTCATAATTCTCCTTTTCGGGCAATAAAAAAGCGCCCTTACCACGTAGTAAGAGCGCACAATTTACAGATACAAAAGGGCATAATGCCACACACGAACAAGCCTTACAGGCATAGTAAGACTAATGTATATGTAAAACGTACAGCCAATTTTACTCGTGGCATTGAAGCAAAAGCTTCCGTACAAACGGCAGGCAGGTCTCCCGGCTTATGTATCAACGCTCAGAAAGGTCTTCCCATGCACAGCACAGTGACTTGCACTTTAAAAAGTACGGTCTTTCTTCGCTCCTCAATTACGGTGACGAGTTCGTGCGGGATTTTCACCCGACTTCCCTTTTCATCGAATCCAACTCAAAAATGAGTATCCGACACCTGTCATTTCTTATTAAATTTTCAATGTATTCAACAATAAACAATCATATCACAACAGGAGTGTTTTGTCAAGGAAAATTTTGACAGTTTTTCATATACCCTCGTTCAATATTTTATAAACAAGTTCCATATCAATGTTTTTTCTTACCTCGTCAGCAAGCAAATCATACTGCTTTTCCTTGTAAGCACGGCGGTCGATTTTGTTACCGCTGTAAGCAAGACCTTTGCGTTCATAGAGAGTTTTCACTATACGTTCAGATACATCGGAGCTGTCGAAAATGCCGTGAATGTAACATCCGTAAACATTCCCATTCTGTGCGCCGCCGCAGTCAAGCAAGGGCTTATCGTCTGACATTGTTTCACCCATGTGAATTTCATATCCCTT
>JAGALB010000013.1 GCA_017625405.1 Ruminiclostridium sp. | reverse complement strand
TTCTCCTGATGCTAATGAATTTGAATCCGCGGCTGTTTTGTGCCTTCGGCACAAAACGTGCACGGCACGCCGCCGCATCCGCCCCTATATATAATATATTAAAAAGGTATATAACAGATTTCAGCTATTCATTTCAAAAAGTGTAAATCGTTTACAGAAAAATGAAACTTTTTGGAAAAATCTATTGACTTATAAATATAATTGTGATAAAATTGCCAATGCACGCCAAAATGCAACTTCAAAAGAAAGGATAGTGATTCTGATGTTTATTTTGCGCTGGCTGTGGAAAAACATGAAAGGCGACCGTGCACTTTACATATTTGCGCTGTTTCTGACAATCGTTTCCCAGTCCATGTACATTATCACCCCTTATTTCACCCAGCAGATTGTAGATACATTCTTAGTCGGCGAACAGGCTGCGGAAAACCTCCGTACAGGCTCTGACCTCCTGCTGAAAATGATATTCGCAATGATAGGGTTCACACTTCTGCGTTGTATAATCCAGTACAGCGCCAATATGTCTTACGAAAAGACATCCCAGGGGATGATATACCGCATAAGAAAAGTGTTGTTTGACAAAATCGAAGCTCAGGACGCTTCCTTTTACAACCGCTACCGCACAGGCGATATAATGACCCGTGTCACAAGCGACCTTGATATGATCCGCCACTCGGTAGCCTGGATTATCAAGACAACTCTCGAATGCGTCATTCTTTTCTCGGTTTCGGTTATATATTTCTTCTCCATCGACTGGCTGATGGCAATATGTATGCTGATTCTGACTCCCCTTATTCTTATAATCACAAAGAAATTCAAGAATGTGGTAGGTCCGTTTTATGTTGACCTGCGTGAAAAGTTCTCTGACCTCAACACCTGCGCCGAAGAAAATATTTCGGGTAACCGTGTTGTAAAGGCTTTTGCAAGAGAAGATTTTGAAATAGGTAAGTTCGACGAGAAAAATAAGGCCTATAACAACGCAAACAAGAAATCCGCCTTTACCTGGCTGAATTTCTTCCCCTATCTTGAAATCACAGCCCAGTCGCTGGCTGTTGTATGCCTTGTCTGCGGCGGTCTTTTCGTAATCACAGGCAGAATTTCTCTCGGTGAATATGCCGCCTTCGCAGGCCTTATCTGGACAATTTCCAACCCCATGCGTACTCTCGGTAATATCGTAAATGACTATCAGCGTTTTACCGCTTCCGCAAACAAGATTATCGAGCTTTACTACGCACACCCCTCCATTATCGACCGTGCAGACGCAGTTGAAATGAAGGACAGAATCAAGGGTAAGATTGAATTCAGGAATGTTTCCTTCGGTTACGGAAAGAATGAAATTCTTTCGGATATCAGCTTTACCGTAAATCCCGGCGAAAAAATCGCCATTATGGGCGCTACGGGTTCAGGTAAGACAACCCTCATAAACCTTATTCCCAGAATTTACGATGTCACAGGGGGCGAAATCCTTGTTGACGATGTAAACGTAAGAATGATGAAGCTGAAGGAGCTCCGTGGCAGCATCGGTATCGCAACACAGGATGTTCTTCTTTACTCCGACACAATCGACGGCAATATTTCCTTCGGTAACGTTGACCTTCCCGAAGAAGAGGTGCAGAAATATGCAAAGGCTGCCGATGCACACAACTTTATCCTGAAGACTTCCGACGGTTACGATACAATCATCGGTGAAAGAGGCGTAGGTCTTTCAGGCGGACAGAAGCAGAGAATTTCTCTTGCCCGTGCCCTTGCCGTAAAGCCCTCTATCCTGATTCTCGATGATACAACCTCCGCTGTTGACCTGGAAACAGAAAGAAATATCCAGGAGGCTCTCAGCAATCTGGATTTCACCTGTACAAAAATTATTATCGCTCAGCGTATTTCCTCCGCAAAGGACGCCGACCGCATCATTATCTTAAAGGACGGTAAGATTGCCGAAATGGGAACACACGACGAGCTTATCAAAACAGGCGGTTATTACAGCGAAGTCTACGAATTACAGAAGTAAGGAGGCGGTTTAAATGGCAAGAAATAAATTTGATATTGACGAAACCCTTGAAACCCCATTTGACATACGTCATTTAAAACGTGCCCTTGTCTATGCGGGAAAATATAAAGGCAGAATCGTAAAAGCGCTGCTGCTCAGTGCGGTTGCGGTAATTATCGGTCTTATCTCTCCGCTTATTACCCAGTACGCAATTGACAACTGCATGAAGAGTCATGCCGACATACCCATGCTGCTTGTCTGCGCTGCTGCTTTCCTCCTGTGTATCATCCTCAGCGTTATTTTTACAAAAATCCGTGCCAAGATGATGACTCAGGTGGGTCAGGATATTATCTATGATATCCGCCGTGACCTTTTCAAGCATATGCAGGACCTGCCCTTTGAATATTACGACAGCAGACCTCACGGAAAAATCCTTGTACGTGTGGTAAACTACATAAACTCAATTTCCGACCTGATGACAAACGGTATCATCAACTTTGTGCTGGAAATCTTCAATCTGCTGTTTATTATCGTATTCATGTTCTTTGTCTGCTGGCAGCTGGCACTTGTTGTTCTTGCGGGACTTCCCGTCTATGCTGCGGTTATCTTCGCTATCAAGAACAGACAGCGTAAGGCGTGGCAGGCAGTTTCCAACAAAAGCTCAAATCTGAACGCATACCTCCACGAAAGTATCGTCGGAGTTCAGATTTCACAGATATTCACCCGTGAAGAGGTTAATGCCGAAATCAACGACAAGCTTTCCAAGGCTTACCGTAAGGCATGGATGAAGGCCGTTGCCTGCAACAACCTCATCTGGCCCTCTACCGACGTGGTTTCAATCACTACAAGAGGCGCTATCTACGCCGTTGGTCTTCTGGTGATGCCGGGTCTTTCCCTTGGTACAATCCTTGCTATGGGTGATTACTGCGCACGCTTCTGGCAGCCGCTTATGAACCTTTCCAACCTGATGAATACTTTCATCAATGCGGTAGCTTACCTTGAGCGTATCTTTGAAATGCTTGACGAGCCTGTTACAGTCTGCGACAAGCTTGACGCTTCCGAGCTTCCGAAAATCAAGGGCGATGTTCATTTCAGGAATGTCACCTTCCGCTATGAAGAAGGCATTGATATTCTGAAAGATGTAAGCTTTGATGTCAAGGCAGGCGAAAGCATCGCACTGGTAGGCCCCACGGGCGCAGGCAAAACCACAATTGTGAGCCTTCTCTCCCGTTTCTATAATATAAACGGCGGTGAGATTCTTATTGATGACAGCAACATTGCTGATGTATCGCTCCGCTCTCTCAGAAGCCAGATGGGCATTATGCTTCAGGACAGCTTTATTTTCAGCGGTACAATTCTTGACAACCTCCGCTACGGCAGACTTGACGCTACTCTTGAAGAGGCAAAGGAAGCCTGCAAGGTTGTTGGCGTTCACGATTATATCATGTCCCTGAAGGACGGATATGACACAGAGGTAAGCGAGCGTGGCGCTGGTCTTTCGCAGGGTCAGAAGCAGCTGATTGCACTTGCAAGAACAATTCTTTCCGACCCCAAGATTCTTGTGCTTGATGAGGCTACCTCCTCTATCGACGCCAAGACTGAGCGCTATCTCCAGAATGGTATCAATCACCTGCTCAAGGGCAGAACTTCCTTTATTATCGCTCACAGACTTTCCACTATCAGAAGCTGTGACAAGATTATGTATATCAATAATAAGGGTATTACCGAGGCAGGCTCGCACGATGAGCTTATGGCGAAGAAGGGCGATTATTACAAGCTTTATACTGCTCAGGCAGTGTGAGGCGAGCCTCGGGCAGTTACTCCTTTTATAAAAATGATTAATCCGCAGTTGTAAGCTCTGTTGTTCAGACGGAAGTTTTTCTTGACACCTTATGTATGTTATGTTACAATAAATTCCATAATGATATTTTAAAGGGGTAACATTATGCTTAAAAAGTTTGTAAAACTGACCGCTGCACTGCTTGCCGCTGTGCTTATGACAGCCTGCGGAAAAAGCTATGACTTTTCGCAGCATGAGCTGACTGAGGCAATGGGAGTGAAAAAGGACATTTTTGACGATATGAATGTCAACGGCGGCTCTGATGATGCTGACAATGAGATGATACAGGACGCTATGAATATGGCAGGTGTGGATTTCTATTCCTACAGTCTTGCTCACAGCGGCTCTGATATGGATTACGACCTGATTGAGTTGACCTTCAGCGGCGGTAAGGTTGCGGGTGTTTCACTGTCCTCAATCAGCTTTGAGGATCTGGCACATGTCCCTTCCGAACATTCGGTTTTCGGAATCTGTGTAGGAGATACAATTGCTGACGCGGAAGCGAAGGCAGAAGCACAATTCGGCGAAAAGGGCAAGGCACTTTCCGAGGATAAGGAAATGTGGGCGCTTACAGATGGTGTGCACGACTACATTCACTACGGCGATTATTCAGGCAAAAAAGGCTATATGCAGCTTGTTGTAAACCGTGAGGATGATGTTGTTACAAAAATTGAATACGATAAGTATTAAAAAATCTCCTATACAAAAGCTGCGGGATTAAAAGCTTTTATATGCCGGACACGCTGATGCCGTTCTTTTTCAGATGCGGGAAAGCAGATTTCATACCTTTTGTAAAAGGCTTGGCCGAAAACTTCTGATTCTCGCTTCGTTCGGGTTTTAGATTACATAAAGAATAATGGCGGAATCGCACAACCTGCGATTCCGCCGTTAATTTTTTTGTTTTATTTCCACCGTTCTTTCAAAAGGCGGAACTGCCCGAGGCGGCTCGCCTCAAAAGGCGGAACTGCCTGTCGCGGCTCGCGACTAGCCTACGATACCTGAACGTTCAACACCTTCGATGAAGTTCTTCTGAAGGAAGATGTACATAATCAGAATCGGGAGAATTGAGAGTAAGCATCCGCTTTCGATCCATACCAGCCAGTCAGAGGGGATACCTGTGGGGGTACCGCCGTTGAAGTAAGCTGAAATGGTTGTATACAGGTTGCTTACCTGAAGTGCGATTGTGTTGGACTTTGTAAAGAACATACCTGAAACGTAAGAGTCATTCCAGTACCATACTACCGAGAAGATAAATACGGTTAAGAAGGAGTTACTTGCGTTGGGTACCATAACCTTTACGAAAGTTTCGAACGGGCCGCAGCCGTCGAGGTATGCAGCGTCTTCAAGTTCCTTGGGAAGTCCTCTGAAGAACTGACGGAATAAGAAGATGAACAGACCTGCACGGATACCGTTACAGAAGAATGCCTGTAAGTAAAGTGCCCAGGGTGAGTCAGCAAGGTTGAGAGCTTCGCCCGAAATAAGGGAGATAAGTCCGAAGGGGTCGAAGTATCTGAACTGCATGAACTGAGGGATTAAGATAACCTGTGTAGGTACGATGATCTGCATGATTACGAGTGCGAAGCAAAGACCCTTGCCCTTGAACTTGAATCTTGCAAAGCCGTAGCCTGCAATAGAACAGGTAAGAACCTGAATAAGGGAGCAGACAACGTTAACGCTTACTGTATCCCATACAAGCTTGGGGTAATCAATAGCATTCCATGTTTCGATAAGGTTATCAATCATGAATGTCTTAGGAATCCAGAGAATAGACGGGTCAGTCATTTCTGCCTGAGGTCTGATTGAACAGGATACCATATAAAGAATGGGGTAAAGAATTACAAACGCAAGTCCGAAGAGAATGAGGAAGCGGAATACAGGCCATACCTTTTCAGAAAATCTTCTTGCGATGATTCCCTTGTAATGCGCCTTTTCGCTTTCGTTGTAGTTACGGAAGCCCTTGATGATTTCCCAGGTGCTGATGTGGAACTGGCTGAGACGCTTCTTTTCTTCCTTCTTGAGCTGACGCTTGGACTTCTTCTTGCCGTTTTCATCATAAAGCTCGATTTTGTGAGCCTTGGGACGTTCGTCCTCTTTGGGTTCTGCCTTGGGGGCAGCTTCTTCCACAGCGGAAATAATTTCTTCCGCTGCTTCAGCTGTTTCGGTTATATCAGGAGTAACATCTGTGCCTGATACAACTGTTTCTTTTTCAAATTCGTTGTTATCCACTGAAGTTCCTCCTTGATTAGTCTACCTGATAGAAAATAAATCTTGATACAATTGCGGAGATGATACCGAGTACCACAGCAACAATTGCGAAGTATGCCCACGCCATAGCTGACGAGAAGCCGTATTCCCAAGCTCTCGCATAGCTCATAACCTGCTGCATTACAGGGTTGTCGGACTTTACGAAAGCGTCGATAACCGTGTAGATGAGGTTTACGAAAATCATAGGAGAGATTGTGGGGAATGTTATCTTCCAGAAGAATTCCCAGCCTGTTGCACCTTCCATAGAAGCTGCTTCCTTAGCGGAAACAGGAATCTGCTGCAGGGCGGAAATGAAGATAAGGATCTGAATACCGGAATCCCAGATAAGGTTGAGGATTGTTTCGGTAACAGTTGTGATCATTTCTGTGAAGGACTGGCTGATGTTTGTAAGTCCCATGAACTTAAGGAACTCATCAACGAAGTCCGCCTTGAAGAGGGAGCTGAACTGTGCCGCTTCACCTACGCCCTGTGCCAGCATATCACCGTTGATAACCTGAAGTACAGGACCTGTTGCGATAAGTACCGGCAGGAAGAAGATTGCACGTGCAAAGCCTCTGCCCTTGAAATTATCATTTAAGAGGAGCGCTACGAAAAGGGAGAATACGAGAACCAGCGGAACTGTATAAGCTGTTTCCACGAGGGAGTCAACTAAGTTACGGGGGTAGTCTGCGTTTTCTGTGAATGCCTTCTTGTAGTTTCCGAAATTATTCCATTCGGTATAGATACCGGGGCCGTCCATTCCGTATTCTTCGATTACAGCGGGCTGGCTTACCAGCTCGGTGTAGCTTAAAGAGTACCAGAGGGACTGTACCAGAGGAATAATAAACATGTAGATTACGCCGACAATCCAGAGGGCGATAAATCCATAACCGTAAAGCTGCTTTTTACGTTCATAGGAAATCTTGCTTTCCTTGATCTTCTTTTCTTCACGGGGTCTTTTACGTCTGATGTCAACCTCGCCTGCGGCATTGAGTGCTGCGGCGG
The DNA here is from genome assembly GCA_017625405.1 of Ruminiclostridium sp. Classification (GTDB taxonomy): domain Bacteria; phylum Bacillota; class Clostridia; order Oscillospirales; family Ruminococcaceae; genus Ruminiclostridium_E. The sequence continues at coordinate 7,862 of JAGALB010000013.1, read as the reverse complement.
AGGCTGTCATGTGGCCAGCGTATTTCTTAGGAGCTTCTTCCGCTTCAGGGGCTTCTTCAACGGTTTCGGCTGTTTCGGTTACTTCGGAAACAACTTCTTCAGCTGTTTCTTCTGCTTCCGATTCAGATACAACAGATACGATTTCTTCTGTTTCCAGTTCTTCGATTCCGTCTTTTTCAAAATCGTTCATTATTCACTTACCCCCAATCCGTAAGCCGACAGTTCATAAGAAGTACCGTTTACCTTTATTTCATCTGTGGCTGTATTCACATAAATTGTTGTACCGTTGTCAAATGTGGACTGGTACTCAGTTCCGCTGATACGTTCAAACTCTGTGATGAAAGAATCCGAAACGCCTGCAACAACATCATTGAAGAGCTTATATTCGTTTGCTGCGATGTCTGTCCAGCCTTCATAGTTGGAATAGTAAAGATCATCATAGCTGCTGTCTGCAAACTTGTTGGGTCTTGTGTACATCATCTCGTAATGAACAGGTGTACCTGTTACAAGGGAGAGGAGTCTGAGATCTCTTGCGTTTGCGCTCTTGTTGACTGCCTTTGAAGAGAAAGGAACAAGTCCGTGAAGAACCATCTGCGCAAAAGGAATATCATAGTCGAAAATGTCGTAGTTTGAGGAGTAAAGCGGTACATCCTTGATGTAATCAGCGTACTTGAGTACAAACTGGTTAGCATTCTCGGTCATGATTGAAAGACCGCTGTCACTGAGCTTCTGGTAGCCTGCTTCAAGAATACTCTTTGCGTCTGTTCTTGTGAAGTAGGGTCTGCCCTCTGCGTTTTCACGGCTGAAGTCACTGTAAAGAGTGTAGGAAGCCTGATTGAGGGAGATACCTGTTGCGCCTTCCTTCTTGAAGGAGTCTGCAAGCTTTGTGAAGATATCTGTGTAGTAGAAGGGAGAAAGAATTGTCCAGCTTTCCTTTGTTTCATGAGGTAAGCCGAAAGCAAGTTCAAAGGGAGTCTGTGTTGCGTAGGAGTTTGTAATCTGCTTGGAAGCGTTCAGCATGAAGCTGTAACCGTTACCGCTCTTTTCAAATTCCATAATATCGCAGCTGGGGAAAAGTTCGTAGCCCATTTCAGCAACGTGCGCTGCAAGCTTTTCGTATTCAGCCTTGCCGCCGAGCTTTGAGGAATACTCAAATGTGGCTGCAACCTTACCTGTGATACCTGCTGTATTGAAATCCTCGTAGATAATCTTGATGTTGCTGATGCCCTTTGCTTCAAGCTCGCCGAGAATCTTGAGAGCTTCCGCATAGGTTGTAGCTGTTGTCTGGATCTGAACGGGGAAACCGAGAACAGACTGTTCCTTTACTGTACCGCCGTAAAGAGTGAGGTAGAAGGGAGCGTCGCTTGCCTTTGTGGACTTTGCAACGCCGAGTTCATCTGTGAGGTATCCTCTGTATGCTTCAGCGATGTCAACATAGCTGAGGTCAGAACCGTTTACGGGATAGTAGGAAACGGAAACGTCGCCTGTCTTGATGCCCTTTGATTCGTAAACTGTCAGCGGGTCATTACTGCTGCCCATGAAGTACTTGTCAGTTGTACGGAGAGCAAATTCAAACCATGCGTTGTTGAGGTCAGTAACGTTCTGGCCTGTAACCATAGCGTGGATGGTTGAATATTCTTCACCCTTGGAAGCGATAGCAACAAGGCCGTTGTCTTCGCTGCCTTCGGTAATGCGTCCGAATACAGGCATTGTAACCTGTTCCGTTACTGCAGTAGCCTGAAGAAGACCAACTGCTAAATCTCTGCCGTAAACCCTGCCTTCGTAAGTGTTTACGTCACCTGCTGCGGTGTTGTTGTTATAGTTGATAACTGCACCGGAGCCGTCGGGCACTACGATGATACCATCGTCTTCCCTGTCGGATGCACCCAGGTTTTCGAGAACATTGACTGCAAGAATCTGATAGCCTGTAAGGCCGTCAGCTGTGTTCTGGGGACGGTTTTCAACAACCTCGTCACCGGGAACGGTTGCTACGAAATGGTCATCCTCAAGAGTGATTTCCAGGGGAACAACGATTTCGTACTTCTTGAAATCAAAGGTAATCTTGATACCGTTTTCGATTTTTTCAAGCTTTTTCTTTACATTGCTGTCATAAGCTCTGGCTGTTTCAATAGCCTTGCTTTCTGTGCCGACAACTTCGATTGTCATCAGCGTGTTTCTTCTGCTCAGCTGCACCTTTTCCTTTGCAACTGTATCATAGAAGCTCGACCACCACTTGTAGCCGTTAGCCTTGTTCTCTACTGCGAAGGTGTAGTCATCTTCGTTTACGTAAAGAGCAAGCTTGCTTGTTTCTGCCATGAGTGTCATTGCGGCAAAGGCTTCATCCTTTGTGGCAATGTCAACTTCTTCCTCTTCTTCGGCAGCTTCGGTTGCTTCTGTGGTAGCTTCCTCAGCTGTCGCAGCGGGTTCTTCTTCGGACCATGCAGGTACCTGAGCAGCAGAAACGGCGATAGCAGCTGCTAATGCAGCGGATAAGAGCTTTTTCCTTAATTTTATCATTTTTACACCACCATTTTTTCTGAGTTTGACTTAAACTGCGCTAAATACTGAATCTGTACAGAAGCTCTGTGTAGATTGAGTATCCGAATACGAACACCTGCTGGAACAGGGTAAGTAATAATACTGCAAGGAAGAGGATAATTGCCATAGCAACTACTGTGAAGAACATAGCCGCAAGAGTCTTGGGGATTGAATACTGATGAACGGTTTTCATAGCCGAAATCATAAGTACCACCGACCATGCAAGGCCTAAATATTCAAAGAAGAACATAAAGCCGGATTCTGTTCTTAAAAGGAAGTTACTTGCAATAATGCAGATAATCTGTGTGATAAGATAAGGTACGAGAGCGTAGGCCGAAACGCAGAAGATGTTCTTCATTGTGCCTTCGCCGTCGAATAAGGTACACAGTGACCAGTTACCTACTACCCATGTGATGAAGAGGATAACTGATGAGGAGAAGTAAGGTACGATGTTGAATACCTTAACGTAAGTGTCGTTGAAAAGGAAGCCGGTGAGCTGTGCTTTTGCAACGCTTATAAGGAAGAATGCAATTACGATTACCCATGCAACCCTCATGCTGTAGGCTTTTTTCCATCTCAGGTCATCAAAGCCTTCAAAGGGGTGTTTTGCTACATAAAAAGGCCATTTCCATGCAGGCATATCCAAATCAAAATTCATTAATTCGTACCTCCTGTCTTCTTACCTTTTTTCTTTGCCATGCTTTTTCTCACATAGCTTATGATTATCAGAGCAAGAACAAGTACAAGCACAACGGTCATTACCCATGTGAAGTTTGCTCTGATTACTTCAATTCTGTAGCTCTTGAATGCTCTGTTATAACCTGCTCTGGAGTTGCGGTAGAAGTAATCAAGTGCTGTTGCGTAGTCGCCCTGGTTGAGATAAGCGTTACCGAGACCGATGTATGCAAGCCAGTAGTTTGCGTCACGGCGGAGAACTTCTTCCCAGGGACCCTTTGCTTCGTCGTAAAGACCTTCGTTGAAGAGGTAGATTGCGTTCTGTACGATTCCACCGAATTCGGTCTGTCCGAAGATTGTGATGCTGTTTTTACGTGAGTCAAGTACATAAACCTTGCCCTTGTAGGATTCTACTGCGGAAACGGAGGTGAATGTACCCTTCTGTGTGCCCTTGCCGCCGAAAATGAACAGCAGGTCACATTCGTTTGTGTACTGGAAAACTCTGCCTGTTGCGAAGTCGAGGAGGTAGATATTGCCTTCTTCGTCAATGTCAACGTCGCAGATTGCGTTTGCGTAGTTCTTACCCTTGTAGTAACGTGTAGCATAGTCACCGTAGGTGTACTGGTCGTAGCCTAAGTTGGTGAAGATGTTTGTACCTGCGGGGTTGAGCTTCTTTAAAATATCAGTATCAGAAGTTCTTGTTTCTGTTACTGTGTAGATAAAGCCTTCTTCATCAATGTCAACGTTGGAGATTTCGATTGATACGTTACGGCGCATCGCAATAATCTGTTCACGTGTGTAGATGAGCTTCCAGAACTGCTGTGCGATAACCTCAGCGGTAGCGTTTACTCGGTTTGCACCGTAGTAGCCGTTGAATGTACCGTCAGCGGAGAACTGAACTGTACCCTGTGTTATGGAGGGAACTACAACGTAAACGTTGAAGGCGGAGTCAACGATAACCTTGTTGGGATTGTATGTAACCTGTGCGTCGTAAACGTCGCTGGAAGGTCTTACATATTCCATTTCGATTTCCAGGTCTTCGTTGAAGGCTACAACTCTTTCGTTTGCTGAGTCAGCAACGTAGATGAGAGTGTGTCCGTCCTTGTCGGTTCTTACATAAACGCCCATAGGAACGTTGAAGGTTGTCTTCTTAATCTTACTGTCAGCCTCAGTGAAAATGTCGCTGTATGTAAGAGTGTCGATAATCTTTATGTTATCGGGATTAAAGCTTTCATCTGTAATAACAAGTCTGTTGTTCTTTGTGTCAACAATGTAGAACTTTCCTGTTTCGTTGTGAACGAATAAGTCGTTGGGCTCTGCAAGAGTTACAGCACCCATTTCCGCACCGGAAATAACATCTTCAACTACGAAGCCGTTCTGTGAGGGAATCGGATCTCCCCACCAGTCATAGTTATATCCGATGTACGGTTCATCAGCCGACGCATTCACAACAAGAGAGGAAGCTGCGACTGCCGCAACACAGATAAAAGCGGTAAGTTTCTTTATAAACCGCATTAAAATCATTCCTTTCTCAATTAGTTTAGTCTTTAAGACCGCTGGATGCCATTGTTTCTACTACTGAGCTCTGACAGAGTAAGAACAGTACCATAGGCGGTATCATAAGGATTACTACCGCTGCCGCAGCAACACCCGCACGGGCGATACCGGAAGCTGTAATCTGCTGTAAAACAGTCGGAATAGGTTTTAATGCTTCATTATAAATGAATGAATAACCTGTAATCTGCCAAGCGCCGTTGAATGCGAAGATCATAAGTGTGAGCCAAGCAGGCTTTACGTTAGGCATTACGATCTGCCAGCAGATTCTCATATGACCTGCGCCGTCAAGGTGAGCAGCTTCGATCATAGCGTCGGGAATCTGACCCATAAACTGACGCATAAGGAACAGACCCATAGGAGTTGCGATAAAAGGAAGTGTGATAGCAAGATATGTATCGATAAGACCGATTGTTGCCATTACCATGTACTGCATGATAAAGGTTACTGTACTTGTAAACAGGAGGGCTACTTCGATAATCTTGTTGAGTGCGTGCTTTCCGGGGAAGTTAACCTTTGCAAGCGCATAAGCTGCGGAGGAAGCGAAGATTAACTGAGTTGCTGTAACAACTACCGCTACGAAAACAGAGTTGAAGATGTAACGGGAGAAAGGCACCCACATGTTTGAAGCTGTGTTGATAAGGTCTACAAAGTTCTGGTTTGTAGGAGCCATAGCGTAAAGCTTCGGGGGGAAGAGGAAGAGTTCTTCCGGGGGCTTGATGGACTGAACAAAGGAAAGATAAATTGGGAAAAGCATGAACAGTCCTATTACTGTTAAGAGTATAAATATGGCAATATCGCCGCCAAGAGAGCCGCCATATTTTTTTCTGGATTTTTTTATCCTCATGACTACCGTCCTTTCAGAAATTTAATATTTTATAGAATTTAAGTATCGAGGTACTTGTTGAGTATCTTCTTGATGCCCCAGTTTGCTATAAGCATTGTTGCAAAGAGCACGAAGCATATTGCAGAAGAATAACCCATTTCAAATCTGATGGAGCCGTAGTCGAATGCGTGTGTCATGATTGTATGACCTGCATAGTCGGTTGTCGGGAATGCTGTAAGGGATCTACCGATATCACCTGCGGTAAAGGAGCTTGTGATCTGCATTACGGCAGCGAATAAGAGCTGCGGACCCATTGCGGGGATTGTAACGTAGATAAGTTCCTGTGCTCTGTTCTTGATACCTTCGATAGCGCCTGCCTCGTAACGGTCACGGGGAATACCCTGTAAGCCTGCACGGATAGCAAGGAAGCCTGCACCAAGAGCCATCCAGAGCTGAACCACGATAAGAACGCCCATGATGTAGTTGGCGTCTGTGAGCCACTGGATCGCACCGTTTGTAATACCCAGGTCGATAAGGTAAGCGTTTGCAATACCGTATGTATCACCGGAGAAGATTAACTGCCATGTTGTAAAGATGTTACCTGCAAGTGTAGGTGCGTAGAATACAAATGTAAAGATTGTCTTGAGCGCACCGGGAAGCTCGTTGATGAGCCATGCAAGGATAAAGCAGAGGAAGTAGCTTAAAGGACCTGTTACAACTGCGAAAACAAGTGTGTTTTCAATAGCCTTTAAGAAAACTTCGTCTTCAAGGAACAGTGAATAGAAGTTGCTTAAACCTACCCACTGAGGGAACTGTGCCATATTGAAGTTTGTAAAGCCCATAGGAAGTGAGAGCAATACGGGAACTATGGTAAATATGGTAAACAGTACAAAGTACGGAGCCAGAAGACCGTAAACTCCGACATTCTTTTTCATCTGGAGCAGTGTATACTTGAATTTGTTGTCTTCAAGATACAATGTCTGCCGTTCGTTATTAGCCAAAACTCGATTCCTCCTAATTATTTTTCAGTCTTGTTATTTACCGAAAGTTGAAAGATCCTGATTCTTTCTTTCGATTTCCGAATTGATATCTCTGTTGTAAGAAGAGAGAGCATATCTCGGATTCCATGTGTCGTTAACAACTGCACGGAAAGCATTCTTTACGTGACGGGTTGTAGCGTAGGAAGCAGGGATAATCGGAATTTCGACTGTCTGGTTCATCTGTGTGGAGATCTTTTCGTATTCAGCGTTTGACCAGGGGAGCTGAGCAAGAGCGTTGACGTTTGCTGTGTCGAAACGTCCCATCTGACCCATCTGACCTTCGATTGTACGGCCGTACTGAACCTGAACTTCATCGGAAGTAAACCACTTGATGAATTCCCATGCTGCATTTACGTCAGCACACTTTGTGAAGATAACTGCGCCGGAACTACCGGAGTTTGCAGCGTGGTTGATTTTGCCTGTCTTGTTGCCGTTTTCGTCAAGAACTTCTGTACCGGGTACAAGTGTGAAGTCCCAGAGACCCTTGATTTCAGGTGCGGAAACTGTAAGCTGGTTAAAGAATGTGTAGTTCTGGATTATGATAGGCATTTCGCCTGTTCTGAATCTGGAGAATGCGTCGTATGTCTGTTCAAAGTCGTAGATTGTGTAGAAGTCTGTCCACTGCTTGAATGCGTCTACGACTATCTTCTGATCGTAGGTTGTCTTTGTAAGCTCGCTGTTATACATGTTGTTGCCTGTCTGGAGTACAAGCATGGAGAATGTATCACCGGATTCAAAGATAGAGCTTGAAAGGTTGGATGCAGGAGATAAAAGACCTACTGTAAGGTAAGAACGCTGTAATACAGGAATGATGTCGATAAGTTCTTCCCATGTTTCGGGGATTTCCTTAACGCCGAGTTCTTCCAAGATGTCTGTACGGTAGAACATCATGGGGAAGGACTGGGAAACGGGAAGACCGTATACACCATCTCTGTATGTGTAGAGTGTTGTGATGCTGTCTGTGAATCTTGAAGCAACAACATCTTCATAGTCATTGAACTTTGAAATATCAACGAGAAGGTCACGTGCAGCACACTGAATCGGGAAGTCACCGCCGAGGAACAGTGCAACGTCAGGACCCTTACCTGCCAGAGTAGCTTCTAAGATACCGCCGGGTACGAGGTTGATGGAAACGTTGATACCGCTGTTGTTCTGGTTGAAGTCGTTGTCTACAAGGTCCTTTACTACTGTTGCCTGGTCACGGCCGAGAGCTACCCATGTGTTGATGG
>JAGALB010000012.1 GCA_017625405.1 Ruminiclostridium sp. | reverse complement strand
TTTCCTCAGACTCCTTTCCGAAAACTTTTAATTTTAATTTAAGCCTGACAGGGTAATTTACCCTGTCAGGCTTAAATCATTATTAAAGTCTTTGGAAGGGGGTTCGGGGGATAACCTTTCTACAGAAAGGTGTCCCACGACAAATACTTATAAAGCTTCTATATGAGTACCGCTCTTAACGCTGGGCTTTTTCTTATTTTCTAAAAAACATCCACAAAGCTCAGGATTTATTTTTCTTGCTTTTGATGATAGATTAACCCTTTCGCCGTGTCGTTTTTCAGGCACCCTGCAGATGCATTTTTGTAAGTAATTACACAAAATCAGGGCTTGTTTTTTGTAATATTTACAGATATTTGCTTTTTTAACGATTCAGCCTGATAAAACATTGATTTTTTCCCTTATTTATGGTATAATTAATTGATTATATAAAAATGTATACTTTGTTTTATGGAAAGGAAATAGTATGAAACCAAGCAAAGCATTTCTTAAAAAATCATTAAGCCTTATGCTCGCTTCCGCAGTTGCATTCAATTCGGCTGCTACCGTATTCGCTGAGGGTGAGGCCGCACCTTCTCAGGAGATGGGCACAGCTCAGCTCCCCGGTATTGACTTAGGCATTACAAACGACGAGCTCCTTTTCGGCTATTTCGAAAACGGCATTTATGGCGTCGGGGGCGGTGCAACTACTTATACCGCTATTGCGGACGAAAGACTGGGCACAGGCCAGCAGGACATCTACGATCAGGTGCTCGACAAGGCAAAATATGTCTCAACAGGTCAATCGGCAGGTACAGATTTTGAAGTTAAAAACATCGAGCTTACCTTCACCGAATTAGGAATTTCATCAAGCGCAAGCGATGCAGAAATCGAGGCAGCTATCTCTAAGATCCTTAATAATGTATATCAGGCACTCCTTTTTGATAACCCATTTGATTTTTACTGGCACGATAAGACAAATTCCGGCGGCATTGCAATTTCCTATTATACGTCAACAAGCGCAACCGCCGTTACTCTCACATCTGCTACTATCAGCTTTGTGGTTGACATAAATTACAGAGCCACAGAAGCAGACAAATACAACACCTCCGATTCAACAGCCAGAGTAAATACGGCTATCGGAAATGCACAGGAAATTTTCCAGCAATATGAAGATGCTTCCGTTGTTGAACGTCTTGAAGGCTATAAAGACGCAATCTGCGAGCTGGTATCCTATGACGATAACGCTGTAAAGGCTGGTTACAGTATCGCTACCGAAGGTTTCGACCCCTGGCAGCTTATCAACGTTTTTGACGGCAACACGAACACAAACGTAGTCTGCGAAGGCTATTCAAAGGCATTCGAGTACCTCTGTGACCTGAGCGGTGATACCTGCTACTGTGTAACAGGCGAAATGACAGGCGGTACGGGTTCAGGTCCTCATATGTGGAACATTGTCACCATCGGCGGCACCAACTATCTTGTTGACGTTACAAACTGTGACGAGGGTACAGTCGGTGCACCTGACGGACTTTTCCTCAAAGGTATGACCGAGAATTCCGCAGCTGTCCAGTACTCAAAGATTTTCAACAGTTCCACTGTCACTTTTACATACGACAGCGATACAACAAGCTATTACGGTGAATCTATCCTTACTGTTTCCACAACAGATTACACTCCCTCTGTTGTAACTTTTGATATTGCAGACGCTGATATCATAGACGGCTCTACTCTTTCATATGACGGCTCAGATAAGCATCCTTATTTTACGGTTATGTATGACGAAGACGTGCTTGAAATAGACACAGATTATACCGTAGAATATACTCCTCAGACAAATGCAGGCACCTATGAAGCAACAATCAAGGGTATCAATAAATACAGCGGTTCAGCAACTGCACAGTGGGAAATACATCCCGCCCCTATTATTGTTGAAAGCGATGGGTTTACGCCACCTGAAGTCCCTTATGCATCCGCAACAATCACCAAAGCAATATTCGGCTATACAGGTGACCCTATTGCTCCTATAATTACAGTTAGTTTTGGTAATGCTCTTGAAGAAGGCACAGACTACATAATTTCAGGCGACATCGAAAAAACAGACGCAGGCACTTACACCCTCACCGTTGAAGGTAAGGGCAATTTCGGCGGTACAGCGAATATCGAATGGACTATCTCTAAGATTTACCCCGAATTTACTCCTCCCGAGCCCAAGGAAAATCTTATTGCAAACGGCAGCCCTCAGGAGCTTATTACCGCAGGCTCCACAACAGGCGGTACTATGATGTATAAGGTTAATGACGGTGAATACAGCGCAGAAATCCCCACAGCTACCGAGGCAGGAACATATATCGTATTCTATAAGATAGGCGGAGGCACCAACTATGTAAGCATAGACGAAACCTATTTCGAAGTAACCGTTTCCAGTAATGAAATTACTCTCACAGATGAGATGATTGAAAATTATACAGGAGAAGGCGTATTCTGGGAATGGATTTATTATGGTTCTGAACTCAAACTTTACGAAGGTTTTATTTTCGATATTACTGCTACTGAACGTATACCAAATTCTGTTATTAATTACGGCACTATCCGAAGTGGTGAATGCAAGTATATGATAAATTACGGCACCATTACAGGCGGTACTTTCGAAGGTGTTGACAATTTAGGCACCGTTACAGGCGGTACTTTCGAAATATTCTATAACCATGAAAGTGGAACAATTGATTTATCACAGGGCGGAACTGTTAATATAACAGAAACCCGTACAGACGAGGGAAAAATTATCAACCAAGACGGTACAGTACATACACACGAATTGACTACTGCCTATGATGATGTTACATCCGAAAAGCATGACATAAAAGTATTTTGTGAAGATTGTCCTGTAAAATATGTTAAGGAACATATAACTTATCAACCACACACATTTACAGCAAAGGCTTCTGATAATAAGGTTATTGTCTCCTGTGAATGTGATTTTGAAGCCGTAGTTACTCTGAACGGACCTGAAAATGCGGTTTATGACGGCGCAGAAAAAACTGCAACCACAGACATTGATGCAAATGCGCAACAGCTTTTGGATATAGGCACTATCTTTGTTTCAGACATTACCTACCGCGATTCAACTAACGCCCTTTTAAACTCTGCACCTGTAAACGTAGGCACATACGAAGCGGAAATGACCGTAAGTATGGACGGTACAGGCACAGCCGTACGTAAGACATTCACTATTGAAGCAATGGCCCCCACAGCGTCATTCACCTTTGCAGATAATTTAGTATACGAAGGCGAAGCGCAGAATCTTGTGAAAAGCGCAGAAGTTACAGGCGGTACAGCATACTACTCCCTTGACGGAAACAAGTACACAACAACTATCCCCACAGCTACCGATGCAGGCGAATATACTGTATACTATAAGGTAGTGGGCAATACAAACTATAAGAATATCGAACCCCAGACAGTAAAGATAACTGTTTCACCCTATATCATAAATCAGGGTACACAGTTCGCTGTTCAGTCAAACGGCGAACTTATCTACAACGGTAAAGAACAAACAAAAATCAAAGGCGCAACATTCATGTATACTCAGCTTACAGAAGGCGAGGACTATACATTAAGCGGAGATATTACCGCTGAAAATCCCGGCAATTATACTGTTACAATCACAGGTATCGGTAACTTTACAGGTGTAATAAATAGGAACTACACCATAGAACAGCGTGAACTGGTTATTACACCCCTTGACCAGAATGTTGTCCAGAACGGCACACCCAACCCTGAAAAAATCGAAGCTTCAGATCTTATTAACGGTCATAAGGTTATCGTTACATTTAAAGATGGCGATTATTCAACAATCGGTGATGAGGTAGTACTCGAAATCGACACAGCAACAATTCAGGATGCAGAGGGTAAAGATGTAACAGCTTATTACAACATAACCCACTCCGCTACTGCTACCGCTACTGTTATCGAGCATACCCACGAATACACCATTACCGCAAGCGGTGATACCATTACCGCAATCTGTAAGGATACAGACGGCGGATGCCCCAGAAAGACACAGACTGTAAAGGTTACTGCGGCTGAAAACCTCGTCTACGACGGAAAAACAAAGACCGCAAAAACAGAAGGTACTATCGATGGTGTTGAGATTACATTAAGCTACTGTGATGCAGATGGAAACATACTTGCTTCAAGCCCCACAAACGCAGGCACATATTCTGCTGAAATTTCCGCAGGAGATGTAACCGCAAGCACAACCTTCAAAATTGAACCCAGAAGCATTGAAAACGCTGTTGTAACAAAATTCTCAGCTGTTTATAGCGGAAATAGTATTTCTCCCGATGTAACCAGTGTGGTTCTCGACGGTGAAAACTTATACCGATATGAAGATTTTGAAATTGCCTTTACACCTGAAGACAATCAGACTAATGCAGGTACCTACCCTGTAACAGTAAAGGGTATCGGCAACTACACAGGTGAAGCAACAGGAGAATGGTCTATCCTCCCCACTGATATTACAGGTATTAATTTTATCAATCCAGACATTGAAATAATACTCACTAAGATTTATGACGGAAAAACTGAGTTTAACAACTCAAATATAGCTTCCATAGAGTTCCTTAACGGCTCTACAAAAGTACTTGTAAATGACTTCATATACGGCACAGACTATACAGCAACCTTTACCGCAGACAGCGCAGATGTAGGCGGGGACAAGACTGTTAAAGCCGTTATCACTTTCCTTACAGATGACATCAAGAAGTGCTTTAATGAGGAAAGCTACACCTTTACTCTTACACAGAAGGGCGTAATCAATCCCGCTAAGGCTACCGTTTCCTCTCCTCCTGCAGCTAACGAATTAACCTACGACGGTGAAGCGCATGCTCTTGTTACCGAAGGTGAAGCAAACGGCGGTACATTCGCATACAGACTCAGCGAAAACGAGTCTTACAGCAATACAATTCCCGAATTAACAGACGCAGGCACATACATTGTATATTACTGCGTAAAGCCTGATACCAACCACACAGAAAGCGAATCAGGTTCCGTTGCGGTAACTATCAAGCCCAAGAACATCACCTACACGGTTGACAATGCCGAAAAGGTATACGGCGATGCTGACCCTGTATTCACAGGTATAGCAACAGGCATTGTGGGCACTGATGAACTCGCCTTCACCTTTACACGTGAAGAGGGCGCAAATGCAGGCACATACAAGATTACAGCAGAGCTTACAGGCGGTACAGACAAGGATAACTACACTGTTACCGTTACAGACGGCACACTTACCATCAAGCAGGCAGACCCGAATCTTGTTCCTGTTCCGCAGCCTGTGGCATCTACTATCACATACGGCATGAAGCTGTCCGAATCCACCTTTGACAGTGGCTGGAGGTGGGTTGACGATACAATCGTTCCCGGTGTCAACGACAAATGCAAGGCTTATCATGTAGTAGATGATGTAAACTACGATTACAGCATGGTTGAAGGCTATGATGCAGAGTTACACGCTATCGTTGAAAATGCGTTAATTAAAATCGAAAAAGCAGAGCTCACAATCACAGCTGATGACAAATACATCATCGTAGGCGCAGAGCTCCCCGAAACCACCTACACAGCAAAGGGATTTGTAGGCAACGACAAGCTTGTCGCCGAACCCGTTATTGGCTACTCAGGTGCAGATAACATTACAATCGGCGAGTATGATATTGTTATTACCAAGGAAGCTGACGCCGGCGACAACTACACCGTAACTCACAAAAACGGTACACTTTATGTAGGTCTTTGTGATCACGAAGGCACAACTGAAATCCTTTATGACAGCGATTCTCACTGGAAGCACTGCACAAAGTGCGGCCAGGATAACATGGACGATACCGAACACAGCGGCGGTACAGCTACCTGCACAAAGCAGGCTGTTTGCGAGATATGTAAGATTCCTTACGGTAAGGCTCTCGGCCACAACTGGACAGATTTCTTGATTCAGAACGATACTCACCATTGGCGCAACTGCCAGAATGAAAACTGTCCTATAACCGAAGTTGCCAATAAGGACGGCTACGGAGCGCATGCATACGGCGAATGGACTGTTGTTAAACCGGCTACCAAAACAGAAAAAGGCTTGAAGGAAAGAACTTGCTCCGAATGTAAGTACACTGATGAGGAAGCAATTCCTCTATTAGAGAGCGAAGAGGTACCAGAGGAAACAACTCCTGCAACTCCCGCTCCTGAAACAACAACTACAACATCTCCTGTAAACCCAGGTATTCCTTCATGGGTAACTTCACCCTCCGTTACAACAACTCCCGCTTCTACAACTACCACAACTGCTCCTGCAACAGAGGATGACGAGGATGACGATCTTGCTCCTCAGATAAAGGGCGAAAACGGTAAAATGGGATGGGAAGCTATTACAGACGAAATCCTTGACGCTAAGGAAGGCGAAAAGGTTATCGTTGACATGAACGGTGCTACAAAGGTTCCCAAAGAAATCTTTGAACAGGCTATGGGACAGAATATCGAAATCGTTATCGAGCTCGAAAACGGCTTCAAATGGACTATTAACGGCGAAGACATTACCAAACCTATGGATATCGACTTAGGTGTAAACGAAGGTGCAGATAATATTCCCGTTATGATTATCAATGAAGTTACAGGCGGATGTGATTACACTGAAATCACATTGAGCCATGACGGAGACTTCGGCTTCACAGCTGTTCTTACAATTGATGTGGGTGAAGAAAACGAAGGCTTCTACGCTAACCTCTATTATTATGTTGACGCAGGTCTCGACTTTATCTGCACTGACAAGATAAGCTCCAAGGGTATGGCAGACCTTACCTTTACACACGCTTCCGAATACATTATCGTAATCGATAATGAAAACCACGGCAAGCGCACTGAGGAATCCACAGATTCCGACGTTGACGGAAATAAAGACGAGGTTATAACCGATGACGAAGAAGAGGACAACAACCCCTTCACAGCTGTTACACTCAGCTTTACAGGTGTGATTGTTTCAGCAGCTGCGGCAGTTCTCAGCAGAAAAAGAAAGCAGAAATAATTAAAAATCTATTCCAACCACCACTTACAATACAAAAAGCGCTGTCCGAATTACGGACAGCGCTTTTTAATTTTACTTTGTCATTACCTTCTTATGATAGCCTTTTTTATTGCAGTGCGGACAACGCATTTTTCGTGTTGAGCCATAATGAATCGCCAGAACAACAGCTCTCATAGAGGGTACATATCTGGTCTTGCATTCAGGGCATTCATAGTATCCCACATCGTGTTCCATTTTAACAGCGTAAGCAATGCCAAGAAACACTATCAGAGAACCGAGAGAGCATAGAATAATGCCTATCGTCGGATTATGTTCCGCAATCAATGCTCCTGAAATAATAAGAGCCAACGACGCAACAATGGTAAGGATTGTTAAAAATCTTTCCGCCTTCATCAGTTTCTTGTTCGCCTTTTCTTCCTGGGTTCTCATTTCGACGAGATTCTGTTCAGCAATTTCCTTGTAATTATCCATAATGATATGTTCCCCTGTCAGGAGTTCATTTGCATTGATTTTTAATAATTCACAAAGCTCCAGCATAATAGAAGCGTCAGGCATACTTTTGCCTGTTTCCCATTTAGATACCGCACGGTCCGTTATACCAAGTTTTTCAGCAAGAGAAGCCTGAGTATAGCCATTTTCTTTTCTGCATTCAGCTATGAATTTTCCGATTTTTTCCTGATTCATTAGGGAACCCTCCTTTCATTACCGATTATACAAAACTATTGCCGTTTTTACCACGTACTGACGGTTGATATGCCGCAAAGCCGATTAAATCCGCTGCCCCAACCGTTGGTTGAGTAAGAATCACACCTCATTTATCACAGCTCATCTATATTATTGTATACCGCTTTTGTTATTTCGCTGCAGATTTTGTAAATGCCACGCTTATCACGTGACTGCTTTGCACCTGAAGTCATTACAACAACAGTGTTCTTTGTAACGGGGTCGTATGAAGCCAGAGAAACAATTCCATAGGCATTACCCGTATGGTAATAAATTCCGTCTGTACCGTACAGATTCTTGTAATAACGCAGAGCAAGACACTGTCTGAACTTTCCGCCGTTTTCCTTTGCGGTAAAATATTTCCTTTCGAGAGCCTCCACCGATTTCTCGGAAAGTATGCGGTTATTTCCGTAAATACCGTCGTTGGCAAGCATCGAAAACATTTTCGCTATATCAGACGCTGAGCCTGTAAGACCGCCTATATAATTTCCGGGATGCGTACCTATATCACCTGTAAAAATCATCTTTTTCGCCGTTTCGGGAACTAACTCCACGCTATGGTCATAATCATAATGGGTAATAAGGTTATCAGTATCCTTGATATTTCCCGGGAAATAAGAAAGGTCACCGCCTAAGGGGCTGAAAAGATTCTCTCTTGCATATTCCTCAAGGGGAATGCCCGAAGCCAGCTCAAGAGTAGTAGCCGCCACAGAGGAAGCGAAATTATTGTATTCAAAGGCTGTGGATTTTCCGGGGGTCTTTTTCTTGTTGAAACTGAAGGGCGATTCAAGCTGCTCCGCTGTTTCCTCAACGCTGGTCTTGGAACTCAGATTATAAAGCGTTGATGTATGTGTAAGAAGCGATTTGAGCGACATTTTTGTCGGAATATCAATCTTCCAGTATTTCTTGATATTCTTGCTAAGCTCCACCATGCCCTGCTCTTCCATTTTCACAGCACAGATTGCCGTAGCAACCTTACTGAGAGAAGCAGAACGCATCTTGCTTTCAGCAGTCATTTCCCTTGTTCCGTAATCTGCCCAGCCGTATGCAAAATCAAAGGCTTTTCCGTCGCTGCCTCTTATTACAGCAACCTGAACGCCGATAGCGTTGTATTCCTCCGCTGAAACGTAAATCTGTTCATAGATATTTTCGTAAGCAGTTCCATCGGAAACGAATTCTATCGTGTCTTCTAATTCGGGAAGCGCGGATTTTTTTATGTATCTTCTGGAATAATTACTTGTAATCCAGCCTTCCTTACCATTCTTGAACCTGACCTTATACCAGGGAATATAGCTTTTATCCAGCTGCTCCTCAACGTATGTCAGCTTTCCGTTGCCTCTTATTGTACCGATTTTGTCATACTCGGTACCGGGACCCTTTCTTACGCTTGTGCCGTCAAAGGCGGCATATATATAACAATTCTCAGAACTAAGCGTTTCTGCGCTGATTCCAGGCGCTGTACCAATTGCAAGCACACCTGAAAGAAACAGAGCTGTGATTATTTTTCCTGCTTTATTTTTCATAAAACCCCTCCTTTTCTGTTATTATATCATACCGTATCCTTAAAGTAAAGAAAAATCTGTATTACTTCTACCCTGCACAATCCCTATATGCCCGCAAGACACATATCAATTTTTAATCTTTTTATCCATTCATAGCCATATCCCGAAAATTTTTTACAAAAAAGTATTGACAACTGTGTATATGCATGCTATACTGTGTATAACGTATATACACGGTTTTAACAGAGGTGCACTAATGGATATTATTTTAAGCAATTCATCAGACGAGCCCATTTATCAGCAGATTATCTCCCAGATAAAGGCTCAGATCATGAACGGCACGCTTACAGCGGGGGACGCCCTGCCGTCAATGCGTGTTCTTGCAGCACAGCTTCAGATAAGCGTTATTACAACCAAACGTGCTTACGAGGATCTTGAACGTGACGGGTATACCTATTCCGTACCGGGTAAGGGCTGCTTTGTAAAGGGTCAGAATACGGATTTTCTCAGGGAGGAAAGCGTGCGACAGACGGAAGAGCTGCTGAAAAAGGCATGCGAAAAGGCGAAAGCCTGCAATCTTTCCGCCGATGACCTTAAGGAAATCATTGATATGCTTTACGGAGGCGAAATTTAATGAACGATTACACAAATGCTATCGAAATAAGCGGTCTTACCAAAAAATACGACGGCTTTACCCTCGATAATGTAAGCTTTAATGTACCGAAAGGCTCTATCATGGGCTTTATCGGGCAGAACGGCGCAGGTAAGACTACCACTATACGGACACTCCTCAACATTACAAAGTGTGACGCAGGCTCTATAAAGCTGCTTGGTCTGGACCATATTCAGAACGAATATGAAATCAAGGAGCATATTGCCGCTGTATTTGATGAAATTCCTTTCCACGAAAGCTTTAACGCAATTCAGGTGGGCAAGATGTTCAGAGGTCTTTACAGCGGATGGGACGAACAGAAATATTCTGAATATCTCGACCGTTTCAGCTTACCCAGAAAGAAGAAAATTGCAAAGTTTTCAAAGGGTATGAAGATGAAGCTTCAGATTTCTGCCGCACTTTCCCACGGCGCAAGACTTCTCATTATGGACGAAGCCACAACAGGTCTTGACCCTGTTGTAAGAAATGAAATCCTGGACATTTTCCGTGAATACTTACAGGACGAGGAAAACTCCATTCTCATGTCCTCTCACATCACCAGCGACCTTGATAAAATCGCCGACTGCGTTACCTTTATCGATAAGGGTAAGCTTCTCCTCACAGGCTATAAAGACGAAATTCTTGAAAGCCACGGTCTACTTAAATGCAGCAAGGACGATTTCAAAGAAATTGCATCCGAAGACTATATCAGCGCAAGAGTCACCGATTTCGGCGTGGAAGCTATGGTTTCGGACAGAGCCAAGGCAAAGCAGAAATACTCGGGCGCACTTATCGAAAAGACAAACCTTGAAGAAATCATGCTGTTCTACGTGAACAGAGAGAAAAAGGAGTGGTCATAATGAAAAAGCCATCATTTGCCGCCCTTTTATACCGTGAATTACTGCTTATAAAAAAGCTGCTCCTTGCATACGGCATAGGCTCACTGATTTTTATCCTGTTTCCTGTTCTCATACTGCTCAGCTTCAGATTCGGAAATCTTAAGCTTATTATACCTGAAGACGCTATAAGCGGCAGCATGACTATAATCAAGCTCATGCCTATAATGGCAGCAGGTATGTTTGCTATGCTTCCATCAGACGCAGCTTCAAAGGATATTGCTAAGCCCATATGGGATTATTTCCGCCGTTCAACACAGGTAAGCGCCGCAAGGCTTGCTCTTGCCAAAACTGTTATGAATATTATCGGTCTGACTGTATCTTTAATAATCTCAATTCCTCTTACATATATCATTGCTTACGCAGCAGGCACTACGGTTACAGGCAATGATATAGGACTGTCGCTTCTGTTTGTTACCTTTATGGAATTTATGAGCGTAGTTTTCGGTGCGGCTATGTATTATTTCAAATCCGTTGATAAGGGCGGTCTTTTCATGTCAGGCATCACGGCTGCCTGTGTGGTCGGTTTTATGACTCCAACAATGGGTGAATTAACCAAGCTTCCTCCGAATCACCCCCAGCGTGACGTAATAATGGAAGCTTACCTGAATGACGTTATTACAAATGTTGCACCCTTTACTCCCCTTATGCTTATAGGTGTAATTCTGATTCAGTTTGCCTTACTCTTATTCATTTTCAAAAGGAGGGAGAAATAATGAGCGGTATCATTTATAAAAACTTCCTCGCATACAAGCTTGACTTAATCGTATTAGGAGCTATGGACCTGATCAGCATTATTACAATTCTGCTCGCTACTGCTGCCGCTCCTGCTCATAGTCTGGAAGAAATACTTGCGGGTATATGTCCCGGGATTTATTTCTCCATGTTCCTTATGGTGAGTATATTCGACCATCAGCTTTTTGCCGCTGATGAAAAGCGTACAATCGGAAGCTTCAATATTTCCTGTCCTTCAGGTGCAAAGGGGCACGTCGAGGGTAAGTATTACACACTTCTTATTATAAATATCGCTACCCTTGTAATCTGTTTTCTTACAGACACGGTTGTCTGTCTTATTGCAGACAGCACCATGTATTCCATGGGCTCGGTGCTGATGATTATCTTCTGCGGAAATATCCTTTACACCGCTTTTGCCAATCCCTTTTATCTGCGCTTCGGCATAATGTTTGGAAACACCGTAAAATTCGGCTCAATAGGTGTTCTGTTTCTTATCGGAATTATCTATTTCCTTTTCGGTGATATTTCCTTTATCTTAGAAAGTGAAAATTTATTGGAAACGGTTATGACATTGCTTTCAGGGGATATAGCAATGATTATTCTGAGTATTTTCCCTGCGGTTTCAATCCTGCTTTACTGGGTTTCCTGTAAGATAAGTGTTCCGCTTTATAAGAAGGGGGTAGAAGCTTATGAACAGTAAAAAAATTACAATCAAAAGACTTGTGATATATCTGCTGATTGCCTTTATTCCGTTCTGGATTATTATCCCCATTTTGAATAACCATTTCGGTGAGCCGATATATGCCTCTGAAAAGGCTGCAATCGCCGCTTATGCGGTAGGCGTTTTCGGTATGCTGATTCCCTCAATCGCACACCTTGTCACAAGACTTGTAACAAAGGAAGGCTTTAAAAATTCCTACCTCGGTCTTAATTTCAAGGGCAATGCAAAATACTACATAGCGTCTGTTGCTGTAAAGCTTGCGGAGGTTCTGCTGTTTGTCATTCTTGTGTGGCAGATTTTCGCAGGAGATTTAAGCTTCTCTGAAGTTTTTGCTTCCGATGAAAAAGTCGCACGTATCTGCAGCTATATCCTTACAATTTTTGCCTCAATCATAGTTTTCTTCCCTGCCTTCGGTGAAGAATGGGGCTGGCGAGGATATATGATGCCTAAACTCACCGAGCTTATGGGCAAGCCTGCGGCAATTATCGTGGGCGGTATTCTCTGGGGGCTGTGGCATGCGCCTCTTACAATTGCAGGTCACAATTTCGGCGTGGATTATGACTTCTTCCCCTGGCTTGGCATTGTGCTTATGTGCGTTTTCTGCACTTTCATGAATGCTTTTCTTACTCTCCTTACCGAAAAGACAAAGTCAATCTATCCCGCATCCTTCTGCCATATGGTAAATAACAACTGCGGAGGAATGATATTTATTTCTCTGTTCGGAAGTGAAGCTTTCATTGAAAAAATATCGGCAGTAAATGCTGTCATGCTGATGCCGTGTATGATGGGTACATCTGTTATCGTAGGCATAATAAGCTTTATTTTACTTGTGAAAAAGGAAAAGACACAGGAATAAACCTCTCCCCTGCACTGGAAAAACGCAGTGCAGGGGATTTTCTACGTAAAAAAACAGTAAAAGTTTGTCAAAACAGGCTTGACATCCATGAATTTTTGTGTTATTATATATTTGTATTTATTGAAAGGCGTTGACGAAGAGGGCAATGTTGCTGAACCTTCGAGAGAAGTGGCGGTTGGTGCGAGCCACAGGGAATTGACATTGTTTGTAGCTTCTGAGCCGGGAGGAAGAAAGCGTGTGCAAGTAGACCCTCTCCGTGATTGCTGCGTTAATGCATACGGGTTGTCAGACCCTGAGGGGCGGCTTTTACGCCGCAATTTGAGTGGTAC
Organism: Ruminiclostridium sp.; assembly: GCA_017625405.1. Classification (GTDB taxonomy): domain Bacteria; phylum Bacillota; class Clostridia; order Oscillospirales; family Ruminococcaceae; genus Ruminiclostridium_E. The sequence continues at coordinate 7,656 of JAGALB010000012.1, read as the reverse complement.
CGCGGGTAAATTACTCGTCTCAAGGATTCTTTTATTCTTTGGGGCGTTATTTTTTTGCCTCAGAACAGGAGGTTTCTATGGAAAACATGATGGACATCGGTCTCAAAATCAAAGAAATGGCAGAGCGTATCCGTGAGCTTCGTGTGATTGAAAACTACACACCCGAAGAAATGGCGGAAAAGACAGGTATAAGCGTAGACGAATACGTAAAATGCGAAAACGGTCATGCTGACCTTAACTTCGCATTCATCTACCGCTGTGCTGCTGCTCTGCGTGTAAACGTAACAGACTTAATCGAGGGCTTCAGCCCCAACCTTAAATCCTACACCGTTACACGTGCAGGTACAGGTCAGCAGATTGCTAAGGCTCACGGCATGGTTTATCATAACCTTGCTTACGCTTTCAAGAACCGTATTGCAGAACCCCTTTACGTTATCAGCAGCTATGACGAAGCTGCCCAGAACAAGGATATCGAGCTTACCACCCACGCAGGTCAGGAATGCGATATCGTTATCGAGGGTAATCTTATGGTTCAGGTGGGCGACCATAAGGAGGTTCTCGGCCCCGGCGACAGCATCTACTACAACAGTGATACACCTCACGGTATGATTGCCGTAAACGGTCAGGACTGTAAGTTCTACGCTATCGTTCTCAGAGCAGACGTTGATATTACCGAGGGAACAGCTACTGAAATTGTTCCCACAGAAAAGATTATCGGCTCTGTTCACAGAGATACAAAGGACAGAATCTATCACAAGTACATTGACGTTGTTGAAGATGAAATGGGCACTCCCACTTCCATTAAATTCAAGAACGAGGATAAGTTCAACTTTGCCTTCGACCTTGTTGATGAGCTTTCAAGACGTGAGCCAGAAAAGCTTGCAATGCTCCATATCTCAAAGGATGGCACAGAACGCCGCTTCACCTTTACCGATATGCGTAAGCTCTCCAACCAGTGTGCAAACTACTTCGCTTCTCTCGGTATCAAGAAGGGCGACAGGGTTATGCTTATCTTAAAGCGTCATTACCAGTTCTGGATTGCTATGCTGGGTCTCAACAAGCTTGGCGCAATCGCAATTCCCGCTGTAAATCAGCTTCAGGAGCACGACCTCAAGTACCGCTTTGAATCAGCAGGTGTAAACGCTATTATCTGTACTTCTGACGGCGAGGTTGCAAACCAGGTTGATATTGCCGCTGCGGATTGTCCTTTACTTACAACAAAGATGATTGTAGGTGAAGCACGTGAGGGCTGGAGAAACTTTGATGAAGAATACAAGCGTTTCAGCACTCACTTTGAACGTACTGACGATTCACCCTGCGGCGATGATTTACTCCTTATGTTCTTCACATCAGGCACATCAGGCTATCCTAAAATTGCCGCACATAATCATAAATATCCTTTAGGACATTTCCATACTGCAAAGTACTGGCACAATGTTGACCCCGACGGTCTGCATTTCACAATTTCCGATACAGGCTGGGCAAAGAGTATGTGGGGCAAGCTCTACGGACAGTGGCTCTGTGAAGCGGCTATCTTTGTATATGACTTTGACCGCTTTGACGCTGCGGAAATTCTCCCCATGTTCGCAAAGCACCAGATCACAACCTTCTGCGCTCCTCCTACAATGCTCCGTATGATGATAAAGCAGGATATTTCCAAGTACGACTTATCCTCGGTAAAGCATATGACAACAGCAGGCGAAGCGCTTAACCCTGAAGTTTACCGTCAATTTGAAAAGGCAACAGGACTCCAGATCAAGGAAGGCTTCGGTCAGACTGAAAGCACAATGATCATCGGTAACCTTGTGGGTAAGCCTCATAAGATCGGCTCAATGGGTAAGCCTGCTCCTATTTACGATGTTCAGCTTCTTGACTCCGACGGAAATCCTGTCAAGACCAGTGAAAACGGTGAAATCTGTATCAAGATCAGCGACGGTGCACCCTGCGGTCTGTTCACAGGCTACTACGGCGACGAAGCAAAGACTGCCGAAGTATGGCACGACGGTTATTATCACACAGGCGACGTTGCATGGTGCGATGAAGACGGCTACTACTGGTATGTAGGACGCAGCGACGACGTTATCAAGTCTTCGGGCTACCGTATCGGACCGTTTGAAATCGAAAGCGTTATCATGGAGCTTCCTTACGTTCTCGAATGCGGTGTATCTGCTGTTCCCGATGAGGTAAGAGGTCAGATTGTAAAGGCAAGTATCGTACTTGTAGCTGGTACTGAAGAAAGCGATGACCTGAAGAAGGAAATCCAGAACTACGTAAAGGAAAAGACAGCACCTTACAAGTACCCCAGAATTGTAGAATTCAGAGAAAGCCTGCCCAAGACAGTAAGCGGCAAGATTCAGAGAAACAAGCTTTGATTACCGGTTGTTACTGACAGAAAAACAGAATAATACAAATCCCCTGTTTTACAAAGAAACAGGGGATTTTCAGTTGATATCAGAAAAATAAAATGATATAATAAAAAATAATGAACCGATTGGAAAAACATGACAATATATAAGTGAAAGGCGGTGAGAGCTTGACAACAGGAGAATTTGAAAATCTGCTTTCTGTCTACGGTGATGATATATATCGTTTCTGTTTTCATCTTATGCGAAGCAGAGAGAACGCTGACGACCTGTATCAGGACACGGTGCTTACAGCATTCAGAAAAGCGGATTTTATAAATATTTCGGAAAACCCGAAAGCATATCTTTTATCGGTTGCGGTAAAGCTCTCCCATAACTTTTTCCGCAAAGAGAAAAGGAAGAGCGAAAAAATCATAATGTCGGCCGACGAAACACTTGATATGCTTCCCGACAATGCGGATATACAGACCGAAACAGAGAACGCCGCCCTTAAAACGGCTCTCAGAAAGGCAGTAGCAGAGCTGGACGAAAAATACAGAGTGCCTGTGGTGCTTTATTATTTCGATGAGCAGAACTTAGAATTCATTTCTGAGGTTATGAAAATACCCCAGGGAACTGTCAAAAGCAGGCTCCATAAAGCGAGAACGCTTATAGCAGAAAAACTGAGAAAGGAAGGATTTGACAATGGATGAAAAGCTTATGACTGAAATCTTTTCAGAAAAGCAGGAAGTGCCCGAAGAACTGAAAAAGCGTATACATGCCGAACTGCTGAAGCAGGAAAAAGCAATCTATATACGTAACATTGCCGCCTCGCTCATAGCTGTTTTTGTATTATCAATGTTCATAATTTCATTCGCAGTCATTTTCTTCGGCGATATAGCCACGCTGATTCTGTCGGTTGTTTTTTCAGTTGCCGCCTTTTTCATGGCAACAGCCCTTGCTGTTGTCGCAGGAAAATACGAGATAAGAAATATTCAGAAAGGACTTTCTTGATATGATCACCGCATTATTTATCGCACTTGCGATTATCACCGTTCTATCGGTTTTTGGTTTATATGTTTTTATCTGTCTTTATGTTTACAACGACGCAAAAATCAACAGCGACAAGCCCGTACTGTGGCTTCTTATAACCATATTCACACCTAACCTTTTCGGCTTCCTTATTTATATACTTGCAGGCAGAAACAAAGACAGCAAGCCTACAAAAAAATTCAGACTGCCCGCAATTATCAGCGCTGTTGTCCTTGCAGTTTCAATGACCGTGTTCGCTTCAATTGCGTTGTTAGGAAGCGAAATCGTTATGATTGACAACGTATCCATCGGTATGATGAACAACAACATCGGCTCCAAGTGGGAGGTTTCCTTCCGTTCTTCAGGCGAGACCCTCGAAAGAACCATAGCAGTAACCGATGAAGAGCTTGAAAACATGACTGTCGAAGCAAGCTGCGAAGAGGGCGAGCTCTACCTGCTCATTCTCCAGGGAAAAAACGCAGAGGTTATTGACATAACCGATTTCCCGCAGTCAACACTTCAGCTCGACGGCTTCACCGCAGGAAATATCAAGCTTTCGCTTTATAATGAAGGGGCGAAGGAAGCGAAAATAAAAATTGACTGGTAACAAGTTGATTCTTAAATTTTAATTTAACTATACAACAAATAGCAGTACTATATCTTTCTTATTCACACAGCACGTTTAGTCAAAAACACCAATTATAACAATAAATTTTCGTTGAAAAATAAAGCATCCTATTTGTGTTTTGCGGCTCGCAATTCTTGAAATTAAGTCCCTTTTATGATATAATTAATAATATATGGAAACATATTACAATGTTTATATCAGAAAGGGATAGTTATGAAAAATTTGACCAAAAGAGTAATTGGCATGCTGATTTCATCCGCGATGCTCCTTACTTCCCCTGTTGTTTATGCAGATGAAGTAACTGAATTTACAGAATTTACTCTTCCTGAGTATACTGTTGAAGCTCCATCTGCCGATTTCGGAGTAACAAATGATGAGCTTTTATTAGGTTATTTTGAAAATCAGCTTTATGACATTGAAGGCGGTATATCCACTTTCGCTGTTGCTGGTTCTTCTTCGCTGACAGGCGATAACAAGAAAATTTATGACGAACTTAAAGCCGGGGCAATTGAGATTGCTAACGGACAGCGTACGTCAACTGTTATTTCTGTTGATCTTGAATGGTCATTTTCCGAACTTGGAATTGCTGATGATGCTTATTTCACCGCAGATGATTATACAGCACTTAATGCAAAAATTGACGCCCTTGATTTAAAGGGTGAGATGATTCATCTTCTTCTCAGGGATTGCCCTTATGAATTCTATTGGTATAACAGTACAGAATCAACACCTATTTCAGTTGGAGACAACAGCAGTATCAATCAGGTAGACAGAGTTGTTAAATATAATTACAAAGTTAGCTTCCCTGTAAGCGCAGATTATTCCGGTGGCAGTGCTTATACAGTAAACACTGCAAAAACATCCGCTGCTACCGCAGCAGCTACAAAAGCAAAGTCAATCGTTTCAGCTGCAGTCGGAAAAAGTGATTACGAAAAGCTTGTTTATTACAAGGAACAGATTTGTTCTCTTGTAGAATATAATAATACCGCAGCCGGAAAGAATTATGATATTTCTGTATCAGGTATTTCTCCGTGGCAGCTTATCTATGTTTTTGACGGAAATTCTTCTACCAATGTAGTATGTGAAGGTTATGCAAAGGCATTCCAGTATCTCTGCGATCTCACTGATTTCAGAGGAGATGTTGCTTGTTATTGCGCAACAGGTATGATGACCACCACAAGCGGCAGTTCCACAAGTGGCGGCGGTCATATGTGGAACATCGCCAGAATAAACGGTAAGAGCTATCTTGTTGACGTTACCAATTGTGACGGAAACTCTATCGGTAATCCTGACAAACTCTTCCTTAAGGGCATGGTTGCCGATGCTTCAAATTACAGACTTTATACCATTTCCTTCACAACCGCAGGCGGCTCGAACTGCAAGATCAAGTATGAATATGATACCGCAACTACCAGCGAAGGCGTGAGACTCACAGAAACCGAAGATAACCTTGGCAGAACTATAATGGCGATTTCTTCAGAAGATTATGTTGAAGAAGAGATTGAAACTATAGATATTTCAACGCTTACAGTTTCTGCTATTCCAGACCAGACCTACAAAGGCTCTGCAATCACACCTTCCTTAACAGTAAAGGATGGTTCAACAACCCTTACAAATGGTACGCATTACACTGTATCTTACAGCAATAATACAAATGCAGGCACAGCAACTGTAACAATTACAGGTAAGGGTAATTATACTGGCACAAAGAGTGTTACTTTCAAAATTGTTGCAAAATCCATCAGCGGTGCAACACTTTCTGCAATTGCAAACCAGACTTACACAGGCGTTGTAATCAAGCCTTCCGTAACAGTAAAGGATGGCTCTGTAAGCCTTACCAATAATACACATTACACAATTACATACAGCAATAACGTAAATGTCGGCACTGCTACTGTAACTATTACAGGTAAAGGAAATTATACAGGTACTAAGTCAACTACTTTCGGTATCACTGCAAAATCCATCAGCGGTGCAACACTTTCCGCAATTGCAAACCAGACCTACACAGGCTCTGCAATCAAGCCTTCTGTAACAGTAAAGGATGGTTCAACAACCCTTACAAACGGCACACATTATACAGTTACATACAGCAACAACACTAATATCGGTACTGCCACTGTAACTGTTACAGGCAAGGGAAATTACACAGGTACTAAGTCAACCGCTTTCAGCATTGTAGGTAAAAGTATAAGCAGTGCAGGCGTATCAAGCATTTCAAATCAGGTTTATACTGGTTCTCCCATCACTCCTGCAGTAACTGTAACACTCAATTCTGTTCAGCTTGTAAAAGATAAGGATTATACAATAGCATACACCAACAACACTTCTGTTGGTACAGCCACTGTAAACATCACAGGTATAGGCACTTACTCCGGTACAAGAAGCATTACTTTCAGAATTACCGCCAAGAATGTAAGCGGACTCACCGTTACACCTATATCCAGTATGGTATACAACGGTTCTGCGCTTTCTCCTGCGGTAACAGTCAAAGACGGCTCTAAGACACTTACAAAGGGAACAGATTACACAGTATCATACAGCGCCAATATAAATGCAGGCACGGGTAATGCGGTAATTACAGGTAAGGGCAATTATACCGGCACAAGAACAGTTAATTTCACAATTACACCCGCCTCTATAAGCAATGCTACAATCGCCGCTATCCCCAATATTGCTTATACAGGCACAGCACAGAAACCTCTTTTAACAGTTAAGTACGGCTCAACCACTCTTACTGTCGGCACACACTATACAGCAACATACAGCAATAATACAAACGTTGGCACTGCAACCGTCACAATTACAGGTATAGGCAATTATGGCGGCACGAAGACTGCTAATTTTAAAATAACAGCAAAGTCTATAAGCAGTGCTACAATTTCCACAATTGCCGATCAGACTTACACAGGCTCAACGATTAAGCCTTCCGTAACAGTAAAGGATGGTTCAACAACCCTTACAAATGGCACACACTATACAGCAACATACAGCAATAACACAAATGTTGGTACTGCTACTGTAACAATTACAGGCATAGGTGAATATTCCGGAACCAGAACCAGCACTTTCAGAATTGTTGCAAAATCCATCAGCGGAGTAACAATTTCCGCAATTGCAGATCAGACCCACACAGGTTCAGCAATTACACCTGCAATAACTGTAAAGGACGGCTCTGCAACTCTTACAAGCGGCACACATTACACTGTTGCGTACAGCAACAATACAAACGTTGGTACAGCAACTGTGACAATTACAGGTAAGGGCAACTATACAGGAACAAAGACGGTTACTTTCAAGATTGTGGCTAAAACAATAACCACTCCTGCAATCACAGTAACCCCCGGAAACGGACAGGTAACTGTAAAGTGGAATGCTGTAAGCGGTGCTACAATGTATGCAGCTTTCTATCGTGTTAACGGTACATCTGCATGGACACAGAAGACTACTACTGCTACAAGCTATACTTTCACAGGACTTAAAAACGGCACAAAGTATGACTTCCTCGTTATTGCTTACAATGGTTCTGCCTGGTCTACATGGACAAACAGTAATGTTGTTAATGCTACACCTGTCGGAAGTGGCAGCAGTGCATTCGGTACTCCTGCAATCACAGTAACTCCCGGAAACGGACAGGCAACTGTAAAGTGGAAT
>JAGALB010000011.1 GCA_017625405.1 Ruminiclostridium sp. | reverse complement strand
TATTCTGTGTCGTCCGATAACGCACCTACCGTCTTCCACACATCGTAAAGCTCTGTACCCTTTCTTGTACCCGTAAGCCAGTGAATACAGTTGTCTATGCGATAGCCTTTTCTGTTCCAGCCGATACACTCTCCGCCAGGGATTGCATTCTTCTCATATATTTCAGCTTCAAAGCCTGCCATTAGGGCATATATTCCTGCCGAAAGCCCTGCAATTCCTCCGCCTATGATTACTACCTTTTCTGTTGTGCTGTTCATAATAATTCCTCCGTAAATTTATTTTGTTGAATTTATATTCAATGAATGTAAATTCAATATATCATAACTTTTCACATTTGTCAATAGGCTTTTAAAATTTTTTCATAGCGTTTTTATCGGACAGCAACTACCTCCGTGCTGAACAGCGGGAGGATTTAACCTCTAAATTGCAGATAAGCTGATGTGAATAAGAAACAAAACGCCTCCTCATTCCGAAAGGAATGGGGAGGTTTTTGTGCATATAGGAAAGCCGTGCTTGTAATACAGGCACGGCTTAAATATTTTTGTTTATAAATTGGGATTTGTCGTTTCGACAAACTGAAATTTTACTTATTATTTTGCATTTCCGATATATTTCATAAATAGATATAACGCAATATAAACACCCACAAATATAGGTATTGTAATTGCCACCGTTTTTAGCACATTGACTGTTCCATTCTCAATATATGAATATATCAAGCGAGTGGCAATTGTAATAATAAAGCATATCGCAATATGTATTATGTTTATCTCTCTTTTTCTTCTTCATTCAACACATCTGTATTTTCATACGGATAGCTGCAGAGCACGCTGTCAAGATATTTGATTCCGCAAAAATATTTACAAATTGAAGTATCTTTTACCGCACATTTATGTTCTTTTGTATTTTCTTCCTCATTCCACGGACAACCCGCCTGATTCCAGTCAATATTCTCGCTGACTAAATCAATATCCATATTGGCACCCTTAAGCTCTTTTATTCTTTCATTTTTCATCCTTTTCCTCCGTAACTCGTCACTTTTTAAACGGCACATTATTTTAAGACATTATACCATACGATTATAAAGAAATCAACTTTCCCAAACAAATGCAAATTTCAAAAAAATTACCTGTAATATAAAAAATCCTCCGAGATATAATACTTTTGCGGGGACAAAAGTCAACGCAAAGAAAAAATTCCGGAGGAAATATTATTATGTCTAAGAATAAGAATGCTAATTTAAGCAATATCAAGATGCAGGCTGCCAACGAAGTTGGTGTACCCCTCAAGGACAACGGCTACAACGGCGACCTTACAGCTAAGCAGGTTGGTTCCGTAGGCGGTCAGATGGTTAAAAAGATGATCGAAAGCTACGAAAACAAGCAGTAAGTGCGGTAAATGAGTAAGAACACGGAGCAATGTGGTTTTCATTGCTCCGTGTTACTTTTATCTGATGCGGTTAATGGGCGAATTTTCAAGTATCAGCCGTGAATTGTGACAAAGCCTTGAAAATTCATCTTTACCCAGCTTTGAAATTATTTTCTTTTCTGCCTTTCCGAAACGTGGCGGACGGCTGTCCAGATTATGTGTATCAGTTCCGATTACACTTATGATGCCGCTTTTTATCAGCTTCATAATCTTATTTCCGCTGAACAGACCGGCCCTTGCGATGGGATTGCAGTTCATCTGGCACACGGCCTTTCCGAAATTCAGAATTGTGCCGATTTCCTCTTCGGTATTTCCGAAATCCATATATCGTTCAATATGTGCAAGTATTATTTTCTGTTCACAGTCACTTACGAATTTGTTATAGCCACTGAAAAAATTATGGTAAAAACGCTCGAAAGGAAGCTCAAGCAATACATAATCAGTGCCCTCAATTACAAGCTTATGAAAATCGGGGTCTGATGAAAGGGACGGATAATAATAAACCTCGGCACCAAGCCTCAGCTCCGGGCATTTTTCCATACTTTTCACAGCCTTGCAAAGCTCATTGTAAGATTTTTCACGCCGTGCAAGAAAGCTCTTTATATTTTCATCACGACGATAGAAATGCGGGGTAAGCACCACTGTATCCACGCTGTCATCGGCAAGTTTTTTCAGCATCCGAACTGATTCATCTGTACTTTTTGCACCATCATCCATTCCGGGAAGTATGTGCGAATGAAAATCCACTTTAAGCATCTTTATTACCGTTCTCCATATAAAAAAATCAACATTTACATTATACAGCTTTTTTGTATCGGTGTCAAATCTCAGAAATCGGTTTATCATGCTGCTGAGATTCCTTAATTTTGCCGTATATTATTGACATAGAAAGGGCTGTGTGATATAATTATAGTATAATTATACATTTGCGGTCTTCCGCAGACCAAGGAGATAGTTATGGAAGAAACCTTAGATATCAGTGCCTTTCTCAAAACGCTGAAAAAGCATTTTGTTATAATAGTTACATTCGGACTTCTTGCGGGAATTGCTTCATTTCTTATTTCTAACTTTATGGTTACAAAAAAATATGAATCAATGGCACTCCTGTACGTTGAAAACAGCCAGAATACTTCCGAATCACTTAATATAAACGATATCAACGCAGCACAGAAGCTTGTAAACACCTGTCAGATACTTTTCAAAAGCGGTACTGCGCTTGACGCCCTGATTGACAATCTCGATCTTCCCTATACAAAGGATCAGCTTTCCGAAATGATAACAGCCGAATCGGTAAACAGCACCGAGGTCATGCGGCTGAAGGTGGAAAGCGAAGACCCGGTAGAAGCTCAGATTATTGTAAATGAGCTTGTAAAAATTTCAGAGGAAGAATTCAAGCGTATCATCAAATCAGGTTCGATTGAAGTTGTTGAGCTTGGCGAAATCAATACAGAGCCCTCTTTCCCCAATGTACAGATAATTACATTTTTAGGACTTGCAGTCGGTCTTGCAATTGCGTTCTTCAGCTTCTTTATACGTGATATGCTTGATGTGGCTGTAAAACACGACGATAACCTGTCAAAGGCCTACGATGTTCCTGTGTTTGCCGAAATCATGGAATTTGACAGTGCTTCCAGCGGCGGAAAATACGGATATTCCGATTACGGCTACGGAAAGAAAATGCGTAAGTCCAGAGTTCCCGACGGAAAATTCAGCGAACGCCTTCTTTCTGAAAGCACACCCTTCGCTATAAGCGAAGCGTACAATACCGCACGTACAAATACAATGTTTGCGGTTGCACATTCCCCCAGAAAAATTATTGCTGTTACCAGCTCAAACCCTTCCGAAGGTAAAAGTACTACCTGTTCAAATCTGGCCATTTCCTTTGCAAATGCCGGCTTTGAAGTCCTGCTGGTTGAATGCGACCTGAGAAAGCCCACTATGGCCAATAATTTCAATTTAACCAACAAAACGGGACTTTCTTCAATACTCGGCGGCTTCTCCAGCATTACCGATGCCCTCAACTCTTATGTTGTAAATGGTCTCGACATCATCACAGCAGGTAAAATCCCGCCGAATCCCTCGGAGCTTCTCGGCTCGGAAGCAATGAAATCCTTCCTTATAGCTTCTGCGCAGAATTATGATTATGTATTCCTCGACACACCGCCTGTAAACGTGGTTACCGACTCCCAGCTCATGAATGAGGATATTGCAGGTATCGTATTCACAATCCGTGAAGGCGAAACCACACACCCCGATATTCAGAGCGCTATGGATAAAATCAAGCTTGCCAACGGTAAAACCCTCGGTTTTATCAAAACCTTCTGCAAGCCTGAAAAAACAAGCCGTTACAGCAAAAAATACTCATACCGCTCAGGCTACGGCTACGGCGGAGAAAGCAAAACCGTAACCGCTGAAAAAGAAACTACAACCGATTAAATGGCAGGAGGATTTATGCCTGTTTATCTCGCTATGCTTGCCGCAGTTGTGGCTGCAGGCATTCCGCTGTGCAGCAAAAAATGCGGAAAGGCAGGCAGAATTGTTTTCTGCATAGCTGCCGCAGTCATGTTCACCTTTGTAGCCGCCGTAAGATTCAAGGTAGGCTACGATTACAACCTGTACGGCGGTCTGTATTTCAACATGAAATACATGGAGCTTGTTGATATTCCGTTTCTGAGACAGGAAAAGGGATTTCTGATACCCTTCTATATACTGAATCTTGCAAATGAAGAATATTATTACGCCTTCATCTTTACATCAATTGCTTTTTATCCTGCTCTGTTTTACTTTATTTACAAGAATTCTCAGCACCCCTGGATAAGCGCTGCGGCTTTCCTTTGCTTCGGGTTATTCTTCAATTCACTTTGCTTTTTAAGGCAGTTTCTTGCTGCAATAATCATGCTTTATAGCATGAAATTCATCGGCGGCAAGAATCCGCTGAGATTTATGGCTCTATCAGTTATCGCTTCAGCCTTTCACTGGTCAGCACTTATATGGCTGCTGCTTTACTTTCTTGTAAAAATAAGACCTTCCTATCTTTATCTTGGAATTGTTTCTCTGGGAACTTTTGTTTTCTGTCTTTTTTCAAAAAAGCTTATGATGTGGCTTATCAGCCATTTTGAAATGTATGGCAGCTACAACCCCGAAACAAATGTGGAGGCGGCCAACGGACTTTCTCCCATGTATTCAATAATGTTCGGTGTGCTGTTTATTCTCTGTTTCCTGTTCAGAAAAAGGCTTACAGAAAAAAATGCCGCTAACGCAGTATATATAAACTGCCTTATGTATACCACCGTGTTTGAAATAATGGGTACAAGGCATGCTATTCTTTCCAGATTTGCAATACTTACCTATCTCGCACCTGTGCTTTATCTGCTTCCTGATCTTTTCGATTCGGTCAAGGACTTCATAATCGAAAAAACCGAAGGAAAAAGCTTCAGAAAGCCGCTGCTCACAACTACGGCAATACTTTCCGCAATGTTCACCGTTTCCTGCTACGTTCTGCTTATAAGCGGCAACTATAACGGCGTGAATCCTTATGTTTCGCAATTTCACAAAACGGAAGACATCTTTGTGGAATACACCGAAACTGCTGCTTCAGATAAAACTTCACCTGAAGTTTCTGAACCGCCTCAGATAACAACTGTTCCTGAAAAGGATGTTACCGTTCAGACAGAAAGTAATGCTCCCGCAGATAACCCGGCAGAGTTTGAACAGGAAATCCTTGACGCACTGGAACAGCTCGGATAAAAAGGATACAGCAATGAAAAAATCTGTCTTTATAAACACCTTTCATCAGCAAGGCTCACTTGCCGATGACATACTTCTCACCTTCCTTATGACCTTTGCTTTCGCCGCATACAGTTACGAAGCAAGGCTTGACAGCGGAGTACTGAGCGCTTTCAGATACGTTCTGCTTGCGGTATTACTGCTCACATGGCTGATAACCGCTGCAAAGAACGGCATTAATAAGAAAACAGGATTTATTGTTTACAGCGCCGCATACTGGCTGCTGCCGCAGCTTGTGATTGTGCTTTTTTATCAAGGGCCTGAGATTTTCCGACATAGCGTTACCATGTATACGCTGTCCGAATTTGCCGCCATACTCACAACACGGCCTGCCGAAATTCTCGGCGGATACTGCGGCATTCCCCACCAGATGATACTGGTTATTATGCTGCTGTGTATTTTCGGAGCTTTCTTTGTGGGGGCATATTTTTCCGACAAAGATAAAACCCGTTCAGAAAAAGTTAATTAACGTCGCTGACGTTATTATAAATCAGTAATATTGAAAAGGAGTAATATATCATGAAAAAAAACACCAAGAAGCTTACATGTATCGCACTGGCATTAGTTGCCGCTGCAACCCTTACAGTAGCAGCATTTGCTGCTGAATACGCAAGCGCACCCAATTTTTCAGACAAGCCCTCTCAGTCTACCAACGTCACAACAGGTACCTTAAAGGATGCCATCAAGGACGCTGCTGAAAACGACAAGGGTGTTGCCGTAGCAACAATCGAAGCTGCTTCCACCAATAACATCACACTTTCCGCAAATGTCATGAAGGCACTTGCCGACAAGGAAAATGTTATTCTCTCCATCGAAGCAGGCTCTGTAACAATTGAGATTAATTCAGCCTCAATTATCAACACCAAGAAAATCAATCTTTCTATGGATGTCAAGAGCACAGACAAGAAAACAGTAATTGATTTCAGAAGCAATGCTGATTTCGGCTGCGATGTCAAGGTTGTTATCAACAACTGCAAGCTTTCCGAAAAGCAGCTTGAAAGCGCACGTGTTTACCTGGACGGCGAAGATATCGGTGCTGTTCAGATTGATGAAAACGGTTTACCTTTCATCATAGCTTCAAAGGGCGGAAAATACGAAATCAAGTAAACTATATAAAAAAGAAACTGCCGTACAAAGTACGGCAGTTCTTTTTTTGAATAATTACTTTTCGGCTTCTTCAGTAACTGCATCCGCTGCTGCGTTCAGTTCCTTTTCCCATTCATCGAAGCCTTTCTGGACAAGGTCGTATGTATCCTGGCATACATCAGGGAGCTTATCGCCCCAGATTCCGCCTGCTTCGTCAAAGCCCTTCTGGAAAGCATTCTTCAGAGTGGTGAATGCATCTGAATCGTCACCTGCGAGATTCTTTGCAAAATCAAGAATGCGCTGTGCTGTCTTTTCAGCACCCCAGAAATCTTCGGAATCAGCCTTGATAGGCTCGATATCGAAGCTGCTTAAAATTTCATTAAGCTGGGACTGGATATTGATCTTGTCACCCTTAACGCTTGCCTGACCTGTAAGAAGCTGAGATACCATGCTCTTCATGGACTCGTTCTTAAGCTGACGTGAGGATTTTGCGGTAAATTCCATTTTGCCAGCCATAGCGGCAGCCTTGTCGTCAGAGGGTTTCTGCTCGCTTGTGTTGCCGGAACGATTGTCGGTAACAGAAGCCTTTGTGTAAGCAGGTGTAAAGGTTGCCTCGGACTTTACGAACTTGTCGGTATGCTCGGAAGCAAGGGTAGTTGTCTTTTCCTCAGTTGCACGCTCTGCAGGCTTAGCCGCAGTAGCAGCAGTCATATTGGAAAGTTCAGCAACTCTGCCAACGCTCATCATACAAATCACTCCTTTATAATTATTCTACTTGTTATATCGTCAGCTGTTTCTTAAACTTTAGTATTATCAGGTTTATTTTTCTGTCTGTATGCCCAGAATTTATTAGTTACAAAATTTATGGGAATTGTTACGAAAGCATTGAGAACAGGCCCCATGATTTCTGAGATTTCCTTGGCTGTCATGCTATCAGGCAGGAAGGTGAATATACCACTGAAATAAGCTATTATATCACCTACAAAGCCAAAATACTGACCGATATTAAGCAGATCTACCCACACTACAAGAAGAGCGAGGTTAATGAAAAATCCCAGCGCATAAGAAGCGTAGGTCTTAAGAAGAACCTGCCACCATACACGCTTTTCCTTTTTTTCATCCTCTTTGAAAACAAATCTGCAACCCCAGAAATAAGCATTGAGAACGCTTATAATGAAGCCCATTGCATTCGCAAAAATATAATGCGCTCCTAAGGCAACTAATATCACATATACAATGTAGTTTACAATTGTGTTGAATGCACCGATAAAACCGAATTTTAAAAACTGAATTATATTACTCTTTTTCATTTTTTCGCCTTTGAAATAATATGTTCTGCAATTTTCTGCAGCGGAAGCTGTGTTATAACTGCTCCCTTTTTGAATGCGACACAGGGCATTCCGTAAACCACACAGGTTTCTTCATCCTGACCGATTGTGTAGGCGCCTGCCCTGCGCATTTTAAGAAGTCCCTCTGCACCGTCAGCGCCCATGCCTGTAAGAATCGCACCGATTGCGTCTGCACCGGCATTTTTTGCAACGCTTTCAAAAAGCACGTCTACCGAAGGACAGTGTCCCGACACCTTTTCGCCGGGCTTACTGGAAATATAATATCCCCTGTGGTCCTTTTCCAGCCTCATCTGCAATCCGCCTGCCGCAACAATAATCTGACCCTGCTTCAGACGGTCGCCGTCCTCTGCTTCTTTGGCGCTCATTGCTGAAATACGGTCAATGCGTTCCGCAAACATTTTTGTAAATGTAGGCGGCATATGCTGCGTAATCAGAACAGGCGGTGTATCGGCAGGAAAATTTTTCACAACCTCTACAAGTGCATCTGTGCCGCCCGTGCTGGCACCAAGCGCAATTACAATATCGCTTCTGAAGCTTCCTGCCGTGATAATCGGCGTAGCAACAGGCTGAGGGGTAATTGCTGGCTTTGCAGCTGTCTTACGTGGCTGAAGCTTTGTAATTCTCGCATATCTTATAATTGTAGCCATACGCAGAATAAACTTATCAAGCTCATCCTTGTTTGTGCCTGAGGGCTTTCTGATAAATTCAACAGCGCCGGCATTCATTGCATCGACAGAATTTACACTCTGTGAATCAGTCACAACCACAACGGGAACAGAATAAAAAGATGTGAAGGTTTTAAGAAAACCGATACCTCCGACATCAACGTCCAGTGTAACAACATCGGGGGCTGCACTGACAACCTTTTCCCGTGCCGTTTCCACAGTAGCAGCGGTAGCCACAACATCTATACCGTCTATATTATTAAGCGCAGTACTCAAATAATTAAGGAATACAGGCGAATTATCAACCGCCAGCACCTTAATACTATTCGCCATAAATACGCTCCTTACTCTGAAATATTATAAAACTGAACGAAACAATTCATACAGCATATTTTTTAAGGCAGTGCCGATTTATACGGCACTACCTTAGAATGGTTTCTGATAAATAGCGGGCTTTATATACTTATAACCTGTTGCATCTCTCGGAATACTTTCCGCATGACCGATGAACAGATATCCGCCCGGCGCAAGCACATCATAGAACCTGTTTACAAGGTCTACCTTTGTCTGTGCGTCAAAATAAATCATTACATTACGGCAGAAAATCATATCAAAAGGATGCTTTCTGTAAGGAATTTCATCCATCAGGTTGAATACCTTGAAAACAACCTGCTTTCTGATTTCCTGATTAACCTGAAAGCACTCATTATCAAGAGGCGTGAAATACTTCTTTACTACTTCAGGCGAAAGATTCTTCATGCTTTCCCTGTGATAAACCGCCTGCTGAGCTTTTGCAAGCACCTTCAGCGAAATATCCGTAGCCAGAAGCTTGGTATCCCACTGGCGTGCTTCAGAACCGAAGAATTCCGCCATTTCAATAGCGTTTGTATACGGTTCTTCTCCGCTGGAACAGCCTGCACTCCAGAGATAAATGGTTTTATCCTTTTTCTTCTGCTTCATTTCCGGAAGAAACACATTGCGCATAAAATCGTAATGCTCGGGTTCTCTCAGAAAATATGTATGATTTGTTGTAAGTCTTGTCATGAGGTTTACAACCTCAGTACCCGTCTTGTCGGCAAAAATCATATCAAGGAATGAGGAATAGTCTTTGAAACCTCTTTTTTCAAGAACATTTCCAAGACGTCCCTCAATCATGACACGCTTTCTGGACAGGTCGATACCATAATTATCATGGACATAGGTGACAAGACGTTCAAATTCCTTATCACTTATTGAAATAATCATAATCAGTCAACAACCGCTTCGTTTTCGTATACAAGCTTGTTTACATCGAGAACAAGCTTGATGCCGTCAGACATTTCAAGGAGATACTTGATGAACTTGTTGTTGTTTACGCCGATATGATCGGGAGATTTTGCGATGTGTCTTTCCTTTACAGGGATAACATCACGGATCTGGTCAACAATGATACCTACCTGAATATCCTCGGAGGATACGATAATAATGCTGGAACGATCGTTATAAGGAATTTCTTCCTTGCCGAAACGGCTTCTGATATTTACAACAGGTACAACCTTGCTTCGTACATTGATGATACCCTTTATATAATCGGGAACACCGGGTACTGTTGTAATATGGGGAACACCGATAATTTCCACAACATTGGGAATTTCTATACCGTAAATCTGTTCGCCGATGCTGAAGGTCAGAACCTTTGTTATTTCACGCTCAACCTCGCTCTTAGCTTCGGTTGTGCTTTTCATCATTTCTGCCTGCTTGGCAAGTAATTCTTTAAAGTCCATAGCCATAGCCTTAAACCTACCTTTCGATTATCCTGCTCAGTGCAGACCAATAAGATTGTTAACTTCAATAATGAGTGAAATTCTGCCATCACCCATGATTGTACAGCCGGAGAGACCCTCTCTCTTGATATCGTACTGGGAGAGATATACGGGGAACGGCTTTACTACAACCTGCTGTTCGCCTACAAGCTCATCGGCAAAGAGGCAAACGCTTCTGTTGTCTGCTTCGATAAGAAGAATGATACCATCTTCAAAGTTCTTTATCTCAGTTTCAAGATTGAACTTGTCGTGAAGTCTTAAAATCGGATAGCATACGCCTCTCATCATAATCATTTCGCCCTGCTGGGTGTCATGAATAATCTGGTCGTTTGTAACCATGAAGCTTTCCTTGATTGCGGAAATAGGAACGATAAAGTTTGCATCGCCGACCTTAACTTCCATACCGTCGATAATAGCAAGTGTAAGCGGAATCTTGATAACGAAGGTTGTTCCCTGACCGAGCTTGCTCTCTACGGAAATTGTACCGCCGACCTTTTCAATATTCTTCTTTACAACGTCCATACCTACGCCACGTCCGCTGTACTCGGTAACAACTTCGTTTGTGGAGAAGCCGGGAAGAAGAATCATATTCTGGATTTCACGTTCTGTATATTCGTTGGAAGGCTTTGTAAGAAGACCGTTCTTTTCAGCCTTTGCAAGTACCTTACGGGAGTCAATACCCTTACCGTCATCAGAAACAGTGATGATAACTTCGCCGGAAGCATTCATAGCTGCAAGGGTGATTGTAGCCTTTGCGGGCTTGCCATTTGCAACACGCTCTTCGGATGTATCCTCAACACCGTGGTCCATACAGTTTCTTACAAGGTGCATAAGCGGGTCGTTGAGGTTGTCCACGATTGACTTGTCAACTTCGGTGGATTCGCCTTCAATCTTGAGTTCAACGTCCTTATTAAGCTTTACCTTCATATCACGCACGATACGGTTCATCTTCTGGAAAGGACCTGCAAGAGGAACCATTCGGATTGACATTACAGTATCCTGAAGCTCGCTTGTAAGCTTCCTGAGTTCACGTGCAGCCTTTGCAAAGCTTTCAAGGTGAAGACCTTCAAGCTCAGGGTTGGCAACTACCATTGACTCTGTGGTGATGATTTCACCAACGATATCGTGAAGCTGGTCAAGCTTGGAAAGGTTAACACTGATAAGGCTCTGCTTACCGCCGCCGGAAGACTTGTTTTCAGTCTTTGCTTCGGTCTTTTCTGCAGCTGCCGGCTTGCTTGCCTGTGCTGCGGGTGCGCCGGCAGCAGGAGCTGCAGCAGCCTGCTGGGTTTCAGCGGCCTGTGCAGCAGGAGCTTCGGGTTCATTATTGATAACTTCGTAGGACTGAACGTTGATAGCTTCTTCGATAACCTGAAGAACAGCCTTGTTGTCAGGCGCACGGAAAGTAATGATAAAGCCGTTGTCTATGATAACATTTGCAGATTCCTGGTTGGATTCAACATCATCGGGAATAAAGTCAAGAATCTGTGCCTCTTCACGGAGCTTGTTGAGGAGCAGGAATGCACGCAGATTCTCCATTTTACAGCCGTCTTCAAAGAAAACACGAACTGTTGTGCAGTCATCGCCCCAGTTCTTTGCAGGTGCTGCGGGTACTGCTGCTTCGGAAGCTGCCGCCGCAGGTGCTGCTACTTCGCCCTTGAGCATAGCTGCGCCGTTTTCAAGCTTCTTAATTATTTCAGAGAAATCTGTGGGCTCAAAATCATCGTCGTTCTGAATAGCTTCGATTTCAGCCTTGAACAAGTCTGACATCTGGAATACAAGGTCATATACAAAGCTTATATCCTTTACCTTTTCAGGGTTCTCTCTGATGATAAAGAACATATCCTCACCTTTGTGAGCAAGCTGCTGCAGATTTTCGAAGCCCATCATAGCAGAAGAGCCTTTTACTGTGTGCATTATACGGAAGATTTCATTAATGTCATCTTCTTTGAACTCATTAGCCTGTTCAGTTCTCAGAAGGATTTCGTCGAGCTGTTCCAACAGACCGGTGGTTTCAAATATGTACACATCTACCATTGCTTCCATGCCGGATTCTACTTTAGCCATATATTAACCATTCCTTTCCTCATACCACTTCGGTATGAAGTAATATTTATTTATTTTAATTTAAATATTAACAAAATTGTTGCAAAACTGAGGATTTTGTGTTAATATGAAATAAATTAACCGAAGGGGGTCAAAACCATGCCTCAGATTCCACAGATAAGTGATTCCGCAAGTAAGAGCTATTCAAGCACGCTTACGAACAATCACGGTGCCGCTGCAGGCGGCGAACAATTTACTGTTGACGGTGCGAATAAGCCGGGGCAGATACAAGCGGCCTCAGACAAGAATACAAGTAACAATCCCCAGACCACTATGGGCCAGAAGGATCTTATCCCTCTTGCCGTTTCTATAAGCAAGAACCAGGCTCTTGCAGTCGAAACCATAAAGGACATTATCAATGCCGACCTGCTCAGTACTGCAAAGCTCAACGGATATACAGAGCTTGCAGGAGAACTTGACAACCTCAACAACTCGCTTTACATTTCTGCGGGGCAGCTGCTGGACGAAATCATCGAACAGGAAAAGCAGAATACGATGTTCCACGATGACAAGTTCTATGATATTCTCCGTGAGCTGAACCAGACAGGAAACAGCGATCTGAAGGAAGCTATCGGAAATATGCTGAAGGCGATAAACTTTTCTCAGAACAAGAACGAAATCACTTCCGCACTTTCTTCAAATCTTAAATTCCTTTCGGAATACTTCTCTCCTAACCGTGCTCTTTCCCAGAATCTTGAGTCGCTCGCACAGCGCTGGATTTCAGGTGAGGCGGAAACGAACTTTACCGCACTCAGGAACCAGACGGCAGACCTTATGAAAAATGTTTCGGAAAGTCTGCTGAACGACCAGCACACCCAGACCCTGCTGCCGATTGTCATGCACAACATTTCGAAGTACAACACAAACAGCTCCATGCTGAGAGAATATTTCGGTCAGCTTCTTACTCAGGTACCCTCTTATGAAACCCGGAATCAGTTAGCCGATGCATTTGAAAAATTAATGCTGAAACTGACAAACGGGTCAAAAGGAGATATACCGACACCTTTTCCTAATTATACTATAAATCAACAAGAAAATCAAGCAGAAAATTCATTTTTTAGTAAAGAAAGCCAAACATTTCTTAATTTTTCATCATATCTGACGGAAAATTTATCCGATGAAGGGTATCTTTCGGACATCGGACTGGCAAATATGGACTTTTCGGAGTACATAACCGACCTTCACAGCGGTTCTGCCGACGGTCTTGAAACAATAAAAACTCTTCTCACAAGTCTTATTGCCGACGATGAAATCAGCACAGCCATCAGTGAGCAATTCAATCAGATCTCATCCATGAACGAGCTTGTGGATTTTCTGAATAACTTTCTTGACGCCGTACCCGACGGCAATATTCATGACAGCCTTTTCGACGCTATGGACGAGGCAGTTACGGTGTTGTCCGAAAACGACCCCTTCATGATGGCAGACGGCGATGAACAGCAGACAGGGCAGGCTGCCCAGAACAGCTCCATACGTGCACTCACCGACTTTGTAGCTAAAAATATCAATCACCCCGCCCTTAAATCCATCGACAGCTTCAATGCATCAAACCTTCTCCAGAGTATGATCAACGCCCCCGGCGTTTTCACACCCCTCGCCCACTATATTCTCCCCATTCAGGTTGAAGATACACGTGCTTTCGGCGAACTCTGGGTAGATAACGACGACGATTCGGGCGTATCTGCCGCAGGCGGCGCAAAAAAACATTATCATCTGTTTCTTACCTTTGATGTTGACGCCTTCGGACGCTTTGAAATTGACGTTTACGCCAACGAAAACACTGCCAGCGTCAGTCTGCTTCATCCTGTGAGCTTCGGCAAAAATATCGAATCTCTCATAAGCAAGGTAAACCGTATTGCTGCAGGCGCAGGTTATTCAATCTCCAACTTTGAAACAGGCATTCTCAAAAGCCCCCATAATCTTTCACAGATTTTCCCGAAATTAAACGAAAGGAGAGCAGGTCTCAATGTCCAAGCGTAAAATTTACGGCCAGAAAGCCGCCGTTGCACTTAAATACAATCCCAATCTCAACTACGCACCCGTTGTCGTAGCTTCGGGTCTTGGTGAGCTTGCCCAGAAAATCGTGAACATTGCAGACGAAAACGGTGTTCCGATTTATCGTGATGACAGCACAGCCGCTCTCCTCGTTATGCTTAATTCGGGCGAACACATCCCCCCTGAGCTTTACTCGGTAGTTGCAGCTATATATGCTGAAGTTGTTTACAGTGCCAACGAGATGAAAAAATTCAATCCCAAAAGATTCAGCTGACCGTCTGCGGACGGTGCGGCGCAGCGGTTTGTGAAACAAACCCTGCCCTGCGGGCGGCAAAGCCGCCCGCAGGGCGCTTTTTTGTGCCGCAGGCACAAAAAAGCGCCTGCGCCGCCGTCCGTACACGCAGCCACCCCGAAAACAAAAACACACTCCCTTAATTGCGGAAGTGTGTTTTTGCTTTTTGGTTATATGGAAGGATTACTCTGAATTATGCAACGTAAAAATAATAGTCTCCATTATATTCAAGGGTATTTGTTTCAGGGCAGAACCTGATTTTTTCTGTAAAATTCTCTGCACCGTTCAGGTTTGTGCCGAGAAAATAAAGGTCAACAAGTCTTATGTCGCCTGTCTTTTCATCGGTGACAGCCATATCACGCCATTCGCGGAAAATATAGCTCTGTCGCTCATTGCCGGTGAGCTGAAATGTAAGATCGTCAAATATTTCTATGCAAGCCCTTTCAGTATTGGCGTTAAGATAATATTTACCAGACATAAGCTCAGCTTCAACAACCTCTGTATATATACCGTCGCTGCTTTCGGCAACTGACAGGAAGCTGATACCGTATCCTATCACGCATAGACCAATAAGAACAATTAAAAATCCCAACATTCTGATTTTCATAACCCAACCTCCTTGTCAGTATGAAATCTTCTGCATATTCTCTCTATACTTATATTATAGTCCTTATAATATCAAAATGCAATTACAAAACGGTTAAAATTTGTTTACAATTTGGTTACAAAAAATGCCAAAAAGTTACAATTTGTAACCTTTTGGATTTTTTCGATAGTTTTCACATTATTTTTAACCCTGATACACAGCTTTTACGTTGATTTTTCAGCAGAAGTGTGATAAAATAATAAAAAAGGGAAAGGAATGGTAAAAATGTCAATTGTAAACCCACTTGTTCCGCAGCGTGATACTTCAGCTGTAATTGATCGCCTTTTCGATGGCTCTTCTCGAATTATGGAAACTGCTCAGCCCTTTATGGAGCTGCTGATGCATAATGAATGTGCTTTAAGAGAAATAGAAACAAAGCTTAACGTTCTTAATGATGAATTTTCTCTCCAGTATAACTACAACCCTATCGAAACAATTAAAACAAGGGTGAAAGAGCCTATGAGCATCATTGAAAAAATGAAGCGCAAGGGTATTCCTCCGTCGATTGAAAATATCGAAAACACCCTTAACGACATTGCGGGTATCCGTGTTATCTGCTCATTCCCCGAAGATATCTACGCAATTGCGGAAATGCTCATCAATCAGGATGATATCACCCTTATTTCCAAGAAGGACTATATCGCTAACCCAAAACCAAACGGCTACCGCAGTCTGCACCTTATTGTGGAAATACCCATATTCCTGTCAAAGGGTAAGAAATTCATGAAGGTTGAAGTTCAGTTCCGCACAATTGCTATGGATTTCTGGGCAAGCCTCGAGCATAAAATGCGTTACAAAAAGGATATAGAAAATGCTGAGGAAATCGCCCACGAGCTTAAACTCTGCTCTGAAGCTATAAATACTATTGACTACCGTATGCAGGATATACGCAACAGAATCGGGAAAAATAAATAAAGGCGTGCAATTCTGCAGGCAAAACGCTGTAAAACAACAAAGGCAATTACATCATCATGTGATTGCCTTTGTCTATTGATAGAAGTGTGGAAATTTCTCAGCAATAAAAACAACAGCCGCATCAATCATGCGGCTGTTGTTTTTATTGGTGGAAGCGGGTGACGATTCTTGTCCGAATCCACCTCTCTACCATAACAGCAAAAAGCACACCACACGTCAATCGTGTGTGGTGTGCTTTTTGCTGGTGGAAGCGGGTGGATTCGGACCACCGAAGCGAAACGCAACAGATTTACAGTCTGCCCCCTTTGGCCACTCGGGAACGCTTCCGTATATTAAGTTCCCGTTACCGGGAACGTGCCTGCCGAACTGTCAGCAGTACGCAATTTATTTAATTGTCTTAAGACAAAAAAATGGAGCTGGTGGACGGACTCGAACCCCCGACCTGCTGATTACAAATCAGCTGCTCTACCAACTGAGCTACACCAGCGTTTCATTGCTTGATTATTATATCACAACAATTCTACTTTGTCAAGCATTTTTTTCAAATTTATAGAAAATTACTGAAATTTAATTTCTTTAAACTATTGAAATGTTACGTTTTCTATGATATAATAGTATTATTATGTTTGAAAGGATTACCAAAATGGCTGAAAATATATTCCCCGATCTCAAAAACGAAGAGCTTGTCGCTGCAATGAATGCACTCAGAGAAAACGAAAACAAGGATACACAGTCTGCTTTTGTCACCGCCGCAATTAAGGCGAAGTACTTTGCTCCCGCAGATGTACTCAACAGCGATGGAACACCTATCGAAGGCAGCGGAAAAATGGAAATTCCCAAGGATGCAAAGTTCAACTTCAGAATGCTAATAAACAATAAGGGCGAAAAATACTTCCCCCTCTTTACCGATATTCAGGAATTTCAGAAGTGGAGCAAATCTTCACAGATAAAATCAATTGTCGTTATATTCCCGCAGATGGCTGACCTCGTTTCAAAAAAGCCTGAAACATCCGGCTTTGTCATCAATCCCATGAGTCAGAATCTTGTTTTCACAAAGGAAATCCTCGACAACATCCTCAAAAATATCCGTGAAAATATGATGAAGCAGACTGCCGCACCTACCGGTGAATCCGAGAAAAAGCAGATGACTCTCTATTTCGGCAAGCCCAAAAATGTTCCCGATTCTGTTATGGCTTCCTTCAGCAAGAATCTCGCAAAACATCCCGAAGTCAGAAAGGCTTATTTCCTTATGGTGAAGCAGGAAGAACACGAAAATTACCTTTTCGTTCTGGATATTGACGCAGACAATGAGAAATCCAAGAAAATCGCTGATTCTCTTTGCGCTACCGCACGTCTTTTCCTCTCAAAATTCCCTGTTATCGCTGCACCTGTAAATTCTCCTCTGGGTCAGAATGCACACGAAATCACCGAACCTTTCTACACAAAAGAATGATATGTAAACAACAACCCCCGCAGTTTTCTGCGGGGGTAATTTATTTACCGAATCAACCAAATAATAATTCAGGCGACGTTCCTACAATAAAGCCTTCAGTGCATATGCCCTGATTAACAGTGTCCCAACTATAATTATCAGCAGACCAACCATCTGCATTAAATGGCAACATTGTTACTGCAATAGAAGTTTCAGTTGTCATATAAAGAGCATTGCAGGAACCGGATTTAAGATTGAACTTGATATATGCCTGCTCAACTTCAGGAAGAGAAGCAGCAATTTTCTTTAAAAGCGCATCATCTGCAGAATCGCCGGCAGCATGTTCTGTGTTACCTGAAGCACAAACACCTGAACCGTCCCATGAAATATAGTTGTTAAAATTAAAAACGGTAGGATCGGAAATTGTAAGAGTCCATGTGCCGTTCTGGACTGTTATTTCACCCTCACAAACCGCCGTCTGCGACAGCTTCATACCATATCTTGCAGCGTCAGCTTCGGTAAGAAAATTATTTATCAATTTCCGCACATCTGAAGCAGTTGAATCCGCTGAAACAACTTTTGAGCGAAGTGTATATCCTACAAGCGTCGGAACAAGTATTGCCGCAAGCACGCC
The DNA here is from genome assembly GCA_017625405.1 of Ruminiclostridium sp. Lineage (GTDB taxonomy): Bacteria > Bacillota > Clostridia > Oscillospirales > Ruminococcaceae > Ruminiclostridium_E. Next base: position 24,584 of record JAGALB010000011.1, on the reverse strand, counting down.
GATTATTGCAATTACGACAAGAACTTCGACAAGTGTAAAACCTTTTTTGCTAATTTTTCTCATATCAATTTCCCTGTTAATTCTTATGTTTAAACCCCACGGTCAATTAACTGCGGGGTTTTGCTGTAATATTAATTGTATACGAACATTTCATTTGCTGTTGCACTGGCTTCTTCCGAAAGCTCAGGCGGATAAGAAGCACACCAATGACCGCCGATAATGTAATCATCGTTGAATGTGAGTGTTGAATCAGCTGCACGAAGCTCAGTAATATCAGATTCAGACCAGTAGCAGACCTGAACACGGAAGTTGTCGTCAACAGTACAATACAAATAACCTGCACGCTCACCTACTGTAAGATACTGATCCATATATGTATCATATGCAGCAACCAAATCCTTTAATGGCTGAATAGCGCCTGTACTCTGGAAAGTATCTGAATCGACCATATTGGTGTTACCAAATGGTAAAACACCGTTTGAAGCGATTTGTCCCAAACTGTCAAATTCGGTATAAAAAGTTATATCATGAAGAGTAGTGACACCGCCACCGCTGTTGCCGAAAGGAGAATTTGCAGGATTCGGATCCAATGCAAGCTTCTGACGGGAGAAAAATTCCTGAGATACAAAGAAATAATCCTTTGCATAACCCTTTGCCTTGACAGGCACATCGGAAGTTATAAGATTAGGAAGAATCAATGCTGCAAGCACACCTATAATAGCAATTACAACAACGAGTTCAACCATAGTGAACGCTTTTTTGCTTTTGGAGCGTCTCAAAAACCTGTTCATAAAGTTATCCTCTCCTTAGTTTACTTTTGCCTAAACCTTTATATCAGACCGCATCGCTTTAATGCGATTTCATATAAAAGCTTATAACTACTTAATTCCCCGACGGTTACCCGTCGGGGAAAAAGTATGTTCAGATGTAGAATCCTAAGACTAAGATATTAGCCAAGAGGAAGTACAGGAGCTGTACCTACGATTAAACCGCCGGAAGATACACCAGCTGTCTGGTTGTCCCATGCGCAAACCTTTGCTGTCCAACCATCTGTACCAAGAAGAGCTTCTGTCTGAGGATCAGCGCTTGTGCTGTCTGCTGTGTATGTAACAGCCATGCACTTACCACCCTGGAGCCAAGCAGCGATACCGCCAGTCTGTACTTCGGGGAAGAGGTCAGCGAGTTCGATAGCGAGGAGCTGTTCAGGGGATGTTACACCAACCTTGGAGTCAGCAGCCTTACCGGAACCAGAACCAGTCCATGTCTTGTTGTTGCCGTTTCTGAAGGAACCTACTGTACCGTTAGTAACTGTCCAAAGACCACCGTTAACAGAAATTGTTAACTTAGATGTGTTGCCCTTGCCCTTAAGCATACCGTAACCGGATGTATCACATGCTGTGAGGAAGTTATCGATATTATTCTTGAGGGATGCAGCTGTAGAGTTAGAAGATGTAACTCTGGAGCTTGTTACGTAACCTAACATTGTAGGAACGAGGATTGCAGCTAATACACCGATGATCGCAATAACTACGATTAATTCTACGAGTGTAAAGCCCTTCTTAGCCTTAAGCTTCTGGAAAAACTTTATCATTGTTTTTTCCTCCTTATAAAATTTTTTATGTATAACCCCTCAGGGTTATAGCCGTACCCAGCAAGTCTTTCTTGCTGTAATTACAGTATATCGTATTTTTGCCATTTTTGCAAGTGTTTTTTTTAATTTTTTTCCAGTTAACGTAAATTTTATAAGATTTTTACAAACCCAAATTGCAAAATTGTGCAAAATATACGCAGAGTGTTACAATTTTAATCATTTTGTGAATTTTAAATATAAAAATGTTTCAAAACGCGCCCTTTTGAAACCTTTATGTAACCTTTCAATCAGAATATGGTCATCATTCAAGCAGCTGTGAGAAGATATTCGCATTGAATGTATCATGGTGGTCACGGGCAGGAGGATCCTGTGTGAAGTCAACCTCCATCTCGTAAAGAGTGCCTGATTTGCCTGTCTTGAGGGAAGTTACAATGATTGTAAAGGTATGCACATCAGTGCCTGAAACCTCCCAGCTTATCTTTCTGGTAAGGCTGAGCTCCTTGATTTCTGTCTTCTCTTCCTGAAGAGTACCGTCGATGTAGTATTTCAGCTGGAATTCACCTGCAACATCGCCCTTGAGGCTTACGTTGATTGTTGTGGATGCAGAGGAAGAAGCGGTTTCGCCTGCAATTGTGACAACAATGCGTGTTTCAGGCTCAACCTCAGTATCAGGGTCGATACTCTGGGAGAGAACCGTACCAGGCTCTGCATCATCACTGTCCTCGTATGTAATTGTAAGCATAAGATTGTTTTCGGTAGCAAGTTCGGTAGCCTGTTCAATGGTAAGACCTGTGAAATCAGGCACCACACTCATAACAGTTGCAGCACCAAGGCTTACATAGCAGGTTACGGTTGTGCCTGCTTCGGCCTTTTCACGTGCAGCAGGTACAGTCTTGATAACGCAGTTCTTTGTAACCTTGCTGTCTTCTTCGTAAACAACAACACATTCAAAGCCCTGCTTTGAGAGAAGTGTTTCCACATCATCAATGTTTCTGTTGGTATAGTCGTCAATTTCAATGAGCTTTGAGCCGCTGCTGACAACAACATTGAATACGGTATCATCGTCGTATCTTTCGCCTGCTTCGATTTCCTGCTCAATAACAACATTCTTTGCATATTCGTCAGAATACTCATATGAAGCATTCAGTCTGAGGTCGGGATAACGCATTTCAATCTGCTCCAGACTGAGGCCTACGAAATTGGGTGCTTCGGGACGTGTATCAACGGGAGCTGTTGTGGTCGTGAAGCTTTCAGAGGTATTACCCTGACAGGAGCAGAGTGACAGAACCATAACAGAAGCTAAAATAACGGAAATTATCTTTTTCATTGTGTGTTCCTTTCTATACAATTATATAATATAAACACGGCTTTATGCCGAAAATATCTATACTAATTTATCATATCATAAATGAATTTAATTGTCAATAACACGATACAGCGTGTTTTTGCTTGATATTTTATTATAAATGTAGTATAATAACCATAATCCGGAAGAGAGGAACATAAAATGAAAGACAGAATAAACGGACTCACCGCCGAGGAGGTTGGCGAAAGGGTTAAAAACGGCCGTGTAAACGGAAATCCCAACCCGAAAACCAAATCGGTAAAACAGATAGTTCTTCAGAACATATTCACATTCTTCAACCTTATAAATATCGCCCTTGCAGCTATGGTTTTCGGTGTAGGCTCGCCGAAAAACGCAATGTTCGCCCTTGTTATCGTGTTCAATACGGGCATCGGCATTTTTCAGGAAATACGTGCAAAGCGCATCATAGACAGGCTTACGCTTGTTTCTGCCCCCAGAGCGGCGGTTATCCGTGACGGAGCTGAAACGGAGATTTCAACCGAGGATATAGTTGCGGACGAGCTTGTTGTTTTCCGCACGGGTACACAGGCAGCGGCCGACTGCGTGGTGATTTCGGGAGAATGCGAGGTAAACGAAAGCCTCATAACAGGCGAAGCTGACCCGATTTACAAAAAAGAAGGCGACAAAATCCTGTCAGGCAGCTTTGTGGTAAGCGGTGAAGCAAGAGCTGCCGTTACCGGACTGGGCGCAGACAGCTTTGCCGGCCGTATGACAAACGGCGCAAAATATCTGAAAAAGCCCCAGTCAAAAATGATGGATTCCATAAATCTGATTCTGAAAATAATCGGCGTGTGTATTATCCCGATTATGGGAATACTGCTCTATAATTCAATATATGTCACAGGTCAGAGCTTTGACAGAGCCGTCACCAGTACCGTCGCCGCAATAATCGGTATGATACCCGAAGGGCTTGTGCTGCTGTCCAGCGTGGTGCTGGCGGTAAGCACCATCCGTCTTGCACAGAAGCAGACCCTTGTACAGGATATGTACTGCATTGAAACCCTCGCAAGGGTTGATGTGCTTTGTCTTGACAAGACAGGCACAATCACCGAAGGGGTAATGGCGGTTGATGATGTAAAACTGCTGACAGACAAGGCAGCTGATGAAGCGCTTACCGCACTTATGAATGCGCTGGATGACAGAAATCCCACTTTCAATGCACTGAAACAGCGCTGGAACGGTGAAAGCAACTGGAAAGCGGAGCAGGTGCTTCCCTTTTCTTCCGCAAGGAAGTGGAGCGGCGCATATTTCGGACAAAAGGGCAGCTACATTTTAGGTGCTGCGGAATTTATTCTGGGCGGCAGCTTTGAATGCATACGCAGTATTACAGAGGATTTTTCGGAAAACGGCAGAAGAATACTGCTTCTTGCCCACTCCTCCGAACCCTTCAGGGATAAAGAATTACCTGATAACATAACTCCTGTTGCATTAATTGCAATTACCGATAAAATCCGTGAAGAAGCTCCCGCCACACTTGAATTTTTCAGGGAACAGGGCGTGGAGATAAAGATAATCTCAGGCGACAATCCGCTTACAGTAAGTGCCGTCGCAGAAAAGGCAGGCGTTGACAACGCCGGAAGTTACATTGACGCAAGCACCGTGGAAAATATAGCCGATGTAGTCGGTGATTATACAGTTTTCGGCAGGGTTACACCTGACAAGAAGCTGGAAATAATAAAGGCACTCAAGGCAAAGGGACATACGGTAGCTATGACAGGCGATGGCGTCAATGACGTTCTCGCCCTCAAGGAATCCGACTGCTCCGTTGCAATGCAGAGCGGAAGCGAAGCGGCAAGAAATGTATCAAACCTTGTCCTGCTTGACAGCAATTTCGCATCAATGCCGCTGGTTGTGGCAGAAGGCAGACGCTCCATCAATAATTTACAGCGTTCTGCCACCCTTTTCCTTTCAAAAACCGTATACAGCTTTATACTCGCTCTGGTTTTTGTATTTATACAGCTTCCCTTTTTATTTGAGCCGATACAGATGACCCTTGTCAATGCGCTCTGCATAGGCGCGCCCAGCTTTTTGCTTGCGCTTCAGCCCAATAAGGATATCATCCGTGGCAGCTTCATCGGAAACGTAATGCAAAGGGCACTGCCCAACGGAATTACGGTAGTTCTTGCGATGATTGCCGTGCTTGTCTGTTCGGGGCATTTCGGCTTTACAACCGCACAGATGAGTACGCTTGCAACGGTAGTTCTTGCAGCCATTTCATTTATGATCACAGCAAGATGCTGCCATCCTGTAAAATCATGGAAAATCGCAATGCTGGCAATACTGATTGCCGCTTTCACCGTGGGCAGTATGCTGTTCCCCTGGTTTTTCGGAATTGTTGCCTTTGAGCGTGAAATGACCGCCTGCGCTGTCATAATTTCAGCTTCAGCCCTCGGCGTAATAATCGGCTTATCCGCGGTTATCAGAAAAATTGCGGAAGCACTCCGAAGAAAGGACATAAACAATGGATAAAAAAACAGTATATATTTTTTCGGACGGCGCCTGTTCGGGAAACCCCGGCCCCGGCGGATATGGCGTAATTCTCCGCTGTGACGGCAGAGAAAAGGAGCTTTCCGGCGGTGAAAAGCACACCACCAACAACCGCATGGAGCTTATGGGTGTAATCACAGGACTTGAGGCACTTAAATATCCATGTAAGGTAATACTCCAGACCGACTCAAAATACGTGGTTGACAGCGTTACAAAGGGCTGGGCGAAATCATGGCAGAAGAACGGCTGGGTAAAAAGCGACAAAAAGCCTGCCCTCAACAGCGATTTATGGGAAAGACTCCTGAATCTTCTCGAAACCCACGATGTCACCTTCAACTGGATAAAGGGACACGCAGGACATGCGGAAAATGAACGCTGCGACACTCTTGCGGTAATGATGAGAGATGAGTTTGCAGGTAAATAAGTGAGGAAAAATGAAAATAACCGAAAAAATCAAAGCACTTAAAAAGAACAGCTTTTAGCAATTGCTGTGGGATTTCTGCTTATCGGATTCGGAATTTTCCGTATCATAACCAATGACAGCATAGTTTCAAAGGGCGTAACCGTAAATGCGACAATTGCCGATTCGGACGGCAGGCACCGCCATTACCTGAGCGAGGAAAGCGACGAAAAAAACGACTATGATATTGTTTACGAATATAACGGCAAAACCTACACAAGCCTCATTTTAAAAAGCGATACCACCATATTCAAACCAAAAGTCGTCGGCAACAGCGTATATATTTACATAGACCCCGAAAACCCTGAAAGAATAGCTCTCACAAGCACACCTTTCGGATTTATATGCGTTTTCGCAGGCGTTGTTGCTTTCGGTGCGGCATATATGATGGGATATAAAAAAAGAGGCAAGGTATAAGAATTACGAATAAAGAAGGATTTTTGCAGTTTTTTTAAGTTATTTACAAATCTATTGCAGCAAGGAGAAAACATGGTAGATTATTCTGATTCAACACTTTGGACAAATTTCTGGAACGATTTCGATTTTTCCGACTGCGAAAATATCTTGTATTGCGAGCCTTATCTTGCACCATATATGCTTGAGGTTGCGTTTCCGCATAAACTCACACTCATTGCAGGCTTTGATGAATTATTCTTTGTAACTATACTCTGGGACACGGGCAATAGGCCTGTAGCTGAATATTCATGTAACACTCAAGAGGATTTCAAAAAGCTTATAGAAACCGCAATCAAGCAAATACATGAAGAAATAAAAACGAAACGTTTATCCTATTACGGTCCTTTATGGGAAACAATAAGAATAGACTTACGATAATTTATTCTTTTCCCAAAATTTTTATCAAATATATTTACAAATCCGTATAAAAATGGTATAATAAGGGTTGATTTAATTCAGCTTAACGCTAATACAAGAAAGGAAACAAAAACAATGGAAATCAAAATCACAAAAACAACAACTCCCAAGGCAAAGCCCGCTGACGAAAGCAAGCTCGGTTTCGGTAAGGTATTCTCCGATCATATGTTCGTTATGGAATACGACACAGGTATGGGCTGGCACGACGCAAGAATCGTACCCTATGGCAATATCGAGCTTTCTCCTGCTGCCATGGTTCTTCACTACGGTCAGGAAATCTTCGAAGGTATGAAGGCTTACAGAACACCCGACGGCGAAATCCAGTTCTTCCGCCCCGAAGAAAACTTCAAGCGTCTTAATCAGTCCGCTGAACGTCTTATCATCCCCCAGATCCCCGTTGAAGACGCTTTACAGGCTCTCCACACTCTGGTTGAAGTTGATAAGGACTGGGTTCCCCACACAGACGGTGCTTCCCTCTACATCAGACCCTTCGTTTTTGCCGCTGACCCCTTCCTCGGCGTACGCCCCGGCGACAAGTACTACTTCATTATCATCTGCTCTCCCTCCGGCGCTTACTATGCAAGCGGCTTAAACCCTGTTGACATCTACGTTGAACAGAACTATGTACGTGCAGTAAAGGGCGGTATGGGTTATACAAAGACAGGCGGTAACTACGCTGCTTCCTTAGCAGGTCAGGACGAAGCACACAAGCAGAACTATGCACAGGTTCTCTGGCTTGACGGTGTTGAAAGAAAGTACATCGAAGAAGTTGGCGCTATGAACATCTTCTTCATTATCGACGGTGAAGTTTTAACTCCTGAACTCCAGGGCTCTATCCTCCCCGGTATCACAAGAAAGTCCGTTCTCGAACTCTGCCGCAAGTGGGGTATGAAGGTTTCCGAAAGAAGAATCGCTATCGAAGAAGTTGCTGACGCATACAAGGCAGGCAAGCTTCAGGAAGTATTCGGTTCCGGTACAGCTGCGGTTATCTCCCCTGTAGGCCACTTAAAGTACGGCGACCTTGTAATGGAAATCAACGACAACAAGATCGGCGCAATCTCCCAGAAGCTTTACGATACAATGACAGGTATGCAGTACGGCAAGCTTGCTGATGAAATGGGCTGGATTGTTCCTTTAAAGAAGTAATCAACCACATATACATAAGAGGAAAATTATGATTAAAAAGACATTATCTGCTATCCTTGCAGCTATGATTCTTACTGTTTCAGCCTGCAGCAGCACAGCTCAGACTGCGGCAACAACCACAACTGCCGCACCTGCTGATGAAGCTGATATCAGAACGGAATGCCAGTTCTATTGCGACGATATCATCTACTATGACGGTAAGATTTTTAATAGCGAAGAACCCTTGTTCAACTCATATTTCGAGGGCAATGCTTCTGAGCTGAAAAAAGCAATTGAACAGTGCAGGGAGTCAGCAGAAAAAATCCTTGAACTTACCTGTCCCTGCGAGGAGATAATCGAACAGCACGAAGCCATGATTACCGTTGCAGATGAATACATGAAGCTTCTTGATTCGATGGAAAGATATGCTTATTATCTTGAAGAAGCACTGACACGTACGGACTTTACCGACGAAGAAATGATTGAGATTCAGGAACTCAGCGAAATTCTTGCGGATCCCTATAAAACTCCGATGGCTTTTCAGGATTCAAGATTAGCGACTATTGACGCAGCCATGTTATATTTACAGTAAAGGTTTTTTATGACTAAAAAAATATTATCACTTATCCTCGCTGCTATGGTTATTGCCGTTTCGGCCTGCAGCAGCACAACTCAGCCGGCGGCAACAACTACTGCAGCTGTCGCTCCCTCCGAAGCATGGGAATATGAAATGTACATTGAAGACCTTGCCTATTTTGGCGATCGGTACCTTCAGGGCACCTATGCTGCACAATCAGCTTTTTCAATGATGAACGAAGCTGATGCCAAAAAGCATCTTGAAGGTGCGCTTGAGGCACTCATCAGTCTTGAAGGTGTAATTTACCCTCCCAATCTCGAAGAAACTCACGGTAAATTTCTTCAGACCGTTGAGATTCATAAAGAGCTTACCGAATGCAGATTGGATATAGCCGGTTACATATCCGAATATCCCGACCTTTCTCCCGAAGAAAGTGCGGAATACGAAAAGGCTGACTCCAGAATGAACGAAATTTCAGGCAGAATTGAAGAAGGCGGATATACATTCAATAAATACTGGATAGCTGCTCAGAATGCCGCTTATTCTTATCTGCATAACGGCGAATACAGAGCATATTCTGCAGAACTGAAATACTTATTAGATACGTACGATGAACAATTCATCAAATTCTGTGAAATTTACTTCAACGGCGACGAAGGCGATATTGCTATTCACCTCAACAACTCCCTGACATTATTGTCCAACATTGAAAATATGACTGTACCCGAACAGTTGAAATCCTGTCATGAAGAAATTAAGAAGGCAATGCCCGCAGAGCGTGGTGCCATTCAGGCTATGTTGACCATAACAAATTTATACAGACAATATCCCGGAACTGAATTTGCAGATATGCCTGCAGAAGTACAGGACGAGATTGATGAATGCAGTGAAATATTCTATAATTTTTTCAGCGAAAACAACTCTGATTACTACGCATTGAACGATGCGATCCACGCTGCTCTGGAAGCTGCCGACACACAGGCAGGTCAGTAACAGTTAATACGTCCCCTCAAGCCACGGGGGGCAAGAAAGGAAATATAAAAAATGAAGAACACAGAAAAAGTAATGGACAAACTTGTTGCTCTCTGCAAAGGCAGAGGCTTCATCTACCCCGGCAGTGAAATCTACGGCGGTCTCGCAAACACATGGGACTACGGCCCTCTCGGTGTTGAACTCAAGAACAACATCAAAAAAGCATGGATGAAGAAGTTCGTTCAGGAAAACAAGTACAATGTCGGTCTTGACAGCGCAATCCTTATGAATCCCCAGACATGGGTTGCTTCAGGCCACATCGGCGGCTTCTCCGACCCTCTTATGGACTGTAAGGAATGTAAGACACGTCACAGAGCCGACAACCTTATCGAAGACTTTGACGGCACAAACGTTGCAGGCTGGACAAACCAGCAGATGACTGACTATATCGCTGAAAAGGGTATTGTATGTCCTAACTGCGGCAAAGCAAACTTCACCGATATCCGTCAGTTCAACCTTATGTTCAAGACCTTCCAGGGCGTTACAGAAGACAGCAAGGCTGAGCTTTATCTCCGTCCCGAAACAGCACAGGGTATTTTCGTAAACTTCGCAAATATCCAGCGTACAACACGTAAAAAGATTCCTTTCGGCGTAGGTCAGATCGGTAAATCCTTCAGAAACGAAATTACACCCGGTAACTTTATTTTCCGTGTACGTGAATTTGAACAGATGGAACTTGAATTCTTCTGCAAGCCCGGTACAGACCTTGACTGGTTCTACTACTGGAAGGACTTCTGCAAGAACTGGCTCCTCTCCCTCAACATCAAGGAAGAAAACCTCAGACTCCGTGACCACAGCCCCGAAGAACTCTGCTTCTACTCCAAGGCTACAACTGACTTTGAATACCTCTTCCCCTTCGGCTGGGGCGAACTCTGGGGCGTTGCCGACAGAACAGACTACGACCTCAACCAGCACATCAAGACAAGCGGTCAGAAGCTTGAATACTTCGACCAGGAAGCAAACGAAAAGTACATTCCTTACGTTATCGAGCCTTCTCTCGGCGTAGAACGTCTCTTCCTCGCTGTTGTAACAGAAGCTTATGACGAAGAAGCTCTCGAAGACGGTACAACAAGAACAGTTCTCCACTTCCACCCCTATCTTGCACCCATCAAGGCTGCTGTTCTTCCTCTTTCCAAGAAGCTTGCCGAACCTGCACAGGCTCTCGCAGACGAGCTTTGCAAATACTTCCCTGTTGACTATGATGATGCAGGCGCTATCGGTAAGAGATACAGAAGAGAAGATGAAATCGGCACTCCTTTCTGTATCACATACGACTTTGAAAGTGAAGAAGACAAGTGTGTAACTGTTCGTGAACGTGATACAATGCAGCAGGTACGTATCCCGATTTCCGAAGTAAAGGCATATATCGAAGAACGCATCTTCTTCTGAGGCGAGCCGCCTCTGGCGATTCCTGCCTTTTAATAGCTTCTGATTTGTCGGAATAAGCTGAACGGCAGGTTACGTTAAACAGCAGTTTTAAAGAATAAAAATTAACGGCGGAAACCGAATTGGTTTCCGCCGTTTTTTATTATTTGCCCGAAGCGGCACGCTTCATCATGTTTATATACGGAAAGTTTACGACCCCGCCGTCAAACATTTCTTTCTCATTCATCAAGAATTTTAAAAGGCGATATCGCCCGAAGCGGCACGCTTCATCCTCTTTTGTCAAGAGTTGCAAGAATATCATCAAGGTTATAGGAATCGCCGTCTACATCCTCATTAAGAAGTGCGTCAAGACGTGGGATTGAAGTTGTGCTATGATTTGAAGAAGGCGAAGTAAGTTGCTTTCTGGGAGTATACTGCTTGACCTCTTCATCAGATGGTCTTCTTATCTGAGAAGTACGCTGTGCTGCCCTCTGAGTCGGCAGCGAAGAATTGAACTCAGGTCTGAAATTACTTCTCGGAGTGGGACGCTGTACGGGCTGAACAGGCTCAATATCCGCAGTTTTCTGCATCATATTTCGTACAGCTGCATCGGAAGCGGCTTTTGCCTTTCCCTTATCATTTACCACATTGTTTACATTCTTGAGATATTCTTCATGCTCCTTTTCGGCTGCAATTATCGCACCACGGTTTTTCTGAATATCCTTTACGGTCTTTTCACGCTCTGCCCTTATTTCCTGTTCGGACTTTTCCCGTTCAGTCATCATTTCACGTTCAGCCTTTGCTGCCGCAATTGCAGCATTCAGCTTTTTCTGTGACAAGGGCATCGTTTCGTTTGAACGCTTTGTCTGAGGCTTGGGGGCGGGTCTCTGCTGTCTTAAAAACAGCGGAATCTCAGGCTGATTTGATATTTCAAGAACATCAGTGCGGTCAACGCTGGTTGACTTGCCCTGATTATCATAAATTCCGATGCTGTCATCAAGGGAGCCCGCTTTATAAGCACTCATTGCGCCTGCACGTCCTGTATCGGGAGTGTATGTAGGAGTTTCATACTGCTTTTTCACAGTTTCTATTTCGGGCTGAGGAAGAGTCTTTCTTATGAATTTTGTAATTTCAACAACAATTATTATAAGACACGGAACCACCGCAATCAGCATTACACCTAGCGGAGAAGACGCAAAGCTTATAACTGCTCCCCAGAAATCGGAATATGTCATACCCTTGGCAACAATCTGGCTTTGCGAAAGCGTTATTTCGCTACCGTTCTCAGTAACTGCAGTAAAGCTGTAAACGCCGTCAGCAAGCTCGCTGTTGCGTATTTCAGCCAGAGCAGGCGCATTGTTTTCCAATGTGAAAATAACGATATTCCAGGGTTGGATTTCATAAGCGTCAACCTCTTCAGCAATGAGAGCTGTACCGTTTTTAAGAAGATCAAACGCATCGGTTTTTACAAGATAAAAATATTTGCCGAATAAATTGGGAGCGCCGCCGCCTATGGAGTAGAAAGCCGCAACACAGCCAAGAAAAATAGCTATAATAAGAAAAATGGCGCATACTACACGAAGTACAATCTGGCCAACCTTGTTCTTAAGCTCCAAAACTGTCACCTCACTTGACAAACGAGCAAAAATGTGTATAATAAGTAAAGTAATATTTTAATATACAGTTTTATTTTATCATATTACGACAATTATTTCAACCCTATTTTGAATTTTTTATATGCTAGTGTAGCACAGTTGGTAGTGCAGCTCATTCGTAATGAGCAGGTCGCGTGTTCGAGTCACGTCACTAGCTCCATATGATAAGAGGTAGCCAATCCGAACAAAAGTTTGGAACGGCTGCTTTTTTATTCACTAGAAACCGCACAACAAAGCCATTTGTCAATCATCCCAAATCAATATTCCCTGATTTCAAACTTTATAAAATTTTCAAAAAACTTTTCAAGAGGTCGCAATCCGAACATGCACATAAAAAGAAATTCTGCGCTTCAAACAAGTACAACACTTTATTTATGTATATTAGTTGACAAGATTCAATTCATTATGGATTTTGCAATTCTAATTCGTTTTTCTTTATTTTGCATCACTTAAAAAATATACCCCATATTCCTCATAGAATATGGGGTTTGTCAACAAACTGACCACTCGCTCTGCGAGTGGTTTTGTTATACAATAACAAATCATAGCGGAAATTCCACTCTGTTTATTGTATTCTATTATTCTCTTGGCATATTTAATCTAACTTTAATACATTCAGAACAACCTTGAGAACGATTAATATCAATGATTTTACAAGAATATGTCATGCTTTTTTTTAATCGTTCTAAAATAGCCTCATTGTAATATCTAGGCACATACCCCAAAATATCACCAGCAGATGTTTGAACTTTAATCGCATTAATATCGAATTCATTTTCTGGCTCTTTTTCAAAAATCAATTCATCCTCAACGTTGATCATAGGCAAAAGCGAACAGTCTTTCCCTTCACACAGCGCATGATGTCTCACACCCATAATGTAAAAATCTCGTTGGACAGTTTGATCATCTGGAAAAATAGGATCTATAAATGAATAAGTGTCAATTGGAAGACGTCCCTCGCTTTTTCTTAACAATTCAAATTCATCGAATGTTGACAAACCATATTTTTCTAGAATTTTATCAATGTCACGTCTTTTTTTATCTGGGAGACGGCTTGCAAAAACTGGAAACAAAGCATCACTTTCATAAAGTTTTTCTTCTGGAAAAACTTCAAATTTCGTCCAACCATTTTTTTCCGCTTTGCCAATATCGGCTGCATATTCAAAGAAATATTTAGATCCGCTTCCTAGTTTTCCGATTGTGAAATTTTGCCTTGTTAGAGGATCCTTCCAAATTAAATATAAATATCTATTTTTTTGAGTCATGCTTATCATACTCCTTTAACAATTCTTCTAAAATGTTAATTTTGTTAATTAAAAACTTATTAATCAAAATTTTCTTATCTGCCGATAAAATTTCATTGGGATATTCAGCTATGAGAGAGTTTATAATTTCAGCAGAAATGTGACTTAAAAAATCTCTAGCTATTTCTTTTGAAACAGAATAATTCTTGAACAAGTGCTCTATCATTTCTCGATGGGAAGGTAATCTTTTTTTATTCCCATCTATGCGAATTCTTGATTTGGATTTTGAATCTACTAGAGCGTCAAATCGGTTTTTATCATTACCTAATAATTCAGAAACTTTTTCTCTGTTAACATAACAACACAAAGATGAACCATTATCATACAAAGGACATTGTCGAATGCTTATTGATAACCCTTTTTCCATTTTTGCACCTATCAAAATTGCCCAATTACTCTGATGCCTATCGCTATTTCCAATCAAGAAATCAAAAAGCATCATTTCAATATGTACCCTATTAGAAAGCCAGTTTGAAGCAGCACCAAATAAATGTTCTAAACAGTAGTATTTACCGCTTTCCTCATCTTTCATTTTCTCAATATCATATTTAGGAAATTTTGCCGATAGAAACCAAATACCTTCTTTTAAAAACTCGTTCTCTTCGCATACAAAATAACTCATACTACCGATTCTGCCATTATAGGTTCCGATATCTACTTTAGCTGTTAATACACCGATGGTTTCACCAATTTTGTGAGCTAAATGTTCTGAAATATGCTCTGTTGTTTCTTTGTTATCCACTGGATCAATTTTCGGAAATTTGAATAGACCTATTTGTCCGTTGTCTGATTTCAACCATATTTTTTCACTACGCCCACTACCTTCTGAAGCGCCATCATACTCTTTCCAACTGCTAAAATCAATAACATCAATCATATTTATTTCCCTCGTTGTTATTGTTAATCTTATATTTTTCAATTATAGAATATTCCTCTGGTGATATAACAATTGCAACCGCCACATTGTTTTTCATGACGACAAGTGTTTCACCTTGTTGTACCCTAGAAAACAATTGAGATGCCTTTCCTTTATTAAATTGCGTAATTGGGATTAATTGATTAAGAACTTTTGATAAATGCAAAAAGACACCTCCTCAAAGATAATGATTTCTAATCAATTATAGCATTTTAATTATAATTTGTCAATATATTGTAATTTTATTTTTAAATATAATTATAATGATAATTGTAATTACAATTATAAAACTAATAAGAAGTAGCCATTCTGAACACGTACATAAATTAAGTGCGGAACTTATTCTATATGAGTTAACCGGCAGGATTCATTTCATTATAATATATCTCTTCATACTTGTTAGGTGTCTTATAGTCTATTGAAGAATGAGGGCGCCTGCTGTTATAAAACTCGATATATCGCACAACTGTTCTTTCAAAATCTTTCTCGCTTGAAAATTCTCTTCTG
Organism: Ruminiclostridium sp.; assembly: GCA_017625405.1. Lineage (GTDB taxonomy): Bacteria > Bacillota > Clostridia > Oscillospirales > Ruminococcaceae > Ruminiclostridium_E. The sequence goes on along the minus strand of JAGALB010000011.1, from coordinate 9,326 downwards.
TATATTTCTTCTCTTTTAAGCGATGCGAAGAAAGATTCAGCTACGGCGTTGTCATGAGGTGTGCGGGATTTCGAGTAAGATCTGATAACTCCTTTCGATTCAAGATAGCTACAAAAAGCATTTGAAACATAATTGCTGCCATTATCTGAATGGAATATAAGGCCTGCATTTGGCTTTCTATCTTCCCACGCATTTTTGAATGTTATTTTACAAAGATGAGTGCTATTGCTCCTTGATACTTTGTGTGCTACTACCTTTCTTGAATATAAATCAAGAATAACACAAACATAATACCATTTTTCTTTTATTCTGAAAGCGGTAACATCACTTACCCACACCGCGTCAGGCTTTTCAGCCGTAAAGTTTTGTTTTATAACATTAGTACGCTTCTTGTTTTTAACATAATTCTTTTTAGAGTCAGTGCGAACACTCTTTAACTCCATTTCATTCATAATTTTACGAACATACTTTTCACTCACAATAATCCCCTCCTGTTTCAACAATGCTGTGATTTTTGCTGCACCGAAAATCTGGTTATTGTCTTCATAAATTCGTTTTATATCTTCAGCCAATTTTTCCTTACGTTTTGCCTCAAGGCTATTTCCTCTTTTATTTCTCTTGATATGGTTGTAAAATGTTCCTCTGGGAACTTTAAGAGCATCGCATATAACACGTACACTGTATTTGTTCTGTAGCTCTTCAAGTTCACAAAGCTTTTCTTGTAACGGTGAGTGTACATTACAATCAACCGTTTGAAGCACTTCCAACATCTGTTTTTGCTTTTCTACTACCCGAAGCAAATCATTATATTGTGAAATTGTTATTTCAGTACTTCCTTTAACAAGTCGGTATTTATCACACCAGTCCAGAAGAGTCTTTTCGGAAATCCCGAGTTCAGAGGATAACGTTTCAACTTTTTCGCCATTCTTAATACGATTAACCGCATTAAACTTTTCCTCAAAAGTATACTTAATGTTCATATTATACCTCCTTTTCAGCCTGATGTTGTTTTCTTCTTACACCTTTATTATAAAAGAAAAACCGTCCTTTTGGAAGGACAGTAAACGGTTGAAAATTATGGGGTTTTATGGTATAATTAATATAATGTGTTATCATAATTCATACGCAAAAATATAATAATTAATTTAAAGCCCATTCGGTGAAACAAACAGAGCTTTTAACACATATTATCATTTATTAAAATCAGAGGGAGATGTTATTATGCCGCGTTGGAACAAAGAAGGTATTCCACACAAAGGATGGAAATATGTGGATGTTATAGATCTTGGAGAAGGTTTGCTTCCAGGAGAACAAATAGAATACGAATCTTGTGAAATGTGTGGGCAAGAGAGAATACGTTATGTGCATATTTTAAGTCATCCTGACGTAGAAGATGCTATACATGTTGGTTGCGATTGTGCTGCCCAAATGCTTAATGACTATGTGAACCCCACAGAACGAGAAAGGAATCTTCGCAACAAATTAAAGCGAAGAGAAAATTTCATGCGTAGAGAATGGACGCGTAAAGATAACACAGGAAATTACACTCTGCGATATAAAGGCGAGAATATTACTATTGTTAAAAGCAAATACGGTAGTTGGGGTGTTGTTTTCCGCGAAGAATGGTGTTGGAAATACCGCGGAGAAAAAATACATGATATAAACACTGCTAAATTAGTAGCCTTTGAGTTGTTTGATGAGCTATATGAATAAAGCAATGTTTAATTCTAATTACAAATACAGGGAGAAAGAAAAGATGGTTAAATTTGAAAAATGTCTTCGTTGCTGCAGCGAAAATGTTGATAAGCTCATGGTAAATTCACATTTCAGTTTGAATTATCCAGAAGAAACATCTTCATATACTGGAGCTGTTTTACAAAGAATTGTTCAACCTACAGATGCCTTAGTATGCAAAGATTGTGGACACATAGAGCTTTTTATAGATTGGGAAAACAAAAAATAACTATATATTCAACTTAGTACTATACATTACAAGTTGTTTATTTTTCATTTAACTATCCATATCAATATAATCTTTATTACTTGCACATTTTGTCAAATTATAGTATAATATTTATACATTATTCTTTAAGATTTATGGAGGATGTATGAATATTACATATTTATTCGGAAATGGGTTTGATGTTAATCTAGGATTACCAACGAAATATACTGATTACTATCCAATTTATAAAGAAACTATTAAAGATATTCTTGAAAATGACGACTTCGAATCAGAGCTTCCTAATCAAAAAAGCATTAGAGTGTTTTGGTTACAAATATTAGAAGAATATGATAATTGGGCTGATTTCGAAGAGGCAATTGCACTTTTAGCCAAAGGTGATGAAAATGATATTAAATATGTATTATCAGATTTCACAGTAAAATTTTCTAACTATTTGTTAGAAAAACAAGAATCTATCGAATGTTCCGATGAAGTAATGTCTGATTTTGTTGATTTCCTCTTGCACGGACAGAATAATTTACAAAGACACGATAAAGAGCTGATGGAACCTTATAAAATTGGAATTAAGTCAGATAATTATTCTATTAATATCGTAACATTCAATTACACAAATTCCATAGAACAAATATTAGATAAATGTAAAGAGAAATATAAAGATAACATAATTGCAAGAAAAAATGGTACTAATTATATTTCTAAAATCAACAGTCCAATACTTCACATTCATGGCACATTAGAAGATGGAGATAGCGTTATTATAGGAATTGATTCTATAGACCAATTTGAAGATGAAAATTTAAAACATAATACAGCAGCTGGTGCATATTGTGTAAAAACACAAATAAACAATGATATTGGCTTCTCATCTCGAGAAAACCAATTCAGGCAGTTAATATCATCAAGTCAAATTGTTTATGCATATGGAATCGCTTTTGGAAAAACTGATAAATCTAGATGGAAAGTGCTTTCTGATTGGCTTCAAGCAAGTTCCACACATAAACTAGTGGTTTATTACTTCGATGAAGATTTCCGCAAAATAAAATCCACATATGCCCGCGATTTGCTTGATTATATTGACGAAATAAAGAAAAGTATAATGCAAAAAATCGGGTTAGATTTAAAACTATTCTCAAGATACAAAGACCAAATTTTTATTATAGATAGTAGTAGTGTTTTAAAAACGCAATTTACAATTAAAGAAACTATTACAAATTGATAAGCATTGCTTAAACAATAGTAAAAATCTATTTTGACCACTAATTACAGTCGGGAGCCCCGACAGGCATAAAAGCTCAGTTTCACACTGGGCTTTTTCTTATTTCCTAAAAACATTCACAAAGTTCAAGTTTTCTTTTTGTTGCTTTTGACGACGAATATTACGTGTTTTATGGTGATTTAAAAATATATCATCTTTTTATTATAAACCTCTTGAAAAAAACAAATATTATGTATAATGTAATTAAAACTTTCCGCATAAGAGTCAGTCATTTTTTGCTGAATCAATGAAAGGTGGCTATATGAAAGCAACATTCAACCGTCTGATATCACTTTTTGTATCCTTTGCGATAATATATAATATATTATCCGGACTATCCTTGCTCGATATGCACGCTTCAGCCGTCGAGGACAATGCAACTTATTCCATTAATTTCGATCCTAACGGCGGAGTCCTGAAATACGGCACTGTCGGAAACATAGGATCCTGCAAGGAAAACGACACAAACAACCAGACCTACAACGGTTCAGCATACAGGATGTTTCCTACATATTACGAAAATCTTACGGATGCAAACGGTCAGCTTTTATTCCCCGGTGCAGCAACTATCGGCTACGATTATACAGAAATGCTCACTTATGCCATCAATACCGAAGCCAATAATTATGCGGCAGGCCGTGACACTTACGAAATCCGCATAGAAGAAGGCGTATATTACTTAGGCGGCACTCTAAAAGTATGGGGTCATTTTTCACTTAACGGCATTTACGGAAAGACTGTATTTGTATGCGAAAGCAATGATACAGCCCTGTTCAAAGCAGGATCAAGCCAGACCTATTATGAAGGCGGTTCAATATCGGATATTACCTTTGTAGCAAAGCAGTCTCACGCTGTTTTCTCAACAGGAGATGCCGATGCCATACACGCTATGGCGCTTTCACCTGAAATAAAGCCTGTCAAGGATTATTACTGCTTCCAGAATGTCAATGTTTCGTGGTTCAAGCTGAAAAACTGTACGATTTCAGGCTTTGCCTCACCTCTTTCAGGAGTCAAGGGACATATGTGTTCACATATCCAGGACAACTCCTTCGGGCCTTGCATTGTTGCATTCAATGGCACTCATTTCATCGACTGCTACATACATGACAACTATTTCTACGGCGGTGTAATCGAAAGAGACGGTCACATGGATCTGCCTCTTTTCACTACAGGTATCGGTGCAAATCTTACCACAATGAACAACAATCATATCGAAAACTTCTTCTACGGTAAGGGTGAATCGGACACTTACGGCGCATCATATACAAATAACACCTATAACTATGTATACGGCATTCAGTTCTTCTCGGCAGGCGACTCAACAAATTCTGTATCCCAGTGTCTGTTCAGCAACAACACCTATTCCGATATTGCCGGAATGTTTGAAAATCTTGGCTATGTGCCTTATTCCGAAAGCAATAAGGGAGCCAATTCATATGTGATTCACTGCAACCTTTATACACAGGGAGAAATATCTTTCAACAAGATAACTGCCGACAATCGCTCCTGCATCATACAGCTGGATAAGGGTATGACTCTTACACAGTGTAAGTTTGAAGAACAGGATATGACAGATACGGATATGTATCGTTATCTATATGTTTCCACACCTTTCCGTCAGCGCGGTTACTGCAACATACAGATTCTTGACAATGCCTACAAAATCGCTTCATTCCAAAAGAACGACATTTTCCGTGACAACATAAATCTCAAGGATAACGGCATGAGCAAAGAGTGGGCAGATAAATTCTTCATTTCCAGACAGACTTCTGCTGAAAACTGCATATATTACGATCCTGTATCTGTTACAAAAATCGACCTTTCCTGCTTTTATTCTCCTTCAAGCAACAACACTCTGGGGTACGAATCTTCCGGCAGTGTAGGAGCAGATGAAGCAACTCTGTCCGCAAATCTTGAAAGACAGTATTATAATGACATTGCCGCAGGAAAAAATATTGTTTACCTTTCCGATTTTGGCGCCGGTGCAGACGATATGGGCAGTGACAGTGTAAATATCCAGCGTGCCTTTGATACAATTTCCGAAACAGGTGATATTCTCGTTATCGAAGGCACCTACACAATCACCACACCTGTTCTTCTCCGTGGTGGCAGAACTTACCGTGTTGTTTCCAACGGAGGCGCAACATCACAGAACTACAAACTTGTAGGCGGTGGTTTTTCGCTTGATGTAAGCAATGAAACTCTTGCCAAAACAGGCGCATTCGTGCAGGATGCATCGGACACCGGTACCGTAGGCGGTTATTTCATCGATGTCAACATATATCCCGACAATATAGGCTCAGGATCATATGCCAACCGAAAAGGTTCAGCATTTTATCAAGTGCGCTTTAAGGATATGCTTATCTCCGGCTATCGTTACGGATATATGGAAGCCACCTTCAAGGAATGTCATATCAAGAATTCCATCATCGAAGAGGGTTATAACCAGTACAACTCCAACGGCATCATGAAAAGATGCATATTTGAAAATTCACTTCACAGAAATTCCTACGCAACAGGCAGCCACAGCAATTACGGAAATGGCATATCATATGCATATTATCTTGTAGATACCGATTTTGTTAATTCCACTATGCGTGGAAACTGGATAGAGTTCATGCAGATGACCAACGGTTTTCGCCTGGCAGGAAACGGCAATTCTCTTTATACAGGCAACATATGGGACTATGTATGGAACTTCCAATTCGGCAGAAATGATGTTTTTGCAGGCAACAGTCTTACACACTGCGATACTACCGATATAACAAATCATCTGATGAATGTTGACAACATTCCGAAATCTGAATGGACAACCGAGCTGGCAGCAGGCAACATTACATTAATGCACGTTTCCGACGGCGTAAAAATTGTAGGAAATGTATTCTGCAACGGTTCAACGCAGTACACAACATTTTTTAATTTTGACGGCAGAACAACCCTTTACCGACAGGAAGGAAAAATTGTAACGTCCATTTCCAACGCAAGAATTGCCGGAAATATCACAGGTAATTCCGCCGGCGCTGCGGTAATTACCCAGGTTCTTTGTTCCGACACCTTATTAAAAGAAAACTGTAAGGGGAACAATATAGACCTTACTTCAATGTCAAAATCGCAGAAGTATATTCCTGACACCCAGGAGTATCCCTATAACGAAGAAAACTATGCCCAGTATGTAATTCCGGGCACACTTGTCTGGCTTTGGGAAAAGGAAAACTCATCACTTCACTACTACGGTGAATTTGATGCAGCTGTACCTGTTACAAAACTCCCCGATAACACCCTTGTATTCGACCTTGAATATGAACTCGAAAGCACTTCCGGCGACTCCAGGGATGGCTACACCGTATACGATTATAATTTTGCCGATGAAGACTTCCTTTTAATTACCGACGAGGACGGCAACGTTACAGACGAAGCATGCGGTATAGTATCGTCTTATCTTAACAGAACGCCGTTTATATCTCCATTCAATGAAGCAAATACCACCCCGGAAGTTGCAATAACCGATTCTGCTCTGACACCGGATAAAGAAAACGCATACGTATTGTATTCACAGTCAGCATATATGAATTCTGAGTCCAAAAGCGACAAGACAAGTCTTTCCGCCCTTGAACCGGTATATCTTTTCGCCGACACAAGCTTTAAAGATTGTATCGGATTTTATGAAACGGAAATGATTGTTCCCGATGCATTGAATCCTGTAGGCGATTTACCTGCATTTATCTACGCTGAAGACGATACTGCCTATTACGGTGTTATCCCCCACCTGCAGAACAAATATGCTTTGCGCTGCCGTACCTTCAGCATACTGAAATCAAATAACGGCATAATCTATGGTACAAACCAGAACAACGGCGGTGTACTTCCTGCCGAAAGAGGTACCTCATTCAAGGTTGCAAGTACCGATATTTCTGTCGACGGCAAAAATAAGGTAGGTAACAACTTAAACGGCAACATTTATTTTGACGGAACCTCAATTGAAGCAAACAAGGACAATTCTACAACCATAATCTACGACGAAACGGGGCTTAACACACCTGTAATCAAAATGAAGATAGAAATGGAGTATATCTATCAGCAGAACATCGTAGACATCAAAGCTATAATAGATTTCAGCGACAATATCGCAGGAAATACTCCCGAAAACAAGGTTACCCAGCGACGCATAAACCTTGGCACATTCAGCATTGAAGACCGCAGCACTCTTGCAGGCATGATGTTCTTCAACGATGCATGGATTTCACATATCACTTACGGTGGTGATCCTGATTTCGTAAGAGAAGATATTCCCGTTTTCAATGCACCTGATAAGCAGGAAGATTCATGTATACACGCATTTACCGAATATATCCGTGTAAAACCCGGATGTACATCAGGAGGTTATGACTCCTATATCTGCAGCCGCTGCAAAAAAACACTTTCCTATACAGAATACGGTATCACCCATAATTACGATGAAACCCTGTGGGCGTACGACACTCTGACACATTGGAACACCTGCAATCTTTGCAATACAAAGGTTAACGAAGACATTCACAGCTTCATCACAACAGACGAAATCACATCTGATACAACACTTTACATATGTTCCTGCGGATATTCGTACACCAAGGAAAATAATGGCGATGACAACAACACACCTGAAGAATACAAGAATCTTATAATCGGTATAAGCGACGGCGACAGATTTATTGAGGGTCAGGCAATAACCTTCCACGCAATAGGTAGCGGAATGACTGGCGAAGAAACAAATGCTGCCAGATTTATACCCGAAAACTGGTCTGTAAATCCCAGCGGTAGTTGGGACTCTGCGCCTTATACCGCTACATTTGTCATCGAAACTGCAGGCAGCTATACTCTTACCGTAAAATACAGGGAAGAAGTATATCAAGACACGGTCTGGGTTGCAAGCGGAAATTATGTTGAGAAGAGTGTCAATTTCATCGTGGTAGAAAAGCCGCAGACAAATATTCCGCCTTATGCTCCGCCTGAATCCGACACCACCACAGCTAATCCCTCTATTACAACTTCAATTATCTATCCCGGTTATCCTATTACAACAACTGCTCCGGGTGAAACCACTGCTCCGGACGAAACAACTGTTCCGGACGAAACAACTGTTCCGGACGAAACAACTGTTCCGGACGAAACCGCTGTTCCGGACGAAACAACTGCACTTGAAGAAACCGTAACCGAAGAAGACACTGATACAACACAGCCTGCTGAAGTTGAGGAACGAGAAGAAAATGCGGATATCGAAACTTTAGAACCGCCTTCCGACCAGAATCCTGACACAGGTGTTACAGTAAGTGTCATTGTATTTGCAGTAGCCTGTGCATCCCTTATTACAATAAACAGAACCAAAAAAACACGATGACAGTTAATTGATAAGAGGTAGCCAATCCGAACAAAAGTTTGGAGCGGCTACCTTTTTATTCACCAGAAACCGCACAGCTTATAGCTGTACGGTTTCTTTATTTCCAAAATCTTAAGCTAATCTTAAGGTTCACCTTAACTGAATTTCAGATTGCTGTTATAAAATGAAATCAGCAAGGAGGAAATGAATATGCTTGAATGTACTAATCTTACAAAATCCTATAAGAAAAAATGCGTTGTCAATAGTTTAAGTTTCAATGTGAAAAGGGGTGAAATCTTCGCCTTTCTCGGTAGTAACGGTGCTGGTAAAACTACCACGATAAAAATGATACTCGGTCTTGTGGGTATCGACAGCGGAGAAGTTAAAATTGCTGAAAATATCCGTATCGGTTATTCTCCCGAAACACCCTACTTCCCGCCTTTTCTTACAGGCTATGAAGTGCTTGAATACTATGCAGGTATTCAGAAAATCGCAAAAACTGAACGCAAAGCAGAAATCCCGAAACTGCTTGAAACTGTGGGGCTTGAAAATGATAAAACGAGGGTAAAAAACTACTCAAAAGGTATGCTGCAAAGACTTGCTCTTGCACAGGCTTTGCTCGGCAATCCCGACTTACTTATTCTTGATGAGCCGACAGCAGGACTTGACGCATTAGGCAGACTTGAAATAATGCAGCTTATCGAAAAGCTGAAAAACTCGGGCAAGACCATTATCATAAATTCGCATAT
>JAGALB010000010.1 GCA_017625405.1 Ruminiclostridium sp. | reverse complement strand
GGAATATCAATCACGAACTCAAAGCCTGCCTCTGTAATTTCGTCATAATATTCCGCACAGAGCTGACGCAGATATTCGCACAGATTAACTGTTTCGGGATTTATTCTATAATCGGGATTATCCATTTTCAGCATCATAAACATATCGTCTGTTAGCTTATGAACTCTGTTTGCTTTAGCGTCAATCAGACGGTAGGTATCGCTGATTTTTTCTTCGGGAACAAGCCCTGCCTCCAGTGCATTTGCATAGCTTTTTATAGTCGCAACAGGAGTTTTTATATCGTGAGAAAGCTCTAAAAGCATCTGGTTTTTCTTTCTTGTGAGTTCTTCCTTTTCGGTCTTTTCCGTCTGCAGCTGCTTAGCCATTACATTGAAGGTATCGACGATTTTCTCGAATTCGGCCTCGGTTCTTATATCGATTCTTGCATTGTCATCGCCTGATTTAAGACTTTCCATTCCCTCAACAATTTTGTCCAGGGGATTTTTTATTTTCTTTTTAAGATAAAGGCTTATAAGCAGGATTTCAAGAATTGAAAGAGGGAAGAAAAGCCAGAATACATCGGGGGTGTTTGTCTCGTTCAGAACAACAGTATAATTCAGCTGCATAACATCTCTGTCATAAATGCAGAGAAAGCGTTTTGAGCTGTTTTCGGGCTGAACATAAAAACCTATGTATTCGGTTTTTCCATAGGCAGAGGTAAGTTCCAAAATATCCTCGCCTGTATATGAGGTTTCTTCGCTTTGCTTTTCGCCGTAGATATTTATTACATTATAACTGCTGTCCAACTCTTCAACCCAGCCGCCTATCTTCTGTGCAATATCAAGATTGATGACATTGCCGTTCTCGTCAACAATATTATCTGGGCGTACTCTGTTTAAATCGCCTTCTCCGATAAATACTACCGAAAGCAGCAGGCAGAGTATAAATGTAAGAACAGTAGCAACTGCATAAAGAATAAAGCTGCCTATGAGCTTTGTGAAAATGCTTTTTCTTATTTTCAAAGCCTTACTCCTTTTCAATTTTGTATCCGAGTCCCTTTATGGTTTTGAGGATTTTCGGCGTTTTGGGATTATCCTCGATTTTTGCTCGTAAGTTGCTGATATGTACCATAACTGTATTGTCATCGGCAATGTAACCGCTGTCCCAGGCATAATCAAAAATCTGCTGCTTGGTGAAAATCCTGCCTCTGTTCTGCATAAGCAGTTCAAGGATAAGAAATTCGGTTTTGGTAAGCTCGGCAGCCTTTCCGCCCTTTGTTACAGCACCCTCGTCCTTATTCAGAACAATATCAAAGCATTTAATTTCCTTGCTTTCTACGGCATTGTTATCTTTGTAGTCATAATTTCTGCGGAGCTGTGCCTTTATTCTCGCTACAACCACCATAGGGTTATAGGGCTTTGTTATATAGTCGTCTGCTCCAAGTTCAAGTCCGAGAATTTTATCATAATCTTCACCCCTTGCGGTAAGCATTATAGCGGGAATTTTGCTTTCTTCACGGATTTTCTTAAGTACCGCAAAGCCGTCAAGTCCCGGCATCATTATATCAAGCAGAACAAGATGAGGTTTCTCGCTCCTGAACAGCTCCAGTGCGGTAATTCCGTTATCTGCTTTTATGAGCTTTATGCTTTCTCTTTCGGTGTAGAGTTCGAGAGCGTCGAGAAGCTCTGTTTCATCATCTGCCGCAAGCACCTTGTATTCCATATCATATCTCCAGTTCTGTATAGATAAGATTAATAAGCGGTTCTGAAAAATTATAGCCGTTCTTCCATTCGGGGCTAACAGTATCGAGTATCATACACATAGCCATACCCGTTTTGTAATACTTTCCCGAACCGCCGCCGTATTCGCTGATAGTTTCGATGTAGTTATTTTCAAAGCTGTCGGGAAGAAGTGATTTATATACACAAGCCTCAATGTAGCAGGCGGTGCCCTCAATTCTTGTGTAGTATTCTTCAACAGAATTAACCTCATCGGAAAGCAGAGTCTTTCTTTCCTCGTCCAGCTTTTTATATTCTACAATATATTCCCTTATCTTGTCAATATCATCAGTTTTAACCGCTTTTTTCAGCAGCTCGGATTTCTGCTCAAATAACCTTACCGCCTGTTCATTTGTATCTGCATTTCCTGCAATAAGGCTTTCATCGACTGCTACAAGCGGAATACTTTCAATGCTTTCAAGGTAGTTTGTAAGCTGATAGCAATGAAAAGCCTCGTGCCATAATGTAGTAACGTGTTCGTCAGCACCGTAGCTGCCGTTTCCCATGCTTAAAAGACCGAGAAGAGATGACATCTTTTCTATTGTAGGAGTAAGCACCTCATAATGCTCATCGACAGGGTAAGCGGTTGCTACTATGAAATCCATAACGGCATTTCGTCTGGTTATGCTGTACTTGTCGTTTTCCCATACAACCACATAGTCGTTATCTCCGTCATAGAATGAAACAGGATAATCGGTAATAGCAAATCCATCAAAACCAAAGTCATCTTCAATAGAAACAGCACGCTCACAAATTTCAATATCTTCTTCCGAAAGACCATAGGTGCCTGTTGCAATTACTCCTGTGACAAGCATAATTCCCACAAGAACAAATATTATAACTTT